>QUBZ01000048.1 GCA_014338005.1 Chloroflexota bacterium | reverse complement strand
GATGGGCGAACTTGGCTTTAAACCCGAAGTGATCGCCATGCTGCGCGAGGGCATGTGCGGCGTCACGCAGTCGCGCGCAGGGACGGCGGAATACCAGTTCCGGCGCTCGCCGCTGCAAACATTGGGCGTCTGCGGCAAAACCGGCACAGCCCAGGACGGCAGCCGCCCGGACGCCGTTTCCCACGCCTGGTTTGCCGCCTACGCGCCGATGGATGATCCAGAAATCGCCATCGTCGTGCTGGTGGAAAACTCCGGCGAAGGCTCCGGCGTGGCCGCGCCCATCGTGCGCGACATCCTGGAAGTGTACTTCTTCGGCGAGGACGCGCCCTAGCCCCGCCCTCAACACTCCGGTACGCGGATGGTCGCCGGCAGCGCATAATAATGTTTGCCGTCCGGCAGCAGCAGCCGCTCCCCGCCCACCGGGTCGAACAGGCCAAGCCACAGCGCGTATTCGCCGGGCGGCATATCCTCCGGCAGCGCCCAGGTAAACGAAGGCGCAGCCAGGATTTCTCCCGGTTTCGTCCAGCTTAACGTCGGGCGTTCGTCGCTGACCGGCTGCTGGCCGTTGATCGGCGCGCTCAGTTCCCCGGTGAGCGGGCTGTACAGGTGCAGGAAAAACGAATAATACCGCTGCGGCGGGCTGACCACACTCCATACCAGCCGCATATTAAGCGTTTCGCCGGGGCAGGCGCGCGCCGGCTCCAGGCTGTAAGCCCGCAGCTGGATTTGATCGCCGAAGATCACTTCATCGGCCAGCGGCGGCGGCAGCGCCCCCACATAATAGGCCGCCCAGGTCTGGCCGCGATAATTCGCGCCATCGCCATAAGCGATCAGGCGCGTTAGCGGGGTCGTCAGATGGCTTAAATCCTCAAAATCGCGCACCACCAGGTAGCGGATTCCGGCTTCGGCCAGCATCGCATCGGTGATGTCCGGCACACGCGGGTAATCGGTCGTCCCCTGGTTCAGCGGCGTTTCGATGGGCCGCCCCTGATAGCCGTAAAGCGTCTGGACAGCAGCCACCAGATACGAATCGCTGACCAACATCGGGCCTTCGACGGCGGTCGCGCGCGCCCATTCGGCGAAGATGGCGCGGCGGTCGGGCAGCAGCATCTCGGCGGTCATGCGGGATGTGCCGCTCCACATCTGCGCGGTCGGCGGAACGGCCGCCGCCAGCAAAACCGCCGCCAGCGCCAGCCGCGCGGCGCCCCGGTAAAACGGGCGTCCAAGCCGCGCCGCCAGCTGCCAGCCGGCGCGCGCCGCCAGCGCCAGACCAACCCCCGCCAGCGCAGCCAGCAGCGACGCCCCGGCCAGATAGTGCCGGTCAAAAACATCCGCGCCCTGAAAGCTGATGATGGTCAAAAAAGCCAGCAGCACCACCGGGAAAACCCACAGCGGCAGTTCACGATAAAAACGCCGCCGGTACGATGGCAGCGCCGCCAGCAGCAGCCCGGCGGCGGGCAGCAGGCCGAAAATCGCCGCCGGCCCGATGTCCGCCAGTTGAATACGCAGATTCTCCAGCAGGACGCCGACAGTCGGCGGTTCGGGCGTTGTGCCGGGCGTGTACACGCCGCCCTCCAGCGCGCGGTGGACGAACACCGCCCAATATCCGAATGCGCCCAACGCCGCCAGCAGAACCAGCAGCAGCCCGGCGGCCTGTCGCGGTTTGTCCCGCCGCAGGGTCAGGCAGCCCAGCAGCGGCAAAATCACCGCCGCGCCGCCCTGCCACTTGAACACCGCCGCCACCAGCGCCAGCAGAAAGCTGGCCGCCAGCCAGGGAGCGGAACGCCGAATCCACCCCTCGATGCCCGCCGCCAGACTGGCCGTAAACCACAGACACAGCAGCGCATCCGGCATGGCCGTCCGGGCGAAAAAGATCGCCAGCGGCAGCACCATCCAGAACAGCCCGGCGCTGAAGCCCGCCAGCATCCCCCAGCCCGCACCCAGGCCGAAAGCCGCCAGCCGGTAAGCCAGCAGCGCCGCCAGCGCCACCGCCCCGGTGTGGGCAAAAACCGAAATCAGGCGCGTGGCCGCCACCGCCCCGGCGGGGTTGGCGAACACTTCGCCCAGCGCCGCCTGGACGCGCTGCACCGCCGCCGCCACCAGCACCATGCCGGGCGGGTATTCCGGCTGGTACATCTCCCAGGTGGGGTCAATCAAGGCGCGCCCGCGCGTCCACATGGTCATCTCGTCGCCATAGTCAATGTACGGCAGGCCGTGTTGGCAGCCGGTGGCCGCCAGCAGAAAAGCCGCCGCCGCCAGCAGCGCCCAGACCGGTAGCCACAGCCGGCGCAGAACGGAGTGCGTTTTCTCAGCGCGCCGGTCTGAGGATATAGTTACGGGTCGTCCAGGTACGGGCATGGCGGTCGTCATAGGGAATATCCAGTGTGTTCAACCAGTCTTCGAGTTCCACCCAGCGGCGCATGTATTCGGCGCGGCGCGGCTCCGGCACGCCCCGGTAAATGCCCTTCAGCGTCGTATTGAAGGACTTGGCCTCCTCCACCACAAAACCTGCCGCCGACAGCATGGCCTCAAAATCGGCCTGCCGGACGAACGCCTGAAAGTAGCGTTCCGCGCCCAGCCGCGCCAGCAGCGGGCCGAGATAATTTTTCAGCCGTTCGCGGGTGTTTTTGGGGTACACAAAATGCCCGGCATCGTAATTGATGAGGAAATAACCGTCGTCCTTGATGCAGGCGCGGGCGGCGCGCAGGTAGTCCAGCCGCCGGTAAACATGCTCGAACACGCTGAAGGACACCAGCAGATCGAAACGTTCCTTCACCAGCCGCCCGAAAACGTTGTAGGCGTAAGCGTTAAGGATGGTCGCGTTCAGCCCGGCGGTATTGGCGCGCGCCGCTTCGCAGGCCGCCGGGGACGGCTCGACGCCCACGTAAAAAACGCGCGGATTTTGCCTGAGCAGGCGCACGAAATTACGCGCATCCCCGCAGCCCAGGTCGAGAATCGTCACGGCGGGTTTGTCCGCCGCATACCGTGCGATCCAGTCCAGGCAGTAGAGCTTGGCGGCATTGCCTTCGGTTAAAACATCCATGCCTTTTTGTTTCCCGGTTGGATATACTTTCGGCGTGACCCGGTTGAATATAGGGGCAAATGCTGTGGCCGTCAATGTGATCTATCTGCATGGGTTCGCTTCATCGCCTGCCAGCGGCAAGGCGGCGCTGTTTAAGGAACGCTTCCGGGCGCTCGGCCTGCCGCTGCGCGTGCCAGACCTGAACGTGCCGACCTTCGAGCGGCTGATGTTCACCGCCATGCTTCAGCGCGTGGCGGAAGAAGTCCGCGCCTGCCCGCCGGGGCCGGTTTACCTGATCGGCTCCAGCCTGGGCGGGCTGGTGGCGCTGCACTTCACCGACCGCTACCGCCCGGTGGAGGGCGCGCGGGTCGAGCGGCTGTTTTTGATGGCCCCGGCGCTGGATTTTGTCAGCAACCGCAGCCAGCAGCTTGGTGAGGACGGGCTGCGGCGCTGGCGAGAAACGAATACCCTGCCCGTTTCCCATTACGGCTACAACGAAAACCGCAGTGTGCATTACGCGCTCTACGAAGACATCAGCGGCTACCATTCCTATGACGTGCGGCTGGAACTGCCCATCCTGATCGTACACGGCACGCGCGACGAAAGCGTGAACCACGAACAGAGCGTGCGTTTCGCCGCCGGTCGCTCAAACGTTGACCTGCGGCTGGTGGATTCTGACCACTCGCTGATGGATCAGATGGACATGATGTGGGACGTTTCGCTGGATTTTTTCGGCCTGCGATAAAGTGAGGGGGATGCCAAGTGCATCCCCACCATTTATTCGTAACGCAGTACGTTCGTCACCCGTTCCCCCAGCACCGTTTGCGCGCTGAGGAAGGTGGAAATCCAGGCGATGAACAGCGCCGCCAACACCAGTGCCACCGCCACCGGCAGCGCGTCGGTCGGGATAAGCATGGTGATGTCCAGGCCGTAGTGGCTCATGATAACCACGCCCAGCGAGCTGAGGCCGATGCCCAGCACGCCGCCCAGCAGGCTGACCAGCGTATTTTCCAGCAGCACCACGCTCAACACGCGCCCGCCTCGCAGCCCGACCGCCTTGAGGATGCCGATCTGCCGCCGCCGTTCCAGCATCGAAAGCGCCACCGTGTTCGCCATGATGACCCCGGCGGCCATCAGCGACAGCAGCCCGACCAGGATGGGGACGGCGCTGAACTGGTTGATGAGGCGGCTGAGCAGGCCGTCCAGGAACGAAATATCCAGCGAATAAATCAGCGGCAGGGCGGAAAGTTCCACCAGCGCCTTGTTCAGCTGTTCCGGCGCGATCTGGGCGACGTTAAGCTGGAAATCCGGTGTGATGCGGTCAAGCGCGCGCGGCGGGATGATGACATCCCCCATCGTCATGCCCTGCTGGATCGTCATCTCCTCCGGCGGGATATACGGCAGCAGGCCGACGACTTCAAAATCGTAGTTCCGGTTGTTGATCTGGAAGGTCAGCACCGTGCCGACCTGCACGTTCAGCTGCTGGAGCAGCGGGTTAAGCTGCACCACTGCCACCCGCTCGCGCCGGTCGTCCGGCGTCAGGTCGCGCCCGGCCACCAGTTCGCCGCTGGTCAGGTTCGGGTTGTCGGAGTCGCGCGCCACCAGCGTATAGTTATAGTTCCGCATCATCTGGTTAAGCTCGCGCATCCGCTCAAAGTCCTGGCTGCGTGCCGCCTGAGATATAGCGCGCTGGATTTCTTCCGGCGACAAAACATCGGCATCCTGGATGTCCTGGCCGTTGACCTGTTTCAACTGGCCGTTGTAGTTCATAAAACGGGTGCGGTACTGCACCCCTTCGATGCTGTTCAGTTTGCTGTCAATCAGCGGGTTGGCGATGGCCGCCGGCAGAATCGGGAAGATCGCCACGTTGCCGCCCATTGCGCCGCTGAGTGTGAACTGCAAAATCTCCCGCGTGCCGGCCCCGATGAATGAAATGCTGCTGAGCGCGAACATGCCCGCGCTGAGGGCCAGCAGCGTGGTGGCCGTGCGGGTGCGGCGGACGGTCAGGTTCCGCAGCGCCAGCCGCAGGTCAATGATGCCGAAGGACGGCAGTTTGCCGATCAGCCAGACCAGCAGCCACAGCAGGCCGACCAGAATCCCCAGAATCAGCAGCGTGACCGCCACCACGATGATGCCGACCACATACGGGTTAGGCGGCGTGGCGCGCGGCGCGGAGTCCACCACGTTAAAAGCCGGCAGCAGCATTTGACCGGCGATCAACCCGCCCGATACCACCACCAGCCCCAGCGCCAGCAGCGATTGTAACAGCCCCGCGCGCGGGATGAAGGTTTCGTTGGGGCGCAGAATGATGGCCGGGCGCACCTTGACCGCCGTCAGCACCGGCAGCACGCCAAACACGAGGGTGATAATCAATCCCAGCGCAGCCCCAAAGAAGATCGCCTCCGGGTAAATGCGCCAGGTGAGCGGCTGCTGGATAAGCACCTGCCCGTAAGCATTGGCGAGGCTGCCCAGCGCCACGCCGAACGCGCCGCCCAGCAGGCTGCCGGCCAGCCCCAGCAGGAACGCCTCCGACATAAACATCGCGGCCACCTGTTCGCCCTTGAGGCCGAAGGTTTTGAGCGCGGCGATTTCGTCGGTGCGCCGCCCGACCATCACCAGCATGGTATTAACGATGCCCACGCCGCCGATCAGCAGCGCCCCCAGGCCCATCGCCACGATGAAACTGCCCAGCACGTCGGCGATGTTCTGGTTTTCGCGCAGCAGATCCGGCACGGTGCGAATGCGAACCGCATCCACGCGGGCGCGAAGCTGGCGCTCGCCGTTCTGTATGGTTTCGGCATCCGTGCCTTCCGGCAGGGCGATGCTGACGTGCGTCGGTGTTTCCTGCACCGGCAGCATCTCCGCGATGGCCCGGTCGAAAAAGGCGAAGCCGAAAAAGGCCGCCATCAGGTCACGCAGGCCGCCCCGCACGGTGGACGGGACGATGCCGCGCACCGTAAATTCTTCGCTCGTGCCGCTGACGCGCACCTTATCGCCCACTTTGATATGCTGCGCGTCGGCCAGATTCTGGCTGATGATGACTTCATACCCGCCCTGGAACAGTTCGTCCAGGCGCGCGCCGGGCGGGTCGGAGGCGAAAATATCGGCAGTGGGCGGGAAAGTCTGCGGGTCAATAAAAATGGCGCTGACGAACTGCGGTCGCCCCGCGCCCACAAAATCCAGCGAGCTGATCTGAATGCTGTTGGTGACGGTGTAGGCCGAAAGCTGGCCGCCGTATTCCGCCGTCCAATCCGCGATGCGCTGCATCTCCCGGTCGTTAAAACCATCCCGCTCGTCCGGGTTGTCGAACCGGAACAGGTCGTAATCCGCCCCTTTCTGGATCGTGATGTCGCCGTAGTTGCTGGAGCGTAAATTGCTGGTCAGTGCGTCGGCGATCGCCAGCCCCAGGCTCCGCAGCGCAACCACCGTCGCCACACCCGCTGCGATGCAAAAGACGGCAAAACCTGACCAGCGGCGGTTTCGCCACAGGTTGCGCGCCGCGTATTGAAGGTAAAAAGAAAGTCGCATCGTCGTATCCTGAAATTTGTTTTTTCGTCCCCCTATCGCACAATACGCACCATAACCGCGCAGAGTTGCAAAAACAGGCCGGCGGCGGCGGATCGGCTCTAACCATTTTTTACCCATCTTTTAACCATATTGTTCGACCTGTTGCAGAATTTATATATTTTTTCGACGCATGTTAGGTTTTTTAAACCGTTGCCAGGGCGGTGTAAGGCGCAAGCGCCAGCGTTCGTTGTATAATGCTTATACTCAACTTGCTTGTGGAGCAAAACCTGTAAATGGCCGACTCGCCTTCCCAGAAAACCGTAGCGATTACCGAAATCGAACGGCTGCGCGCCTATGCGAAAGAGGTTTTTACCTCTCTACACAGCCAGCAGGATATTCTGCGGAAGCGCGGCATGGCGCTGCCGCAGGGCGTGCTGCAAACGTTGGAACAGGTTGACGCCAGCCTGAAAATGCTGGAAAAACAACTGACCGGCGAGCAAACCGAAGTCAGCCAGCTGCGCGCCCTGACCGAAACGTCGGCGCTGATTAATTCGTCGCTCGACCTGGACACCGTTTTAAACCGCGCGATGGATGAGGTCATCCGGCTGACCGGCGCGGAGCGCGGGTATATCGTCCTGCGCGACCCCCAAACCAACACCCTGGACTTCCGCGTGGTGCGTGACCTGGAAAACCCGGCCAATACCACCTTCCAGGGCAGCCATACCATCCTCAGCGACGTGCTGGACACCGGCAAACCGCTGCGTACCGACAACGCCTACAAAGACCCGCGTATGCAGGGCAACCTCAGCATCGCGCATATGGTCTTGCGGTCGGTGGTGTGCGTGCCGCTGGCCTACAAAGGTTCGGTGATCGGCGCGGTGTACGTGGACAACCGCCTTCGCACCGGCGTATTCACCGCGCGCGAGGAAAACCTGCTGGTCGCCTTCGCCAACCAGGCTTTGATTGCCATCGAAAATGCCCGGCTGTTCAGCCGCGCGCAGGCGTTCCTGGCCGAAATCACCGAAATTCAGGAATTGATGGCGAACGTGTTCGACTCCATCGGCAGCGGCGTGATAACGACCGACGGCCATAACGTGGTGACGACCTACAACGCCGCCGCCGCCGACATCCTCGGTCTGCCCGGCGAAGCGGCCATCGGCCAGCCGCTTAAGCTGGTGCTGCCCAAACTCACCGCCGACCTGGACGAATATCTGCAAACCGTCCGCCAGCGCAACGCCAGCCAGATCGCGGAAGCCGAACTTGATACGTCGCGGCGCGGGCGCATCGCCCTGAGCATGAAGTTCAGCCCGCTCAAAGACGCCGAAGGGCAAACGCAGGGCGTGGCGGTGGTGCTGGACGACCTGACCGCGCAGCGCGAGCGCGAGGATAAACTGAACATCCTGCGCCGCTACCTGCCCCCGGCTTTGATCGAAAATATTCACCAGATCGCCGGGCTGGCGCTGGGTGGGGAACGCCGCGAAGTGACCTGCATCTTTATGGATGTGCGCCCGCTGTCCACCTTCCCGCCCGACCTGCGTCCCCGGCAGGTGATGGAACTGCTCAATGAATACCTGTCGGTGGCGACCGACTGCATCCACCAGGCCAGCGGCGTGATTGATAAATACATGGGTACGGAGGTGATGGCGCTGTTCAACTCGCAGTTGAACCCGATGGACGACCACGCCCTCCGGGCGCTGCAGGCGGCGCTGCTGGCGCGCGATGCCTTCGCCGACTTTTATGCTCGCAGCGGCATCCAGCCGCAGCCGCACTTTTACCGCATCGGCGTGCATACCGGCGTGGCGACGCTGGGCAACGTGGGCAGCCTCAACCGCCGCGATTTCACCGCCCTGGGCGACACGATCAACCTGTCGCACCGGCTGCTGGAAAACGCGCAGCCCGGCCAGATCATCATCAGCCAGTCCACCTTCCAGGCCGTCCGGGCGGCGGATGGCGCGGCGGCCTTCATTTACCAGAAACGCGATCCGATCAAAGCGAAGGGCCGCCAGCAGGCGACCCAGGTGTACGAGGTCTTCAGGGCATAATGTTTGACGATTTTGGCGAAAAACTTCAAGGTGATACTGCCCGCATCAAAACCGGACAGGATCGGGTCAGCGCCCAGGAGCAGATTCGGCAGCTCAGCCAGCGCGTCGGCGACCTGCTGGAGGCTTTACGCAGCCAGCGCGACATCCTGCGCCAGCGCGGCATGAACCTGCCGCCGGGTGCGCTGGACAGCCTGCGCGCCCTGCGCGGCCACCTAGATAAACTGGCCGGCGAACTGGGCAGCATGTTGATCGAACTGGGCCAGCTCAGGGCGCTGGCCGAAACCGCCGCGCTGATTAACTCGTCGCTCGACCCCGCCGAAGTGCTGAACCAGGTTATGGATACGGTCATCCGGCTGACGGGCGCGGAGCGCGGGTACATCGTGCTGAAAAACCGCGATACCGGCGCGCTGGAAATCCCGGTCGCGCGCGGCCTCGACCGCGAACAGATCGGCAAGGGCGAGTTTACCGTCAGTTCAACGGTCGTTAACCAGGTGGTCAGCAGCGGCGAACCCGTCCTGACCGACAACGCCAGCAGTGACGAACGCTATCAGGGCTACCAGAGCATCGCCGGGCTTCAACTTCGCAGCATCCTGGCCGTACCGCTGAAGGTGCGCGGCGACATCATCGGCGCGGTGTACTGCGACAACCGTATCATGGCGGGCGTCTTTAAACAGCACGAACTGAATTTGCTGACCGCTTTTGCCCATCAGGCGGCGGTCGCCATCGAAAACGCGCGCCTGTTCGACGAACTGAAAGCGCGGCTGGCCGCCGTCACCGAAGCGCGCGACCTGATGGACAATATCTTCGCTTCCATCACCAGCGGCGTGATTACCCTCAACCGCGACAACGTGGTGATGCTGTGCAACGCCGCCGCCGAATGGATTGTGTGCGGCAAACACGAGCCGCTGGTCGGGCGCACGCTGGACGAAGTGCTGCCCGCTTTAAACGGGCTGTTTCACGAGCATCTGGAGCGTGTGCGCCGGCAGGGAACCCGCGAACTGCTGGAACTCGATGTGATGCTGGATGATCGGGGTGCGCGCATCTGGAATTTGATTATGAGTCCTCTGCGCGAAACCGGTGCGCTGGGCGGCGGCGTGGTCATCGTGCTGGATGACCTGACCGAAATTCGCCAGCGCGAGGCGCAGTTAGGTCTTGCCAGCCGCTACCTGCCGATGGCGCTGGTGGAGAACATCCGCCGGGTGGACGTGTTCGACGTGGGCGGGCAGGAACGCGAGATCAGCGTGCTGCACTGCGATGTGCGCGGGTTTACCAGCTTCAGCGAACAGCTTGACCCGGCGGTTTTGATGGAGATCATCAACCGCTACATGAGCCTGTCCAGCGACGCCATCAACCTGTACGAAGGCATCGTGGATAAATACATGGGCGACGCCGTGACCGGCCTGTTCAACACCCAGTTTAACCCGCAGGAAGACCATGCGCTGCGGGCGGTGCGCGCCGCCATGAGCATGATGTACGACCTGTTAGCCCTTCACGAAGTCCTGCCGGAGACTCAGCGCGTGTTTTACGGCATCGGCGTGCATACCGGCATGGCCGTGTTGGGCAACATCGGCAGCCACGACCGCAAGGAGTTTTCCGCCCTGGGCGAGGCGATGGACATCGGCAAGCTGCTGCAAGAAAACGCCCTGCCCGGCGAGGTGCTGATTAGCCCGGCCACCCATGCCCTGGTGAAAGACTTCTACGAGTGCGAGCCGCTCCAGCCGCGCAAAATGCAGGGCCACCCGGAGTTCACCCTGATGTACCGCGTTGTGAAGCACAAAAAACGCACCACCGGCACGCTGACCGAACTGGATGCCATTCAGTTTTAGAGCGTTAGCGCGTTGTGTTTCCGTAGTTGAGCGCCGGCAGCAGAGTTTCGCAGTCGGTTTTAATCAGATATTCCAGCAGCTGCTGCGCGTCCTCGGCAGCGCCGGCGGCCATCAGCGACACCAGTTTTTCGTACAGGATGATCTGCGCGCTCTGGGCGTGCTGGCTGCGCGGCGCGCGCATATGCCGCACGATCTCCAGCAGGTGAACCTGGTTGCGGAGGCGGGCCAGCAGGTCGGCGGTCTGCGGGCGGCCCGCCAGCGCGCCGATATTTGCGTGCAGCAGCAGCAGCGCCTCGGTGGAGCGGCGCACGTCGCCGGTGAGCGCCAAATTGCGCGCCTGTTTGAGGATGCGCTGCAAGCCGTTGAGTCCGCCTTTGGTCAGCGATTCGACGGCCCAGCGCAGCGCCAGCCCTTCCACCGCCGCCCACAGCGCGTAAACCTCGGTCGCTTCATCCGGGCTGAAGGCGCGCACGAAAACACCCCGCCGCGCCTGTTTGACCACCCACCCTTCGTCTTGCAGGATGTACAGCGCGTCGCGCACGGTGTTCTGGCTGACGTTCATCTGCTGCGAAAGCGTCAGTTCGACCAGCCGTTCGCCGCAGACGTAAACGCCGCTGCGAATGGCATCGCGGAGTTGGTCGGCCAGGGCAGCCGCGCGGGTGGCGGAGGTCATCGTTCTTAGTTCTTAAAAGTTCACTTCGCGCTCGATGCGAATGCTGCCGTCGTTGAGGCCGCGCCGCAGTTCATCGGTATCCAGGTCTACAATACCCTTGCCCGCAACCGAAACGAACTGGCGATCCGAACAGATGACCCGCCCGCTGGCGATCAGCCGCCCGTGCTGGAAGATTCTGACCACTTCGCCCACCTGCGGCAGTCGGTTTCGTTCAATACGGCGCAGCAGACTCAACGTCTCGTCCCCTTTTATCTCAGGCCGGATACATGCTCTACACCAATCATAACAGGAAAATGTCCCGCATGACGCAAGCAGTTAAATAGTTTCAAAGGACAGCCCCCACATCAGCATGGCTTCGCCCACCAGCGGCTGCGCGACGGCCATCAAAATCGTGCCGTCCGTCCCGGCCAGCGCCCGCGCCCGCTCGAAGGCCGCCGGCAGCGTATCGGCATATTCCGCGCCGGGGTAAACCTGCCGCGCCGCCGCCAGCGCCACTTCCGGCGGCGGAAACACCACCTTATCGTTGATCGTGCTGTGCGTCAGGATGAGGGCATCACAGGCGGGGGCCAGCGCGGCGTATACGCCCGGATAATCGCGGTCTTGCGGCACACCGGCGATGATGACCGTCGGGCGGCTGGTGTAAGGCGCGACGCTTTCTAAAAACGACTGTGCCGACGGCACGGTGATCGCGCCGTCCACGAACACTGTCGGGTGATCTTGCAGACGGTGGCAGCGCCCCGGCCAGAACACGCCCGCCAGCCCGGCGCGAATCCGCTCCACATACTCTGGCGAACCATGCGGGATGCCCGCCAGCCGCCCGTGCAGGTTGCCCGCGCCGATCACGGCCAGCGTGGCGTTCATGATTTCGTAGCGCCCCAGCAGCGAAAGCGATACCTCGCCGTAGCGCCCCAGTTCCATACGGATTCCCCTGCCGTCCGCCGTCGGGCCGAGGTATTCGCCCAGGTCTTTGGGCGCAATCCAGTTAAATTCCGCGCCCTGGGTGTCGGCTTCGGCTTGCAGCACATCCAGCACGTCCGGCGGCTGCGGCACGCTGTAGGCGTAGCTGTAGGGTTTGATGATACCGGCCTTGTGCCAGGCGATGCGCGCCGGAGTCGGCCCAAGCTGCTGGGGATGTTCCAGCAGAATCGGCGTGAACAGCGACAGTTTGTTCGGCACAACGGCGATGTCGTCATAGCGCCCGCCGCGCCCCACTTCCAGCACCGCCGCGCTGACGCCCAGCTCGTCGAACCAGCGCAGCGCCACCGCCAGAAAAATGCCCTGCGGGCTGAAATACTGCTGCCCGGTCAGCGTGTCCTCAATCGCATCTATGTCCGGCGCCAAATCGCCCAGGATGCGGCGCAGGTCGGCATCCGGGATAGCCTGGCCGTCCACGCGGATGCGTTCCCTCCAGCTGACCAGATGCGGGCTGGTAATCATGCCGGTGCGGTGGCCGAGGTGCTGAAGCAGCTTAGCGGTGATGGCGGTGGTCGAGCCTTTGCCCTTGCTGCCGGTGACGACGGCGTACTCGCGGGGGGTATCCAGCAGGCCTGCAGCGTGCAGCAGGCGGCGCGTCGGGCCGGTGTCGCGCATGTTTTCGTCCGGCCCGCGCTGGACACCGCGCAGTTTACGCATCGAACGGAAGATGTAGGTAATCGCTTCGCCTTCGTCAGAAAATCGCATGGTGACGCGCCTTGATTCAGTCCGATAATCTGGTCTTAATTGTGCCTGTTTTGCGCCGTTCCGCCAGACCATGCCGCACCGCCGCTGCCGCACAATCCCCCGCGCGTCGCATTTCTGTTATTATCAAAACCGCAAATTCATAATATCGGCGCAGGGGCGTAATGCCCGTGAAAGGGGAATGAACGACGATGGAATGGGACGGCTTCCGGCACGGCGTCGAAATCGAAATTCGCTTTGGCGACCTGGACGCGATGGGACACGTCAACAACGCCAAATACCTGACCTATATGGAGACGGCGCGGGTGCATTATTTCCGCCAGTTGGGGTTGTGGAACGGGCTGTCGGGGACGGTCGGGCCGATCATGGCGAAGGCGACGGTGGAATACCGGCTGCCGCTGGATTTGAGCGACTCCGCCGTACGGGTGTACACACGCTGCTGCCGTTTGGGACATAAGAGTTTCGACGTGGAACACCTGATCGCGCGCGAGCGGGACGGCGCGGCGGCGGTGGCAGCATCGGGGGTGATCGTGCTGGTGGCGTTTGATTACCAGGCGGGGCTTTCTGTCCCCATCCCGGACGATTGGCGGGGGCGAATTTCCGCTTTTGAGGATATGTAAGAGGCCCTGTAGGTTGGCCGGTGGTTACGAAGGCGTTATAATATAATTCAAATCATTATGTTATGCGCGCTGCGTGGATTGTCCGGGATACGCGCAGCGCGGCTGCCGAAATACTGATTAAAGCGGGGGGTTATGCCGGATCGTTCAGGAGATGACGATTACCGCGACCAGAACGGTAATGAAGATCAAACCGAGGAGATGCCCAGGGTAAGCGCCTTGAAACCGCTTCGCCACCTGACCGGACACAGCGAGACAATCAACCGCTTGGCCTGGTCGCCAGACAATCGCACGCTGGCAACGCCCTCCAACGATCAAACCATCCGGCTGTGGGACATGACGGCCAAAGCCGAGCCGATCGTCATCAGCGGCCCGACCGAGCGCATCACCAGCGCGGCCTGGTCGCCGGATGGCTCGATGCTGGCTGCCGGGTCGGGCGACAGCAAGGTGTGGCTGTGGCACCTCCTCACCGGCCAATCGCGCAGCTATCGCGCCCACACCCGCACGGTCTTCAGCGTAGCCTGGTCGCTAGATGGCAAACTGCTGGTCTCCGGGTCAGGCGATACCAGCATTGCCATCTGCCATGCCGCCAGCCAGCGGTTAATCACGCTGCTGCGGGGACACTCCGGCGCGGTACACTGCGTCGCCTGGTCGCCCAACGGCAAAGACCTGGCCTCCTGCTCCGAAGACCAGACCGTCCGCATCTGGGACGTGACGACCGGGCGCGTCAAACGCATCCTGGAAGGCCACACCGCGCCGGTCTATGACCTGGCCTGGTCGCCGGACGGCAGCATCCTGGCCTCGGCCTCGCAAGACCTGACCATCCGGCTGTGGGGGCGTATGGTCGGCGTGCTGGAAGGCCACACCGGCATCGTCAACAGCCTGTCGTTTTCGTTCGACGGCAAGTTCCTGGCATCCAAGTCCATGGACGGTTCGGTGCGGCTGTGGCGCTGCGACCGGTGGGAGACGGTCGAAATCCTGGAAGAACCGGCCTCGCCCTACTGGACGGCAGGGCTGGCCTTCCACCCCAACCGCCCGGTGCTGGCGACCCTGGGCGACACGGACACGGCGGTGCGCGTCTGGCGCTTCCATTCCGAGGTGCTGGGCGCTGCCGATTCGATCATGCCGACGGTGCGTTACACAGCGGCCAAAGTGGTGCTGGTGGGCGACAGCGGCGTGGGCAAAACCGGCCTGGCCGACGCGCTGCTCAAACAGCCCGTCACCGGCACGATCTCCACGCATGGCCGCCACGTCCGGCGGCTGGATGCCAGGGAACACGTGATCGGCAACGGCATCAACGAAATCCACGAAATTTACCTGTGGGACATGGCCGGGCAGCCCAGCTACCGGCTGGTTCACCAGCTTCATCTCAATCAGGTGGTGGTGGCGCTGGTGGTGTTCGACGTAAAAAGCGACACCGACCCCTTCTCCGGCGTCAAATACTGGGTGCGGGCGCTGCGTCATGCCCAGCAGCTTAAGGGCGGGCATCTGCCGCTGAAGATGTTCCTGGTGGCCGGGCGCATTGACCGGGGCGGCGTGGGCGTCAGCCGGCAGCGCATCACTGGCGTCATGCAGTCGCTCAAGTTCGACCGCTACTTTGAAACCAGCGCCTACCAGGGCGACGGCGTACCGGAACTGGAAGGCGCCATCCAGAACGCGATTGACTGGGAGGCGCTGCCGAAGGTCAGTTCCACCTGGCTGTTCCAGACCATCAAAAACTTCCTGTCGCGCATCCGGGAAAGCAAAAGCGGCCTGCTGTACACGGTGGACGACCTGTACGACACCTTCATCCACCTGCCGGAAGCGCCGGAAGAAAGCGACGATTTGCGGGCGCAGTTTGAAACCTGCATTGCCCTGGTGGAATCGCAGGCGCTCATCCGGCGGTTCAGCTTCGGCAACCTGGTGCTGCTCCAGCCGGAAATCCTGGACGCCTATGCTTCGGCCATGATCTCCGCCGCCAAAGACGAAGCCGACGGCGTGGGGTCTATCGTCGAGGAAGATGTCAAATACGGGCGCTTCCGCATCCCGGAAACCGAGCGCATCGCCGACCCGGACGAAGAACAGCTGCTGCTGATCGCCACCGTCGAAGACCTCATCCAGCACGAAATCGCCCTGCGCGACGAAGACGCCAACGGCGTGCCGATTCTGGTCTTCCCGTCGCAGTCGGCGCGCCCCGCCCCCGAACCGTCCGACATAGAAACCCCTGCCGTCATTTTCGCCTTCGACGGGCCGGTGCTAAACGTGTATGCCATGCTGGCCGTCCGGCTGTCGAACAGCCGGCTGTTCACCGGCAAAGATGTTTATGAAAACGCCACTTTTTTCATGGATGCCGTCGGCGGAACCAGCCGGGTGTACCTGGAGACGAAGGAAGAAGGCCGCGCCGAAGTCAGGGTGTACTTCGACGAGGGCGTGTCCGAAACGACACGCAAAAACACCGAAGAATACATCCATGCCCACCTGATGCGGCGCGCCATCCCCGGCAGCGTGCGGCGGCGGCGTCCGCTGGTGTGCGGTAAATGCGGCACGCCCATCACCGATCTACAGGCCCAGAAGCGGCGCGAAATGAAATTCGACTGGATTCCTTGCCCGGTGTGCAGCACGAAAATCTCGCTGGTGACGGATGAGGAGCGCGCCACTGCCGTCCAGGTGTTGATGAATACGGCCATGGTCACACGGCTCGACCGGCTGGCCGATACCCAGCGCGAGCGCCAGCGCGCCATCTCGATCATCCAGGGCAAGCGGCTGACCGATGACCACGACATCTTTTTCTGCCACAACGGCGCAGACAAACCCGGCGTCAAGCAGATCGGCGAGGCGCTGCTGGAATACGGCATCCTGCCCTGGCTGGATGAGTGGGAGCTTCAGCCGGGACAGCAGTGGCAGCCGCTGGTGGAGGCGCAGATTTTAAAAAGCAAACGTATGGCCTTTTTCGTCGGCGCGCACAAAGTCGGCACCTGGCAGCAGCACGAGCTGTATACCTTCATGGACTTGAAGCGCCCGGTGATTCTGATTTTTCTGCCGGACGCGCCGCGCAACCCCGACTACCCGGCCTTCCTCAAAGGCAGCACGTGGGTGGACTTCCGCAAGAGTGACCCCGACCCGCTCGGCCAGTTGATCTGGGGCATCACCGGCACCAACCCGCGCGCCGCCAAATAAGCGCGCGTTCAGCAGTTTCTGAATACCGGCTGAGAAATACGCCGACACGCCCTCTCCTGCGCTATAGTTATACCGGTAATCTTATCATTCACTGTGCTTGCTAACACCGTGATTGCTAATCCCCTACTCCCTCCCAAAATCTTGGAGAGAGGTTTGTAACAGGGCATAACAGGCTTCCAGGTCTCCTGCATTTTGCAGCGGCCCGAATGGAGACACATGTCCCCTAAGAAGATGGGAAGGTTTGGAACCGAACGAGCAATCAAGGCATTTTATTCAGCGCACCCGGAAATGGGTATTACAGACCAGAGGCCGGCTTAATACCATGCAAAAATTAAAATGGATTCTCGTTGGGCTGATCGGCGCGCTGGTCGTCGGCGCAGCCGGTTTTGTGATCTGGGCGGGCACGCCGCTGGCCGCCACCGCTGAGGCCAGCGCAGCCTTGCAGCCAGATGAACTGGTGCAGGTCACGGAGCAGAACGGCTGGATGATTTTCCAGCCGGCGGCAGGCGAACCATCTACAGGCTTCATTTTTTACCCCGGCGGGCGTGTGGATGCCCGTGCCTACGCACCGCTGGTGCGGGACATTGCCGCCCAGGGTTATCTGGCGGTCATCGTCCCCATGCCGCTTAATCTGGCGATCTTCGGCGTGAATGCGGCGGCAGATGTACAGGCGGCCTTCCCGAACATCCAAACCTGGGCGGTGGGCGGCCATTCTCTCGGCGGCGCGATGGCGGCGCGTTACGCCCAAGCTAGCCCGGTCGCCGGGTTGGTGCTGTGGGCATCCTACCCAGATATAGACCTGTCGCAAAAACCACTAGCAGCCGTCTCGATTTATGGCACGCGGGACGGTGTGGCGAACGCCGAAAGCCTGCAAAATTCGCGGGCGCTGATGCCGCCCGGCACACGCTGGGCAGCCATCGAAGGCGGCAACCACAGCGGCTTTGGCAGCTATGGCTTGCAGCCCGGCGACAACGAAGCCACCATCAGTGCCGATGAGCAACGCGCGCAGGTAGTGGCGGTGACGGTTGAACTACTGGCGAGCCTGCAAGCGCCGTGAAATGCCCTGCTGTTCAATCATTTCTAAAGGAGATAAACAATGTTCAAACGTATCCAACCCGGCGCCGGGCAAGAATCCGTCTGGGACTATCCGCGACCGCCGCGTGTCGAGCCGACCACCAAACGTATCCGCGTAGTCTTCAACGGTCAGACGGTTGCCGTCACCACGCAGGCGCTGCGCGTGCTGGAAACCAGCCACCCACCCGTATATTACATCCCGCCGCCGGATGTAATGATGGCGTTTTTCAGCCCCACCAATCGCCGGACGTTCTGCGAGTTCAAAGGCACAGCAGCCTACTGGACGATCACGGTGGGCGAGCGCCGTGCCGAAAACGCCGCCTGGAGTTACCCCGACCCCAACCCCGGCTACGAGGCCATCAAAAACTATCTGGCTGTGTATCCTGGCAAGATGGATGTCTGCTATGTGGACGACGAGCGCGTGACGGCGCAGGAAGGTGAATTCTATGGTGGCTGGATTACGTCCGACATTATAGGCCCGTTCAAGGGCGGCCCAGGGACACTCGGATGGTGAAAATAGATGTCCGGCAGGCACTGCCAATGGTGCCTGCTTTTTATTTCTAATACGATTCAGAGAAACCACCCGGCGATTAGACGGTATAATAAATACGATCTGGATGTGTTCAGGGGAGCAGTAAATATGTTTAACCCAAATACGCGAGATACCACGTCTGTTTTAGACGTTTCGGCGCTGCGGGTCGAGATTCGCCCGCTGATGCGGCTGGTTTATATGTGGATGACGGTCGGCCTGCTGACGACGGCATTGATCGCCATGATCGTCAGCGGCAGCGAGGCGCTGCTGGCAGTGGTGCTGAACCCGGTCGTGCTGATCGGCTCGATTGTGCTGCAAGTGGGGCTGGTCATCGGCATCAGCGCCGGCCTGCGTCGGATGTCGCCGGACTTGGCGGGCGTGCTGTTTTTTCTGTACGCCGGCCTCAACGGCTTCATCTTTTCGCTGATTTTCGTCGCTTACGATCTGGGGTCAATCGGCCTGGCGTTCCTGACGACAGCGGGGCTGTTCGGCGCGATGACGGTGGTGGGTTACACCACCAAAACTGACCTGACGCAGTTCCGCTCTTACTTCATGATGGGGCTGATCGGGCTGTTGATCGCCATGATCGTCAATATGTTCCTGGGCAGCGGCCCGCTGGATTTCCTCATCAGCATTGTGGGCGTGGTGCTGTTCACCGCGCTGACGGCCTACGATACGCAGCGCATTAAAGAAATGGCCGCCGACCCGACCATCGAAGCCGACGGCAGCCTGGCCGCCAAACTGGGCATCCTGGGCGCGCTGACGCTGTACCTCGATTTTATCAACCTGTTCCTGTTCCTGCTGCGGCTGTTCGGCGGCGGGCGGGATTAAAAACCCTCGGTTTTCGGCCATCGGCAGAGGCGGGTTTCTAAGCCCGCCTCTTTTTTTGATCGTGCCTTCTATCTATTCCCATCAACCTACAGCGGCGGGCAGGGCGAAATCTGCTGGACGGTATCGAAGCGCACCCAACCGCGAATTTCGCCGGTTTCGATCTGCGCCTGGATAAAATACCACAGCCGGTTGTCGGCGGCGCTGCGTTCCTGGCGCAGCACGTTGGCGGCCACGCCGCGCGGCAGCCAGCCAATCCAGTTATCAGACGACACCGACGGGTTGGCGCGCACCCGCACCGCGCTGTCGCTGAAGTTGACGACCACACATAAAACCGTCAGCGTCGGCGTGATGGTCGGCGTCGGTGTATCGGTCGGCGTCAGCGACGGCGTAAACGTCGGCGTGATGGTCGGCGTATGCGTCGGCGACGGCGTATCGGTCGGCGTCAGCGACGGCGTTACCGTGTACGACGGCGTGTAGGTGGGCGTGTGTGTCGGCGTCCAGGTCGGCGTCAGCGTGGGCGACGGCGTGCTGCTGGGTGTCGGCGTGTCGCTGGGGGTGGGCGTATTGCTGGGGGTGGGCGTATCGGTGGGAGTGGTCGTTGGCGGCGGGAACAGCAGCGGCATCCAGGCCCCCTGGGTCGCCACCAGGCCCGCCGTGCCGATCAGGATGACAAACAGGCCGATCAACGCCAGGCGAACGCGCCCCTGCCGGCGCATGGCGCGAATTTCATTTTCCACGCGCAGGATTTCCGTCCGGCGTCCCAGCACGTGGAACGGCTCCTCGCGCAGGGAATCCAGCCAGGCTTCGGCCTCGTCGGCGCTGCCTTCCTCGATGGCGAATTCGGCACGTTCGATATACCGCGCCATCAGATCGTTGACAATGGCGCGGTAGCGTTCGTCCTGGGCATAGTCACGCAGGCCGGCCAGCATCGAGCGCGCCTGGGAAAGTTCGTTGTCGAAGTTCTGAGAAATCAGTGCCGAAGCGCGTTCGATGACCTGCCGCGCGCGCTGCATGTCGCTGGCGGCGGTGCGCGTTTCCAGCAGGCTTTCGGCCAGATGCAGGTCACTGGGATCGAGTTTAACGCCCAGTTCCAACAGGTTGAGCGCCTCGTTGGTCAGCGCGATGCGTTCCTCCAGGCGGTTGGCATGGCCGGCGCGGTTGAGCGCCGACTGTGCCTGGTCATTAAGCTGGGTTTTGATGCCGGTCAGTTTGTTGTTGGCCGTCTGTTGAAGCTGGATTAACCGCTGGCTGTCCGGCAGCACCTGCCGCACGCGCATAAGGATATTCAGCACGTTCTGTAACTGGGCGACCTGCTCGGTGAGCGTGCCGCTTAACATGCTCAACTGCACCGCCGCCTGGTCGGCCTCCTGCTGGATGCGGCGCACCATATCAATACGCTCCTGCGCCTGAGGGTCGTTGGGGACGACGCGCAGCGCGCCCTCGTATTTCCGCAGCGCCTCCGACCAGCTGTCGGTTTTCATCAGGCGGTCGCCTTCGATCAGCAGTTCGCGGGCCAGGGCCAGGTCTTGAATATCCAGCAGCGCCTGTTCGGCGTCTTTCCAGCTTAAGATGCCGCTGCGTTCGGCCAGGTCGCGCGCTTCGCGGTACAGGCGCTCGGCTTCTTCGTAGTTGCCGGCGCGCACCAGCGAGTTAGCGCGGTTGTAGGAAACGCGCGCGTCGAAGGGAATACGATGATCCGGCACGACGCCGCGTATCAGGTTATCTTCGGCCTTCTGCCGGTAATCCAGCGCGGTCGGGTTGCCGGGCTGCAAGGCCAGGATGCGGTTCGCCAGATCAACGGCCTGCTGGTAGTCCCCGGCATAATACGCCTGCGTCAGTTCGGACAGCATTTCGTCCACGTCCGGCGCGTTGTACAGCGGCCCGCGACCGGGCATCCGCCGCCCCGGCGTTTCCTGGTAAATTTCTTCCTCCGGCGGGGGATAACCGGACGAAGTAGGGTAAGACACCGCAGCCGGCGGTTTTGGCGCGCTTTCGGGCCGGGGCGCGGCTTCCGGCGGCGTTGGGGACGGCGGCTGAACGCGCTCGACGCCGTAACGCGCGAACAGATCGTTGACGCGCTGGGCGGCCTGGGGCGTGCGCCCGGCAGCCTGCCGCAGCAGCGCGATCACGTCCTGGTCGGCGGGGTTCAGCGACAAAGCCTCCGCCAGGATGTCAATAGCTTCGTCAATATCGTCCTCATCGCCGGCGATTTCGATGCGGATGCGCGCGCGGCGCACCAGCCCGCGCACGGTGGCGGCGGTCGGTGAAGTCGGGTTGCTTAACCGGGCGAGTTCGGCAAAAAGCGCCTGCGCCGCCGGTTCATGGGGGGTATTTTTAGCATCGGCCAGCAGCGCCCGCGCGGCGCTTTCGATCTGTGCCAGCGCCTTGGGGTCTTCCGGCAGGTTCTGGAGCTGCCGGCGCAGGTCATCCAGCCTCTTTTGCAGATGGTCCATAAAAGCCTCTTGTCGTGATTACCCAGACATTACCGCATCCCTGCGGACGGGGCAAGCGGCATATTTGGTCTGGGCAGGGCAGCGTGTTAGAATCCACAGGATTCAATTTTAACGAAAGCTTTTTTATGCTCCCGTTGCGAATTATCCCACGTTACCGGCTGCTTTTGCAGTATGACATTCGCCCGGAATTTTATGATACGTATTACGAATACGTCATCAAAGAATTCGTGCCGGCGCTGCAAAGCATGGGGCTGTACATGGTGGCGGTATGGCATACGGCCTTTGGCGACTACCCTGTCCGGCAGGTTGAGTTCATCGGCGAAAGCCTGGAAGCCGTGAGCGAGGTGCTGCACAGCGACCGCTGGCAAACCCTGGAGTCCCGTTTGACTTCCTATACCCAACGCTACCGCCGAAAGCTGGTGCGCTACCGCGCCGGTTTTCAGTTTTGAATGACTGATGAGCAAGATTTGTTTACTCTAACTTTGCGAAAACAACTTTATAATTATAATAATAGGTTGGTGATATAAGCCGCTGGCATTTTAGCGGCGCATTTCTTGTGTAAACCACCCGGCTTCCGCCTGTTGAGGGATGTATGCAGCCAACCGCGCTGATTGCGGATGATGACACATATACGCTGTTTTTTATGGAGCAGATTCTCCAGCCCGCCGGTATGCAGGTTTTGAGGGCCGAAGACGGCCTTCAGGCATTAGAGATTTTACAGGAAGTCGTCCCCAGCATCATCTTTTTAGACCTGCTGATGCCCCGCCTCAGCGGTCTGGATGTCATCAATTTTATCATGGAAAACCGCCTCCTGCGGGATGTGCCGGTGGTGATTGTGACGGCGCATAATCGAGAGCGGTTCGTGCAGTTTCCCCAGGTCGCCCGCGCCGACGCCTACCTACTCAAACCCATCCGCCCCCAGGACATCCGGGAATTCGCGCGCCAGGCCGCCGGCCGTTAGAACGGTTTCATCGTGCGTATGCGCCGGGGGCTAAGACTCCCCCTACTTTCGAGGCGCGCGTAAATCCGCTAGAATTGCTACGTGTTGTATTGAGATTGTGAAATAAACCATGCCACTTGAGTTTGAGGCCCTGGTCGGCCATTTGTACGTAGTGGGCAGCCGCGCCATCAGCGCCGCGCCGCCGGGCGCGCTGGTGGAAGTAGCGCCCAAAAAAGCCGCGCGCGGGCGGGAGTTGGATACCTTTTTTACGCTGGTGCTGCCCTCCGGCGAGGTAGTCGCCCCGTCAAAATTTTACGAACAGATGGCGACGCTGGGCGCGGAACGTTACTTCAGCAGCGCCGGCAGCGTGACGGCGGGGCTGCGCGCCGTTTTTAATTCGCTTAACGAAAACCTCACCGAACACAACAGCAGCGGCAAACGGCGCTACGAGGCCAGTATGTTGTGCGCCGTCCTGCGAGATGACGAAGTTTATCTGGCGCGGGTGGGGTCTGGCGTGGCGCTGCTGTGGGATGGCGGCCAGCTTCAACCCTTCCCGGCGGATTTCAGCCAGGATGAAGCCCTGTTCGGCCCGCCGCTGGGCGTTCATCCCGTGCCGGATATTAAAATGGCAAAATACACCATCCACGAAGGCGCGCGGCTGGTGCTGGCCGACCCGTCGCTGGCCGACATGGAAACGGCCAAAACAAACGCGGCGCTGGCCGCCACCGACATCGGCGAAGTGCTGGCGGCATTTAAGGCGCTGGCCGCCGCCAGCATCACCCTGCTGGCGGTGGAATTCGTCACCCCGGAAACCCCTTCGCCGGTCGTAGTTAAAGAGTCCGAATCCACCGCCAGAGTCCCGGCAGAACCGGCGGTGGCCGAAGCGGCTGCCGCGCCGCCCGCCGGCGCCGTTTCCCAGCCGCCCGAAACGAAACCGGTCGAACTGCGGGTGCGAGCCGGGCTGCGCCGGGCTGCCTTGCAGGGCGCTCGCGTTCTGCAAAGCGCCGACCGCGTGCTGGCGCGCCGCGAGCAGTCCCCCACCGCCGGACGCCCCGGACTGCGCGGTGTGACGGCGACCGGCCTGGCAGTGTTGATTCCGGTCGTCATCGTCGTGCTGGTGCTGGTATTATGGCTGGGTGGAACCGGCGAAAGTGAGTTTGAAGTGTGTGTGCAGGAAGCCACCCGCACCGCCCAGGTCGCGCGCGGCATCCCGTCCAACGACGTGACCGGCACGCTGGCCGCCTGGAATGCCGTGCTGCTGGTGGTCGAACGCTGCGAGAACATCCGCCCCGGCGATCTGACGCTGCGGGCGCTGACCCGCGAAGCGCAGGGCGTGATTGACGCGCTCTCGCGGATCGAACGGCGCGATACGCTGCATATCACCTCGTTCCCGAATGCCGCCCTGCGACAGGTCGTGCTGCAAGGGCTGGAGCTGTACGTCCTGGACGAACAGAATAACTGGGTTTACCGGCTGACGCTCACCAGCGACGGGCGCGGTATCGTGCAGAACAGCCAGCAGCCCATCGCCGCCATGCGCCTGAACGCGACGGTGGGCGAATTTCGAGTCGGTAATCTGGTGGACATCGCCTGGCTGACCGATACGACGCAGGTGACCGCCCTGGACGATCAGGGTTTGCTCATCGCCTGTTCGCCGCGTTTTCTGCAATCCTGCACGGCGCAGCGGCTGCTGGCGGCGGAACGGTGGGTTCGCCCGGTTGCCATGACCTTCTGGCAGGGCAAACTGTACATCCTCGACCCCGGCGCGAACCAGGTCTGGCGTTACGAGCCTTCCGGCGGGGCGTATGCCACCGTCCCCAACGAATATTTCGCCGGGGAGTTCCGCCCAGACATCCGCGCCGCTGTGGACTTCGGCATTGACGACAAAGGCAACCTCTACATCCTGCAAAACAGCGGCGAAATCAACAAATATCGCTCCGGGCAGCCGGTCGAATTCGCCTTCGTTAACTTCCCATCCGACCCACCCATACCGGGCGCGGATGCCATGTTCCTCAACAACGACCCAACAGCCCAGGGGCTGTACATCGTCAGCCAGGCAAGCCGCACCATCTACGAAACCACCCTGGCCGGCACCTTTAACGCCAGCTACCGCGCCGCCAACGAAGCCGACTTCACGCTGCTGGCGGGGGTGGTGGCCGATGCCGGCCAGCAGCTTATTTACGCCATCTCCGGCAATTCGGTTTTCGCCATCAGCAAACGAAAGTAGGGCAGGCGTAGGGTTCACAAGCCCGCGCTGGCCGTTATAATACAAAACGCATACAGGGGGCGCGCCTGGCCGCGCCCCGGCTGTTGTTTTAACCCGATAGGGAGATGTGGTTCATGCGTGTTCCCGGATGGATGTTTATCGCCGGCCTGGCCGCCGTAATTATTATCACCGGCGGGCTGGCGCTGCTGGCTTTTTCGGTCGCCCGGCAGGTGGCGATTGACGCCGGCGAGGCCGGTATTCAGTTCGTTTCTGCCGACAGTTTGTTTCGGGATATACCCACGCCCACCCTGCCGCCGACGGCTGCGCCGCCGGTGATCGCGCACGTCACGCCCGGCGAAACTCCCGCCCCGGCGGATGCTGCCCCGCTCCCGACCGCCGCGCTCGACCCGGCGGCGGATTACACCTGGGATGACCCGCGCCGTTTTACCGTGCTGCTGCTGGGCATTGACCAGCGTAAAGCCGTCGAAGAAGACGGCCCGTTCCGCTCCGATACGCTGATGGTCATCAGCGTAGACCCGGTTCGTAAAACGGCGGGCGTGCTTTCCATCCCTCGTGACCTGTGGGTGAAAATCCCCGGTTTTAACCCTGGGCGCATCAACACCGCCAATGCCCTGGGGGACGGCAACGCCTACCCCGGCGGCGGGCCGGCGCTGGCGGCGGAGGCCGTCCGGCAAACCCTGGGCATCACGATTGATAAATACGTCCGCATCAACTTCGACGTATTCACCACCGTCGTCGAAACGCTGGCCCCGGACGGCGTGGAAATCTGCGTGAAAGAAGTAATTGACGATCCGTATTACCCCGACGCCGGCTACGGCTTCATCCACGTGCATTTTGACCCCGGCTGCCAGATTTTGAACACTGAGCAGCTCCTCCAGTACGCCCGCACGCGCCATACCGAAGGGTCGGACTTCGACCGCGCTCGCCGCCAGCAGGAAGTGTTAAAGGCTATGCAGCAAAAAGTCCTCAGCGTGGGCGGCATCACCAACTTCATCGGCCAGGCCCCGGCGCTGTGGGAAGAACTGAGCGGCAGTTTTGTCACCAACCTGTCGCTGGACGAAATCATCAGCCTGGGTACGCTGGTGACGGAAATCCCGCGCGAAAACATCCAGTTTGGCGTCATTGACAACCTGTATGTAGACCTGGCGACCACCAACACCGGCGACCAGGTGTTAATCCCCAAAACCGGCGCGATCCGGTTTCTCATCCAGCAGGTTTTTAACCCGCAGAACGATCTTTCGCTTTCGGACCTTAAAACACGCGCGGAAGCGGAAAAAGCCTCCATCGTGGTCTTTAACAATACCGACGTGGCCGGGCTGGCCGGTTTAACCCGCGACTGGCTGGCCGGGCGCGGCGTGAGCATCGAGCAGATTGGCAATACGCCGCAGCCCACTAACGGCGATACCATCATCCAGGTGTACACCGGCAAAATTTATACCGGCAAATATCTGGCTGCGTTAATGGGCATCCCGGCTGACCGCGTGCAGCCCGGCGCGGACGGCCTGACCAACGCCGACATCGCCATCCTGGTCGGGCCGGACTTGCAGCCAAAGCTGAGCCAATAATCGCGGCCAACCGGCCAAACACACACGGGGACTCGGCTGCGAGTCCCCGTTTGATTTTTCGGCAGAAATTCACATTCTTCACGCAGGGCAAGGCGCGGTTGTCGCTAAAATACAATTAATCCTCAAGCCTGTTAGTTACGGAGTTTCGCGTGGCTCCTTACGCTTTCCAACGGCGCCTGATTTTTGAAGAACGCACTTATCCCGCCGACGATGAAACCACTTGTTTACAGCCTTTTTTCGGCCAGCGAACCGCCGATGACGCCTGCTGGATAGTCACCCTGGCGAGCGAGTACGGGCAGCGGGCCGATATGATGTCGCCGGAAGAAACCGCTTACACGCTGGCGCAGGCGACGGCAGCCGGCATCCTGCCCCCACTGACCGACCTGGAAAGCGGCAGCGAACTGCTGGACTATCGCGTTCAGCTGCGCGGTTGTATGAGCGAAATCCTGATCGCCGGCTTGGTCGCGGCGCTGGATAAACCGGATGCCCGTGTTTACTGGCGGCAGACGGATGCCAATGTTTATACCTGTGTCATCGGCGCGGGCGTAGCCGCCTGCCTGGATACCACGTCGGGGCGCGAAACGCTCTCGCTGCGGTATGCCAATGCGCTGGCCTCCGTATTGGCGCATGTCCATATGGCGGCGGAGCTGCCCCGCAGCCGGCTGTTTTTACAAACCACGCTCTACGAACGTTTTGATGCGCTGCTGGAAAACGCGCGCCTCATCGCCTGGGTCTGGCTAGCCGGATAACACTATTAACCACCAATTGCGAAACACTTAATCCGCCTCTCATCGCACCGGTTTATGCTGAAGATGGTTAGCGGCCCGAAGGCCAAAATTCAGCATGATCGTGAGGCAGTTTTATGTTTCTCAAACGCATCGGTGTAATTCTTGCTGCGATGCTGCTGGTCGCATTCGGATTCGCCCTGGGTACGGCGCTGATTACGTCGAATGCCAGCCGCGCCCCGCTGGAAATCCAGGTCGCGCCTTCCGACGCGCAGGCCCCGATCACCGAGACTGAGCGACTGTTCGCCGAAATTTACAACCGCGTCAGCCCTTCGGTCGTTTCGATCAACGTGCGCGGGCGCGAGAGCAGCACTCTTCAGGTTTTCACGTCGTCCGGCACGGGCTTCGTGCTGGACAAGAACGGCTATATCGTCACCAACAACCACGTAGTAGACGGAGCGGTGGAAATTGAGGTCAACTTTCTGGACGGCACGCTGACTTCCGGCGAAATCGTGGGGCTGGACCCTGACTCCGACCTGGCAGTGCTGAAGGTGGATGTGCCTGCCGACCGCCTGTTCCCGGCGACGATTGGCGATTCCGACCAGTTGTTCATCGGCCAGACGGTGCTGGCAATCGGCAGCCCTTTCAACCAGCGGTGGACGATGACCAGCGGCATCGTCAGCGCGCTGGGGCGCACCATCCAGGGCTTGACTCAGTTCACGGTTGGCGGCGTGATTCAGACCGACACAGCCATCAACCCCGGTAACAGCGGCGGCCCACTGCTGAACCTGAGAGGCGAGGTGATCGGCGTCAACTCGCAGATCATCAGCCAGACACGCTCGAACTCCGGCATCGGTTTCGCCGTCCCCAGCAATCTGGTCAAGCGGGTGGCAAACGAACTGGTGACGAGCGGGCGGGTGAATTACAGCTACCTGGGCATTTCATCGAACTCCGAGGGCGGCATCACGCTGCGGATGATCGAAGCCCTGGGCATCCCGAACAATATGCGCGGCGTGGTGGTGGAGACGGTCACGGAAGGCGGGCCGGCGGCGCAGGCCGGTTTGCGCAGCGCGTCGAACCCGCGCAGCGTGCGCGGCCAGCGGGTGAATACTTCGGTGGACATTATTACCGCCATTGACGGCCAGCCAGTCCACGATATGAGCGCGCTGGTTTCCTACCTTGCCAGCAATACCCGCCCCGGACAAACCGTCAACCTGACGGTGTGGCGCGGCGGCCAAACGATTAATATCCCGGTCGTCCTGGGCGCGCGGCCATAACCCCCGGCGCTCGCTTTTGTTTTGGTGAATATCCCGGCTTCCCCGGCGGACGCCGGGATATTTATTTACCCGACCGGTGAACAGATAATGTTATAATGCAAATGTTTTTGAGATCATAACCCGGACAGCCACTTCATGAACGAATCGGAATGGATCAGCTTGCGGCACGCCGCGGAAATATTGGGCGTGCATCCGGCCACTGTACGGAACTGGGCGGATAAAGGCGACCTGCCCTCGCGCCGCACGCCGGGCGGCCATCGTCGTTTTCGTAAAACCGATCTGATGAACTACGCGGCTTCGCAGGGCGAACTCCAGCCGCTTGAACTCCAGGTCATCATCCAGAACGCCCTGGGGCAGGCCCGGATGCAGGTCAGCGGCGGCGACCTGGGCGCCCAGCCCTGGTATGCGGCGCTGACAGAGGACACCCGCAGCCGGATGCGCGGCATGGGCGTCCGCACCCTGGAGGCCATCCGTAAATATCTGGCGCAGGGCGCGCCCGACGAACTGCTGCAATCGGCAGTGGCGCTGGGCAGCGAATACGCAGCGGCGCTGACGAAAAATGACCTGGCGCTGCCGGACGCGGTTCGCGGCTACCTGTACTTCACCGATTTTGTGGTCAATTCCGTCCTCACCTGGTCGGAGATCACCCCGACGCGCAACTCGCCGGCGGAATGGGTGACACTGCTGCGCCAGGTGAACACCTTCATGAATACGCTGCTGCTTTCCATCATCGAGTATTATCACGCCGAATGACCGACTCTGCCTGGGTGGCGCTCAGTCTCATCGAGCGGCTGGGCGGCAAAACGCTGCACGCCCTGATGATGCACTTCAACCACGACCCGCGCGCCGCGCTGGCCGCCGGCGAGGATGAACTGCGGCGGGTGCGCGGCATCGGCCCCCGGCTGGCGCAGCAGATTCGCGCCGTGAACCTGGAAGCCGTCGAACGGGCTATCCCGGCCTGGCAGGCAGCCGGGGTGCAGATTTTGACCTGGCACGACCCGGCCTACCCGGCGCGGCTGCGGGCGCTGGACGACGCCCCGCCGACGTTATTCGTGTGCGGGCGCTGGCGGGCGCGGTGGGCGCGCAGCGCGGCTATCGTCGGCACGCGCGCCCCTCAGCCCGAATCGCTCCGGCAGGCGCAAAACCTGGCTTCGGCGCTGGCGGAGCGCGGTTATATGATCGTCAGCGGGCTGGCGCTGGGTATTGATACGGCGGCGCACCTGGGCGCGCTGGCCGTGCCGGAGGGTTTTACGCTGGCGGTGCTGGGCTGCGGCGTGCTGGACGTGTATCCGTCGAGCAACCGGGCGCTGGCACAGGCCGTTTTGCAGCGCGGGGCGCTGGTGAGCGAAACGCATCCCCAGGCCGCGCCCAATGCCGGTGCGCTCGTGGCGCGCAACCGCATCATCACCGGCTTAAGCGATCTGGTGATCGTGGTCGAAACCGAGGCCGACGGCGGCGCGATGCACGCGGCGCGGTTCGCGCTGGCGCAGGGGCGCGCCGTGTACGCGGTGGATATACCGGCCAGCGGCAACCGGGCGCTGATCGAAGCCGGCGCGGGCGTCCTCCCGGCGGATATAAATCACCTGACTCTGCCGTAACTCAGTCTGGCCCTGGACAGGGATAACGGTCAAATTTCAACAGCAGTTCTCGCTGTTCAACACGCTCCTGGTCATTGAAACGCAGAACCAGAGCCGTCGCACGTCCTTCCGGCGTAAGCGGTTCAATGATCGCACCATGCAGCCGAAAATGGTCGCTCCAACGATGGCGACGAGGATGATATAGAAACGTCGGCTCGCCCGTCACAGGGTCGGCGGCGGCGATGTTGGTTCCCTTATAGAGATTGCAGCGCAGGCAGCTTAGCGCGAGGTTATGTTCAACTGTTTTTCCCCCGTGCGATACCGCAATGATATGCTCAACATGAAATGCTACATCACTGGAATTCTGGCTAACACGACAATACTCACAGCAGCCCCCGGCGCGTTCAATCGTGAGGTCACGCAGCCTGGCCGGGACGTAGCTCATGCCTTGCCGGCCAGTTTCAACTGCGCTTTGGTTTTTGTCAGCGTCATCATGTGCGACACTGCCAATATCTTTTCCAGTTCCAGGCGTTCGTCAGCCGAAAGCACACCTTCCCGATTCTTTTCCAGCAGGTCATCAAGGTACTGCTGCACCCCCGGCGACACTTGATAGGCCGCGATTTCTTCCAATGTAGGCCGGGATACCAGAAAATCCGCCAGTTCGGTATAAATAGATTGCTGTACGTCAACAGCCATCGAGATTACTCCCCGCTCACTGTATAACTATTCTACCATCACTCGCGGCAGATATACCGTTTTAAAAGCGTAACGCAAAGGCGCAAAGACTCAGAGGGAAAAACGCAGCGCAAAGCCGCAGAGGGCAGAAGGCATGGCAAACGCATCAGAGTAGGGACGCGCTTCTGCGAGTCCGGCGCGGCGGACGGCCAGAAGGCCGTTCCTGTTTCGCCCGCAGACCAGTGGCGGCGGCAGCGGCGAAGCGATACATTTATAGGCTGATTTTGCGCCGTCAAGGAATAAACATATGCCTGACATGCTGGTAAAACTGTATACGCTGCCGCCCCTGGAGCCGGAATTGGAGGCCATGCGCGCCGCCGGCGTGGACTTGCGGCGGGCGCTGCCGCCCGAAAAACACGTCGTTACGGCCTGGGTGCGGCTGCACTTCAGCGAAGCCTGGGCCAGTGAGTGCGATGTAGCCATGAGCCACCACCCGGTATCGTGTTTTGTAGCGACAGAAAACAACCAACTGCTCGGTTTTGCCTGCTACGATGCCACCATCAAAGGGTTTTTCGGCCCGACCGGCGTCAGCGAAGCGGCGCGCGGGCGCGGCATTGGCCGGGCGCTGCTGATGGCCTGCCTGCACGATATGCGCGCCCAGGGGTACGGCTACGGCATCATCGGCGCGGCGGGGCCAACAGGCTTTTATGAAAAAGCGGTCGGCGCGATTGAAATCGCCGACTCCTGGCCGGGCATCTATCGCGGCATCCTGCATACATAACCACCGCTTTTAACACGGTCTCATGGATAAACGGAAAAGAATGAGCCGGATAGACAGTGAGGCTTTAGCCCGCTGTCCACTCAAAATCAGGCACTGTCCAATTGGGTTATCCCTAAAAACTGCATTAGGTCATTCATCCTATTGCTGCGCCCCGGTTTTTCGTTTCTCATAAAGCCATGTGGAACGTAAAATCTGGCGAAACGGCATGTCGAAAAACAAAACCCTGCTGATGTTCCTGACCGTTCTGGTCGCGCTGGCGGCCTGTTCGGCGCAGCCCGAAGCACATTTGTCGGCTATCCTGGGGCGCGGCTGGCTGAACGCCGCCGCCTGGTCGCCGGACGGCCAGGCCATCGCCGCCGCCGGCTCGCTCGGCGTCTGGCTGTACGATTCGATCACCGCGCCGCCGCGCCTGCTGTCCGGCCACACCAGGCCGGTGAGCGCGGTCGCCTTCAGCCCAGACGGGGCGCGCCTGGCTTCCGGCAGTTGGGATAGAACCATCAAAATCTGGAACGTCCAGACCGGCGATACCCTGCTGACGCTGGAAGGCCATGGCGGGGACGTGAACGCGGTCGCCTTCAGCCCCGGCGGCGATCTGGTCGCTTCCGGCGGGGCGGACAATACCATCCGCCTGTGGGACGCCGCCACCGGCCGGCCGCTGTCAACGCTGCAAGGCCACCAGAACGCCGTTGAAGCCCTGGTCTTCAGTCCAGACGGGGCGTTATTAGCCTCCGCTAGCCGGGATAACACTGCCCGCCTGTGGGATGTGGCGACCGGCGCGGTATTAAACGTGCTGTCCGGCCATGCCGACCGCGTGAACGGCGCGGCCTTCAGCCCGGATGGGCGCGCGCTGGTCACGGTCGGCAGCGACCAGACCGCCCGCCTGTGGGACGTGCGCTCCGGCGAAGAGCGGCGCGCCCTGGAAAGCCCGGACGGCGCTGTGTTGAGCCTGGCCTTCAGCCCCGACGGCGCGCTGCTCGCCGCCGGGAGCGATAACCGGACGATTACCATCTGGGATGCGGCCACCGGGGAACAACGTTCGACTCTGCGCGGACACAGCGGCGGCATCAAAAGCCTGAACTTTGGGGATGATGGGGCGCTGCTTTCCGCCGGGGAGGACGGCACGATTCGCCTGTGGGATACTGAGACGGGCGCGGAACTGGCCGCCATCGGCGGCTACAGCGGCAGCCTCAACAGCCTGGCCTTCAGCGCCGATGGCACGACCATTTACGCCGGCAGCGGCGGCCTGTTAACCGGCGACAATGCCATCCGCGAATGGGACGTAAAAACCGGCGCGCTGCTGAACACCCTGCGCGGCGAGCAGGGCGCGGTCTTGAGCCTGGCGATCAGCGCCGACGGCGCGCTGCTGGCCTCCGGCACAGATTATGGCGCGCTGCAAATCTGGAATCTGCCTGGCGAAAACATCCTGCGGGACATTCACGGCCACAACAACCGCGTTCTCAGCGTGGCCTTCAGCCCGGATGGGGCGCTGGTGGCCTCCGGCAGCGCGGACACGACCGCCCGTTTATGGGACATCACCACCGGCGAGCAGGTCGGGGAAATCCGCAGCTCCGGCGGCCCGGTTCGCAACCTGTCGCTGGGCGTGGGCGGCGCGCTGGTGTCGTCCGCCGACATCAGCGAGACGGTCAAACTGTCCAACTTCACCACCGGCAGCGGCCTGGACATGATGTGCAGTCACGGCGACGGCATCACCGGCACGGCCTTCAGCCCCGACCGCGCCCGTGCTGCCTCGGCCTACTGGGACAATATTATCCGCGTGTGGGACATCGCCGCCGGGCGGCAGGTGGCCGAAATGACGGGACATACGGCCAACATCCTCAGCGTCGCCTACAGCCCGGACGGGCGGCTGGTGGCTTCCGGCAGCCTGGATTATACCGCCCGGCTGTGGGACGCCGCTTCCGGCAAGGAACTGGCGGTCATTCGGGGACATATCGGCGCGGTTCAGGCCGTCGCCTTCAGCCCGGACGGTCGCACGCTGGCTTCCGCCGGGGACGACGGCACGATTCGCCTGTGGGACGTGAGCGCCTTCCGCTAAGCCGCCGTCAGTCGCCCTTCCCTTCGCGCTCCTTGCGCTTTTTCAACAACTGCCCGGCCAGGCTGGCGTCCGGCGGCTTCGCGGCGGGGGTTTTGTAAGCCGGTTCGGCGCGGGACGGCGCGGAAGCGGGTGTTTCGACCGGCGGCGCGGCTTCGGGGCGGCGCTGTTCGCGGCTGGCGCGCAGCGCGCCAACGGTGCTGGCCGCCCCGCCCCGTTCTTCTGCGCGCTGCCGCCCGCGTTCTTTGGCCTCCATCAGGCCGGAAAGCCGCTCGGTCGGTTTTTCCACCCTTTGCTTGCGGGCGAAAAAGGCGCGCAGACGCTGCAAGTCGCTGCGGGTGATAATCAGCCGGCGCGCGGCGATGTCCACCGGCAGCGGCAACGGGTGCGGCCGCTTGCCGAAGATGGCGTCGGACAAGGTGGCGCCGTAATGCCACAGGCGGTTATTGCCCTCAAAGGACACCACGATGCCCGAGCCCGGCAGCTCGGCGATGGCCTCGGCGTCGGCCTCCTTCTTGTCCTTGTCGTTGAGCGGCCGGCCGTTGCGGTCGAGGAGCGGCGAGACGATGACGTTGCGCATGCCCACCAGCCGCTCGCCGTCATAGTCCAGGGTGGCGCCCACCCAATAGCCGCGATCCGAGATGGCGAGCATGGTTTGGCCGTCGCTGGATATTTGCAGGCCGGAGAGGCCGCCGAAGCGCTTGTCCTCGCTTCTGAG
>QUBZ01000001.1 GCA_014338005.1 Chloroflexota bacterium | reverse complement strand
AACGACGTGATGAAGATGCGCCCGGTAGAAGGCGGGATTGAAATCCCGGCAGGCGGCAGTGTGGAGTTGAAACCGGGCGGTTATCACGTTATGCTGATGCAGCTGCCGCGCGATTTGCTGCCGGGGCAGGCGATCATGCTGACGCTGGTATTCGAGTCGGGCGTGGAACTGCCGGTCGCTGTGCCGGTTTATGACAAAATGGGCAGTATGAGTATGGGTCATTAGGGTTTGATGGCTTCCCAAGCAAACAAGAGCAAAAATGCAACGTTTTTTCTGCTGGCGGTTGTGGTAGTAAGTGTTGCGGCGGTCGCGTTCATCCTTTACCAGATGGCGACTCGGCCAACCGAAGCCGCGCAGGAAGATACCCAATATGCGGGTACGGTGTACGATCCGCCGGTTCAATTAAGCGCGTTTACGATGCCGAGCAGCACGGGCGAACTGCTGAGTTTAAACGACCTGGGCGGTCGGTGGGCAGTGTTGTTTTTTGGGTACACGCACTGCCCGGATTTCTGCCCGCTGACACTGGCAGAGTACAAGCGTGTGCGCCAGCTGCTTGGCGATGACGCTGACGAGGTGCAGATTGTATTCATCAGCGTGGACGGCGAGCGCGACACGCCAGAAGTGCTGGCGAAATATCTGGCCCTGTTCGACCCGACCTTCATCGGTTTGTCCGGTGATGACGAAACTCTGGCGCGGATTGGGCCGGAGTACGGTCTGTTTTACGAGCGCCGCACCGATACGGGTTCGAGCGCAGATTACCTGATAGACCATACCACGCGCTCTTATCTGATAGATGGCGCGGGCCGGCTGCGGGTGAGTTTTGCGTTTGGGACAGAGCCGGAAGTTGTCGCGGAGAGCATCCGCCGGCAGATCAAAGTGGGATGAAAGAAAATACGAGGGCAGCGCGTGCTGCCCTCGCCCACTGCTAACGATGTGCGTTGATATCGTCCCGGAAAGATCGGGCGGTCTCTGCTGGGCTTCTGGCGAAGATAATACTGCGCGAAGCATTGATGATGATTCCTATACCGTCTTTGTTTAATCCGGCGCGCATGGTGGCCTGTATATCGCCGCCCTGCGCGCCGATCCCCGGCACCAAAAAAGTCATATCTCCGACAGTCTCTCGAATCTGGCGCATTTCATCCGGGTAAGTTGCGCCGACGACCAGCATACAGTTGTCGTTTACATTCCATTCCTGGCTGACCCGTTCCGCGACAACTAGCCAGAGTGGTTTGCCGCTCACCTGCAAGTCCTGAAATTCGCCTGCGCCGGGGTTTGAGGTGCGGCACAGCACGATACAGCCTTTATCGGCGCGTGATAAAAAGGGCTGAAGCGCCTCTCGCCCTAGATAAGGGTGCAGCGTTACTGCGTCGAAGCCCATTACGTCGAAGATGGCCTGGACATAAGCCTGGTTGGTGCTGCCGATGTCGGCGCGTTTGGCGTCGCAAATGGTGAAGATGTCGGGATAGCGGTCGCGGAGATAATTGATTGTCAGCTGTAGTTCATGTAATCCTTGCGTGCCGCGCGCCTCGTAAAAGGCGATATTGGCTTTGAAGGCTGCTGCGTAACCGGCGGTTTGTTCGATGATCCAGCGGTTGAACGAAAACTGCGGCAGGTCGTTTTGGCGAAACGATTCCGGCAGATGTTCGATCTGCGAATCCAGCCCGACGCATAAAAGCGAGTTTGCGGCGTCGGAGCGGGCATTGTATTTAGCGATGATGCTCATGGTTGTTTCCAGTTGTGGGGATCTTTAAGCCAATCCAAAATCACGGCGACCTGTGATAGGTTTAGCTTTCCTAACTGCTGCGCCTGTTCCAGAATCGCTTGGAAATGTGTGAGAGTATGCAGTTGAACGCCTGCTGCTGCAAAAGCGGTTAATGTCTCCGGGAAGCCATAGCTGACAATCGCCAGCGTATGTTCGACTATCGCGCCTTCCTCGCGCAAAGCCGCCACGCCGTCCAGGCTGCTGCCGCCGGTCGTCACCAGGTCTTCGATCAGCAAAACACGGCGTCCCTGCACATCTCCGCCCTCGATGCGCTTCTGTTTTCCGTGATCTTTCGCCTCTTTGCGGACGAACACCGATGGCCGTTCCAGGGCGTAGCCCAGCGCCGCGCTGTGCGGCACGCCGCCGACGGCGACCCCCGCGATCACGTCAAAATGTAATTGCAGGCGGTGAACGAGGGATTGAAAACCTTCGATTACATTCCGCCATTGAGATGGGTAATAGGGCAGGCTGCGGTTATCCACATAAACCGGCGAGATGATGCCGGACTTGAAGATGATCGGCTTGTCCGGCGTGAAGCCGACCGCATTTATCTCCAGCAGGGCGCGGGCGATGCGCGTCTCAAGTGTTTCCATGCTGTAACTCGCTTTCGATAAGCGCCGCTGCCAGCGGCCCCCGGTAAACCAGCGCCGACCAGTACTGCGCGGCATCCGCGCCGGTTTCGCGGAACTGCCGATAGGAGCAGCCATCCAGAATACCGCCGCAGCCGATGATGTCCACCGCGTAGTTGTTTAGGGTTTTTTCTCGTGCCAGGATACAAACGGCTTCTAAGGCTGCGGCGTGCAGCTTTCCGCCGCCTACGCCGGCGGTGAGCGCGGGGTCATTCGGGGCGGGGCGGGGCAGGGTGTTGGTGGCGATGACCGCCTGAACACCGGTTTCATGAAAAACGCGAATCAGGACGCGATATTGTTCGGGCGCGAGTTCCGGGCTGATTTTTACCCACAGCGGGACGTTATCTGTGCCGATGGCGTCCAGCGCGGCGCGGCAGAGGCGGCGGGTTTGTTCTTCAGTCTGGCGGCTGCCGGGGTCATCTTCGGTATTTGGGCAGCTCAGGTTGAGTGTGAACCAGGATGGGCGTATATTCTGGTCGAGAAAAGCCCGGAATGATTCGGCAATTTCGATTTCCTGTCGGTCAGGCTCGGTGATGCCGGGGCTGACGGCGATATTAATGCCAAAGCAAGCCGGCAGGTTGTGACGGTGGCGCGCCAGGAAAACCGCCGCCGCTTTCACGCCGGGATTACGCAGGCCAATGCGGTTCTGAGTCGAGTGGGTGGTTTCATCTCGCCAGACGATGACGCCGGGATTGCCCAGGCGCGGATGCCGGGTAAACGAGCCAAACTCCACCGGCCCGACCAGCCGGGGCATGGCGCGCCAGCCGGGGATGATATTCTCGCCGCGCGCGACGGCAGCGGCGGCTTGTTCTTCGGTTTCAAAACCTTCGCCCTTAACCAGACCGGCGGCCAGAATCAGCGGATTGGTCAGGCGGACGCCGCCGACAGAGCATTCATGAGGGGGAAAAACCAGCCGACGTGCGGCGGCCAGCAGGCTGTTAAACAGCGGTGATCGGTCAAGCGAAGCCAGCAGGCGAAGCATCTGCTGATGGGTTTCCTGAGCGGACGACCGGAAGATTAACCGCCGGATGATGTTGGTATACGCGAAACGGTAGACGGCTAGGAAAATCGCTCTCATGCGTCCCTGCAGAACACGTTCTGCCCGAAACCCGGTGACACAAGTACCTGTTCGCCGTCGAAAACCCGGCAGCCGCGAATCCGGGTTTCGCGCACTATGCCGCAGACACGCATCCCCTCGAATGGCGACCAGCCGCAGGCCGTGTGAAGCCTGCGGCGCTCAATCGTGAATTCGGCATCTGTGTCAACCAGGGTGTAGGTTTCTGACGGACAGGGCAGCCCCCAGATGCGGCGCGGATTTTCGGCGACCAGTTGGACGACGCGCTCCAGCGACAGGCGGCCTTCGCGCACTGCCAGCAGCATCAGCGGCAGGGTGGTTTCCAGACCCGGCACGCCGTAAGGTGGTTTCTGGGTCTGTTTTTCCGCGAGGGTGTGCGGCGCATGGTCGGACTCGATCACGTCCACAAGGCCAGACGCGATGGCTTCCCACAGCGCGTCCCGGTCGGCGGCGGTTTTGAGGCCAGGTTTCATCAGTCCAAACGGGCCGAGCGCGCGTTCGTCATTCTGTGTCAGGTAGAGATGATGCGGGCAGACGCCGATGGTAATGGGCAGCCCTTCATCTTTGGCTGCCTGTAGATAGGCGATTTCCCTGGCGGTGCTGATATGCAGGAAGTGGGTTCGCCGTCGGAACTTACGAACCAGCGCCAGAATATCCAGCACGGTATCTTCCTCAGCATGGACGGCGATGATTTTTGAGGGCGGCCAGGCTGCGTAGTGCCGTTCTCGTTCGGCCTGGTCTTCGATGAGCAGGTCGCCGGTGGTAGCATTATTGAAGATTTTGAGGCCGCACACGTCGCCGGCGACTCCGGCGTACTCGTCGGTATTGTCGGCCTGGGATGCGCCGAAATACACTCCCCAATCGCAGATCGCCTGGCCGTCCAGCGCGGCCAGTTTGCGCTCCAACGCTGGGCGCGAGGTGGTTGTCGGCGGCGTATTGGGCATATCGAAAATCGCCCAATAACCCCCGGCGACGGCTGCCGCCGTTTCGCTGGCGAAGGTCGCCTTGTGCGACCAGTCCAGATCACGCAGGTGTGTATGGGGGTCTACCAAACCGGGTATCTGGACAAGCATCAAACGTAAACCCCGCGCAGCACTTTTGCCAGCAGCGCCATGCGGACGAACATGCCATTTTCCATCTGCTCGAAATAAACGGCGCGCGGGTCTTCGTCCAGGATGTCGTGGTCGTCGCGCGTACCCATTTCGTGTTTGCGCGGCAGCGGGTGCATCAGGATGGCGTCTGTTTTGGCGCGTGCCAGAACGGCGGGGGTCATAATAAAGTGATCTTTGATGACTTCATAGGCGGCAGCATCTTCAAAACGCTCTTCCTGCACGCGAGTCCAGTAAATCACGTCGCTTTGCGCCAGCACATCATTGAGGCTGGCGGTTTCATAGATGGTTATACCCTTGTTGTTCAGCATCTCGACGGTCGCGCGCGGCATTTGCAGGGCAGGCGGCGAGACAAAACACAGCGTGACATTCTGCGGCTGGTAGTGCGCCAGCAACTTCGCCAGCGAGTGGACGGTGCGACCGTTGAGCAGGTCGCCGACCATCGTGATTGTCAGATTATCAAAACTCCGGTTTTTCAGATCGTATATGGTGAACATATCCAGAAGCGCCTGGGTCGGGTGTTCGCCGATGCCGTCGCCGCCGCTGATGATGACGGAGGGATTTTTGATGCGTTTGTTCAGTTTATCCAGGTAATAGGCGGCTTCGTAGGATGAGCCTAACTGAGGATGACGCAGCACGATTACGTCGGCGTAACAGCCGGCGGCGCGCACGGTATCCGCCAGGTTTTCGCCCTTGTAAACCGACGAAAACTGCACGCCGTTGCTGGCGGCGATCACCTCTCCGCCCAGCCGCCGCATGGCCGCCTGAAAAGACATATCGGTTCGCGTGCTGGCCTCGAAAAACAGCGAGGCCATGATTTTGCCCGCGCACAGCTCCGTCAATCCCCGGTCGGACTGGTGGATGCGTTTACGAATCGAGATGGCGGCATCAAACAGAATTTGCAGGTCTTTGCGTTCAAATTGATCTACGGTGATAATATGCTTACCGGTGAAACTGCCCTCAATTTTGGGCGGCAGATAACGTTGTAAGTAGGGGTTGGTCTGCGTGCCTTTCGGCTCAATGTCCCCATTCATGGTTGAATGCTGCCTTTTGGTGAATATGGCTTACGTTACATATCGTTATAACATCGGCGGGATGATCCGACAATAGGCAGAGCCAGGCGCAAAGCCATCTGGTACAATGGTTTAATAAGGCGGGAAACAGCAGATGATTGGGTCACTTCTCATTCACAATGCGCGGATCATGACCCCGAACGGTTTGTTCGATTATGGGTGGGTTTACTGCGAGGGCCGACGGATTGCGCTGTCAGGTGTTGGCGCTGCGCCCGAATTGGAAGGCACGCTGCGTCTGGACGCCGGTGGTCTGATTTTGCTCCCCGGTTTTATTGATGTGCATGTGCATGGGGCGGTCGGTCACGATACGATGGATGCCTCGCCGGATGGTCTGCGCTGTATGGCACAGTTTTATGCCCGGCACGGCGTCACCGGCTTCCTGGCGACAACCTGGGCGGATACGCGCGAGCGTATTCAGGCGGCGCTGGAAACAGTGGCCGCCGCGCGGGGGCCGCAGGCTGATGGGGCGACTATACTGGGCGTTCATCTGGAGGGGCCGTATCTTAACCCCGCTAAATGTGGGGCGCAAAAGGTGGAATGTATCCGCCGTGCCGACCCGATTGAAACCCAGGCCTTTTTTGAGCCGGGCGTTATTCGCCTGCTGTCGTTAGCGCCTGAGTATGAGGAAAACCGCCGGTTAATCGCCGAGTGTGTCCGGCATGGGGTGACGGCCTCGGCGGCGCACACCGGCGCGACTTACGAAGACCTTGTAGAAGCCGCCCGTCTGGGGCTGACTCATGCGACGCACACCTTCAATGCTATGACCGGTTTTAATCACCGCGAACCGGGTGCGGCGGGCGCGGTGATGACGCTGCCGCAGATTCGGTGTGAGTTAATTGCCGACGGCGTTCATGTGCATCCGGCGGCGATGCGGGTTTTGTCCCGCGTTAAAGGTGCCGATGGTGTGGTGCTGGTTACGGACGCCGTGCGCTGCGCGGGGCTGCCCGATGGTGAGTACATGTTGGATGCGCGCAGTGTGATGGTTAAAGACGGAGCGGTTCGGCTGCCGGATGGCACGCTGGCAGGCAGCATCCTTACGATGGATGCGGCGCTGCGGAATTATATAGAAGCGACCGGAGAACCGCTTGAGCGTGTATGGCAGGCGTGTAGTTGGAATGCCGCGCGCGCAATCAACCTGGCCGACCGCAAGGGAAGCCTGGAAGTTGGCAAAGATGCCGATCTGGCTCTGGTGGATGAAAATATCAATGTCTGCCTGACGGTGGCTGAAGGGCGCGTGGTTTACTGTGATAAGAAGAGGCTGGCATGTTCGTAACACGAACGCATCTGGAACAGATTGAAGCGGACACCCTGGCGCCCTATGCTTTGTTGAGTCGGTCAAGCCGAGGACGGCGCTACCCGGATGCCGAGCCGGAGTACCGGACGGCTTTCCAGCGCGACCGAGATCGGATTGTGCATTCGGAAGCATTTCGGCGGCTGGAATATAAAACCCAGGTTTTTGTCAATGACGAGGGAGATTATTACCGGACGCGGCTGACGCACACGCTGGAAGTCGAGCAGATTGGCCGGACGCTGGCGCGGGCGCTGGCGGTTAACGAAGACTTGGTTGAAGCGATCTGCCTGGCGCACGATCTGGGCCATCCGCCGTTCGGCCATGCCGGCGAGGGGGTTCTCAACCGGCTGACGGAAGCGTGCGGTGGGTTTAATCACAATCACCAGACGTATCGAGTTGTTACAGAACTGGAACAGCGTTATACGGGCTGGCCGGGGTTGAATTTAACCTTTGAGACCCTGGAAGGTATCGCTAAACACGAAACCGAGTATGATCTAAGCAATATCGCCGGGTTTGATATTCGGCTTAAAGGCAGCATCGAGGCTCAAATTGCCAATGTGGCCGACGAGCTGGCTTATAACGCACATGATCTGGACGACGGTTTGCAAGCCGATCTGATTCATCCTGAAGACCTGAAACAGATTGAGCTGTGGCGCGAAGTCTGCGACGGGGTAGGGTGGTCGAATACAAAGATGGATGACGTGTCTCGCCACCTGATAATCCGCGAATTAATCGGTCTTCAGGTTAGTGATGTTATTCAGGAAAGTGTGCGCCGCCTGGAGGCGCTGAAGCCGCAGTCACCGGAGGATGCACAGCGCCTGCCGGAGCCTGTCATCACGCACAGCGCGCGTATGCAGCAGCTTAACCGCCAGTTGAAAGATTTTTTGTACCAGAATATGTATTTTCATTTTCGGGTGGCGCGCATGGCGCGGCGCGCAGAGCGTTTTGTTGAAGAGATTTTTACCAGCCTGATGCAAGATCCGCGCCAGCTTCCAAAATCATACCAGACAAGGCTGGAACGCACCGATGTGCGGCGGGTGGTGGCCGATTACATTGCCGCTATGACAGATCGCGGCGCTCTGTTAGAATACCGAAGGCTGTTTGATCCACTTATGCGGCCCTGAGTTCAGTGTGAGACGGCGGAAATGGCGAATAATGAAACCCTTCTTAATGGACGCTACCGGCTTATTTCCCAGCAGGGGTCTGGTGGGATGGCCGTCATTTATAAGGCGCAAGACCTGCTGCTGGGGCGAACGGTTGCGGTCAAAGTGCTGCGCCCCAGCCTGACCAGCGACCCGGCTTTTATGACGCGCTTTCGGAACGAGGCGCGCAGCGTCGCCAATTTGAATCATCCGAATATTGTCACCGTTCACGACGTTGGTAATGATGGCTCGACCCAGTACATTGTGATGGAATTTGTCGAGGGGCAGGACCTTAAGAAGATCATCAAAGCCGAGGGCGCGTTGAGCGTTGACCGGACGCTGAAGTTAGCAATACAAATCTGCTCCGGCATCGGCTTCGCGCATCGCGCCGGGCTGGTTCATGCCGATGTTAAACCGCAGAATATCCTGGTTACGCGCGGTGATCTGGTGAAAGTGACCGATTTTGGCATTGCCCAAGCCCTTAGCGATACGCAGCCTGGAGAGCGCCAGTCGGTGGTGTGGGGCAGCCCGCATTATTTCGCGCCGGAGCAGGCGCGGGGCGAAAAGCCGACTCCGGCCTCGGACGTGTACTCTATTGGCATCGTTTTGTTTGAGATGCTGACCGGACGGCTGCCGTATGTTGGCACAAACCAGCAGGAATTGGCGCTGGCACATATTCGGGAGCAGGTTCCCAGCGTGATTGAAGTTAACCCGAACGTGCCGGAGACGCTGTCGCAGATCGTCTACAAGGTGATGAGTAAAGAGCCGTCGGCGCGATACCGGATGGCCGACCAGCTTGGGCATGTCCTGGAGAGTTACCGCGACCGGGGGCGGGAGCAGACGATTTCTAATGCTCCAACGGCCAGCCCGCCGCCCGCGCCGCCGGTTAATATCCCTCCCTATCGCCCCCCCGCGCCGGATTCTCCGCCGCCGATTCCGTTTTCGCAGGTGCAGCCGCCGGCCCCGAATGTGCCGCGACGCGGGGCGGCAGACCCGACTCAGCGATACAGTTTAGCGCCCGAAGCGCCGTCCTCTGCGCCCCCTAAACGCCCGCCCGCGCCGTCGCCGTTTGATCGCGCGCCGGAGCAGACGCCGCCTTACCAGCCGCAGCCACCTGTTCCATCGCCGGGCTGGACAGGCAATACCAGCCAGTTGTATTCTCGCCCTCTTGATTCTGATGAACCGATACCATCGGCTTTCGACGCGGTAACCATAGCCCTGGCCGTCCTGGCGTTTTTCGCCGTCCTGTGTTTGATACCGCTTTACATCGCCGTTTTCCAGGCACGTTTTGGCTAGAGGTTTGCCAGCGCGCGAAAATGATTGCTGCTATACTGGCTTTGAGGAGATGGTCGGTATAAGGATTAAGCAGTTATGGATCGCGCAGAACGTCTGGCAATGATTGAGCGCATGTTGTTTCGCAACGGCGCGGGGCTGCGTGTGGTTGAGATTGCTAAAGCCTGCGGCGTTGATCGGCGCACCATTTACCGTGACCTGGCAAGATTGGAAAAAATCGGTGTTCCGCTTTCGCAGCAGGATGGGCGCGTGTTCATCAACCGCGAGTATTATGCGGCGAACATACGGCTGAATTTAAACGAGGCGGTGGCGCTGTTTATTGCCGCTCGCATCCTTTCGCGCCATGCCGAACAGCAAAACCCATACATCATTCCCGCGATGACCAAACTGGCCTCGGCGCTGCCAGAGCCGCTGGCATCCCACGTACACTACATTGCCGACTCGGTGCGCGCGCATCCGGTAGATCGTAACTTCGCGCTGGTGCTGGAAACCATCACGCGCGCCTGGATGGAGCGGCGTAAGGTAAAGTTGTGGGGCAGCCTGGCACGAGGCGTGGATATTAGCGTTCGTGATTTTTCGCCTTATTTTTTTGAGCCGACCGCAGCGGGCGGGCTGTATGCCATCGGGTATGATGATGCAACCAGAGGGGTGCGCGCTTTCCGCCTGGGGGCGATCAAACGAGCGAAACTGCTGGATGATGTTTATGAAATACCGACCAATTTCGATCGCCGGCATTATCTCGCCAGCCTGTGGGGCATTATGAGCGGCGATGAAGGAAAAAAGATCGAAGTTGTGCTGGCTTTTTCGGCGGATGTAACGCCGTTGATTAAAGAACGGGTCTGGCATTCATCGCAGCGTATCGAAACGCTGGATGATAAACGCTGTACACTCAGTGTGCAGGTGTCGGACTGGCAGGAACTGCTGCCCTGGATTCGTTCCTGGGGCGCGCAGGTTGAAGTGCTGGAGCCGCAGGCGCTGCGGCACGAACTGGCGCTGGAGGCCGCGCGTGTTGAGGCGCTTTATCGCCGGGCAGCTGTGCGATAAAGCGGGGGTAGATTGGCATACCCCCGCGATGTGTTAATCTGTGGCGGTCGCCTCCGGGGTAACTTCAAGCATTGGCGTAGGGGATGGCTGTACGGCGGCTGGATTGAGCCGCTGCTGGACGGTGGAGAACACGGGGCGCGGCTCACCGTTCGGCCCGATCAGTCCATAATAGCAGGCTTCCGCGTCAGGAAGCTGCGCCTGGCAGCCATTGAGATTGTAAAGGAACATTGGGCCGACAAACCCTAACTCCGCGCCCAGTTCAAAAGCGCGCGGCACATAAGCTGCCTGTTCGTCAAGCGAGGTGTAGCTGACGAAAACATGGGTTTGTGAAGGTGGGTCGGTATCTTCGCTTGTACCCCACCCAAACGCTGTTACCCATATAGCCGTGTTAGTGTCACCGCTTTCGACGATGATCTGACGGTAATCCCGCAGCGTGTTCAGGAAATAAAAACTGGCGTCCTCATAGTGGGAGGTGACCCCAATGGCGGGCGAGCAGCAGAGCGAGTCGGGTGGGTTGGCCCACCCGCGCGGGTGCGCGCCGATAGCGTCGCTGGTGGCTGCCAGGCCGGCGCGGTAAAGGTCGCGCAAAAACAGACGGTCGTTGATGGCATTCACGCCGTCGTTATAACCCGTAGGAGCCAGGCCGCCGCTGACAACCGCCGCGGATGAGTCGGCGGCTTTAACAGCAGCGTAACCCACACGCAGCAGTTCGATATAGCTGGCCGCGCCGATGCTGTGGATGGTGCTGTTCCATTCGCGGCGCAAATTAGGCTCGTTCCAGATTTCGTAAGCCTGCACACGACCGGTATAATGCTGTGCCAGCGCCCCCATAAAAATGCCATAATCGGCAAAATTATCCGGCGGGCCATCCTCATCGGTGCTGGTACGCGCCCAGGATGGCGCGGCTGTGACTGTGAACAGCAGCTTAATCCCGCCGGGATTCATCTCATCCACGATATTGTCAAGGCCGCTGAAGTCAATTTGTCCTTTGACCGGTTCGAAGTCGCGCCAGCGAACGACGACCCGCACCCAGCCCATCCCCAGCGATGCGACAGTACCGGCGAGCGCGCGGATGTCCTGGTCTTCCGGGTATATCTGAATGCCGTAGTCGAAGCCGTAACCGGCAGTTGTGAGAGTTGGCGCGTGGGGCAGCAGACCGCTTTCATCGGCAGCCTGCATGGGCGTCGGCGTGGGGCCCAGAACGCCAGGAATGCGAAGCCGCTGGCCGACATAAATTATGGCCGGGTTGGTAATGCCGTTAGCCTCGGCCAATCTACGGTAGGTTGTTCCGAAACGCCCGGCGATGCGAAAGAGCGTGTCGCCAGGGCGGACGATATAAATCAGCTCGTCTTGGGGGGCTGGCGTTGGCAGCCCCTGCTGAAATACAAAAGCAGTCGTCACCATTGGGTAGATGGTCATTACAGCCGTGATGAACAGCATTGCGGCGAACCGGCATCTTCGCATCGTGATTTCTCCTCAGGAAGCACCGCTTGATACTCTTTAGGATATTACACGCTCTGAGGATGCGACGCCAACACTCGCGCGGGCGTGTTATAATGCAAGGGATGGGCTTCGGAGAGGAGATAGGGCGATGCGTAAACTCCTGGCTGTAGTGCTGGCTGCGGTGATGCTGGCCGTCCTGGCGGCGCAGCCCGCAGCCGCTCAGTCTCGTTCGGTCTTCTGGGAAAAGTGGGACGTGCTGATTGATAACGTGGACACTTTTGCCAACCGATTTAGCGTGACCGAGCGTTATGATATTTATTTTACCGGAACGTTTCGGTTTGGCTCGGCGGTGATTCCCCGACAAAACCTGGATGATATTCACAGCGTCCAGGTTTATGAAGGCGGGCAGCTGCTGCGGGAAAGCTGCTTGGAACAGCCGGGGACTTACTGCGTGGAAACATCCGGCGGCGACTTGGCGATTACCTATTATTTTACGCAGCCGGCCACGAATGAACGGCGGCAGTTTGAGATTGTTTATACGGTCGAGGGGGCGCTGCGGGTTTATGACGGGGGCGATCAACTGTGGTGGACGGCCATTCCCAGCGAACATTACGGCTTTTCAATCGGCAGCAGCACGATTACGGTGCAGATGCCGGCGGGTTACGGGCCGCGAGAGGGTATTGACCCGGTTGTAACCTATGGCGCTCCGGCGGATGTGCAGGTGCGAGGGACAACGGCAGGTGGAGCTACCGTGACGGCGCAGGCAACGCGGCAGATTAGCGGGAACGAATTCTTTGAGATTCGCGTTCAGTATCCACATAACCCGATGGCCCGCGTGCCTTCCTGGCAGGCCGGATTCGACCGCCAGCGGCTTTTTGAAGAAACGACCAAACCCCTGATTGACCTGGGGTTAATCGCGCTGTCGCTGTTGGTGGCGATTGGCGGTGTGCTGGGGGTTTACGCGCTGTGGTATACGCGCGGGCGCGATCCAAAAGTTGGCCCTGTGCCGCAGTATTTGACGGAGCCGCCGACGGCTCTTCCGCCGGCTGTTGTAGGAACGCTGCTGGATGAACAGGCCGACCTGCGCGACGTGATTTCGACCATCGTTGATCTGGCGCATCGGGGTTATATCGTCATGGAGGAAGACCAGACGGACGGTTTGTTTGGGATTGGGAAGACTCGCAAATACTTCTTTAAGCGGACGGACAAACCGCTGGATGGTCTGCGAAAGTTTGAACAGCGGATTATGAACGCGCTGTTCGGGTCGAACCGGATGGAGCGGTCGCTCGATTCGCTCAAAAACACCTTTTATACGGTTATCCCAAAGCTCCAGGATGATCTGTATGAGGCGGTTGTCGAGGAAGAACTGTTCACGGCTAAACCAAGCACGACACGCACGTTGTGGTCTGGCCTGGGAACGGTGATGTTTGTGGTTGCTTTGGTGGCCGGCTTCGGCGGTTTTAGCCTGGTTGAAGAAATCAGCCCGACGCTGTTGTGCGTGCCGGCGGCGTTTGCATTTATCGGGCTGGCGGCGATGATTGTAGGCCAGCATATGCCGGCGAAAACCCGTAAGGGCGCAGAAGATGCCGCTAAATGGCGCGCGTTCCGTGAATACCTGCAAAATCTTGATAAATACAGCGACATTCAAGAAGCGGCGGGGCATTTTGACGATTATCTGCCATATGCAGTTGCGTTCGGCCTGGATCGCTCGTGGGTGCGGCGTTTCAGCAAGGTGGATAATGTGCCAATTCCCACCTGGTATTATCCGACCTATATGGGGGGGCCTTATCGCGGCGGCTATCGTCCTGGCACGCCGCTGCGCCCGTTTGCAGTCGGCAGCGGGCGCATTAATCCGGGAGAACTGGCGCGGGCAGGCGATGGCGGGTTTTCGCTGGATAATATGTCTTCGGGTATGGCTGGCGGGCTGGAGGCGATTTCTGGCGGTTTGACCGAGATGCTTGAATCGGCGGGCCGCGTGATGACCAGCCGCCCGCAGTCGGCCACCACCGGCAGCAGCGGGCATTGGAGCAGCGGAGGCCGAAGCTGGAGTGGCGGCGGAAGCCGGGGCGGCGGCAGCAGCGGCGGTGGCAGCCGGGGTTTTGGATAAAGCGACCAAAGGAGCGCAAAAATTATGAACACAGGTCGTCTGGTTGGAATCATTCTGATCATTGTGGGTTTTGGCGTCGCCGTCATCGCCGGTTTGTGGCTGGCGTTCCAGGTTTCATCTGAATCGCTGTCGGGGGGAGGGGCGCTTGTCGGCGCGGGAATCGCGTTTATCCCGGTGGCGCTGTTGGTCGGTTTTGGTATCTATATGTTTGTACAAGGGGGCAAAGAGGCTGAAGAAGAGTCCAGTATGCAGAAGCAGCGCCGACTGCTGGACATCGTAAAAAGCCGCGGGCAAGTGAGCGTGCCGGATGTGGCGATGGAGATGCAGATCAGCGTGGAAGTGGTAAAAGACCTGGTGCATCAACTGGTCGGTTTGCAGGTTTTTAGCGGCTATGTGAACTGGCAGGATGGGGTGCTGTATTCGTCGGATGCCAGCAAACTGCGAGAGCTGGAAAAGTGTAAAAACTGCGGCGGTGAGATCAGCTTGGCCGGCAAAGGCGTCGTGACCTGTAAATTCTGTGGGACAGAGTACTTTTTGACCTAGCCCGCCCATGATTGGGGGATTGGCTGTAAAGGCAATCCTGTAATATGGTTATTGATAAGAGGACAACAGGAGAAAATATCCATGTCTGACCTATATGATCGTATCACGGGGGAGCGCGGCGCGTTCGAGCGGCTGCTGGCTCGGCTGCCCGGCTTTTCCGGTTATCTGGATAATAAAGCGCGCCGGGCAGCTGACCGGATGGTGCGGGACTACGTTGCCGACCAGGTTTCTGAGCGTATTAACCGGTTTGTTAGGATTGAAAAGTCTTTACTTGACGCCGGCGGGCTGTCCTACATGAGCAAAACAAGTAGCGTAAAGGCGCGAATGCAGTTGTATCGTGACCGGGTGAAGGCGGCTGCGCCGGGGTATTCCGGGTTTTTTGCGGAGATCAAAATTGGCCCGGAACAACTGGAAAGCCTTTACATGTTCGATGAACTGCAAATCCGTTTTGCCGATCAGTTCCAAAGCGGGCTGGATGAACTGGAGCAGGCAGCCGCCAGTGGGAGTGGAATTGACGAGGCGCTGGCTTCGCTTGATCGGATAGCAGTAGAGGCCGATGAAGCCTTTTCCAAGCGTGAGGACATGATTACTGGGCTGGGTACTACTAGATCGTAACGCCTGGAAAATTCGCATAGTCAAAAACGATTAACAGGGAGATGAATAAAAATGGCGCGCATCATTGATGTTATTGACCACGTTAACGTCGGCGATGAGGAGTTCGCTTACCGTGAGCCACAGCAAGGCAGCGGGGACTGGCGGATGGGGTCGCAGGTGATCGTGGGTGAAAGCCAAGCTGCCGTGTTCGTGCGCGGCGGGCAGGCGCTGGATGTGCTGGGGCCGGGCCGCCACACGCTGTCTACGGCAAACCTTCCCCTGCTGTCCGGCCTGATCGGTATGGCAACCAGCGGGCGCACGCCCTTTACTGCCGACCTGTATTTTGTGAATTTGAAGGATATGCCGCAGGTTGGGTGGGGGACGAACCCGCCAATTGTGCTGGAAACGCCGGGGCGTGGGTTGGGTGTGGCGCTGCTCATCACACATGGGGTAATTGACATCGGCGTAGATGATGCTTTGTTGTTTGTGAAGCAGTACGCCGTTGGTAAAGCGGTGGTATCCCTGCGTGACATTAAAGAGCGTATTCAGAGCATACTGCTGAGCGAAATCGCCGAACTGCTGACTAAATCCGGGGCGCAGAGTGTGCCGGATGCGAACCGGCTGTTGGGCGATCTGGAAGGCGCGATGCTGGCAAAAGTCAATGATAAATTCCAGGCGCTGGGGCTGCGTATTAAGGCCTTTGAGGCGAAACCCTTCACGGCGAAAGATGTTTCGCTGGATGAACTGCGGAACTATGTTAGCTTGGATATGTGGGAGCGCGTGCAGCGGCTGAACATCGCCCAAAAGGCGGCTGAAAATCCAGGATTGGGCGGCGCGCTGGCAGGCGCCGGGGTCGGTATGGGTGTCGGCCAGCAGATTGGGGCGGCTTTAAATCCTGAGGCGGCGGGATTACAACAGCAGATGCTGCAACAGCAAATGATGATGCAGCAGATGATGATGGATATGATGAAACGACAGGGTGGGGGGGCAGAAGCAGAAGCGCCCGCCGGCAGCGCCGCGCCGAGCAACTCACAGACGAAAGAGGAGATTCAGGCACTCATTGACAACCTGGATATGAAACTTGCCAGCGGCGAAATTTCCGAGGCGGTTTATAACCGGCTGGTCGCAAAATGGCAGGAACGCCTGGACAGCATGGGTTAGGGCAGGGAGATAGTCTGGATTAAATAGCTGTCATCACCGTTTGCCAGCCTGAGACGCTGACCGGTAGCCGGCGCGTAAAGGCCGATACGGAGATCATATTCTCCTGGCGGGACGTTTTGCAGCGGAAGTGTATAAACATCTCGATAGATGGCCGCGAGCGCCCATTCAGCGGTGCTGACGCGGCCATCCTGCGGATACTGGTCATCCTGTGACCAGAGGGGGTTTCCTGTAGTCGAGTTGAAAGGGCCCTGAAGGTGCAGGAAAATTTTGTAAGGAGTGTCGGTTAAAGCAAGCGGATGCCAGTAAGCCCACATTATAAGCTGGCCGGTCGGTTCCGGCGGCAGCAGGAGATACACATCAACCAGTTCGATTTTGTCCGCGAACGATGCCAGCGATTGAGGTGCGGAGATTTCGTCCGCGCCTACCTGCCAGGGCATGTATTGTTGAACAGCCAGGCCGGATATGCTGGTTTCGCGTACAAGCTGGAGATTGCTCGATGCCCAGTTTTCGACGACGCCTGCGTTCGGCCAGTCGGGGAAAGTCTGGCCGACTAGCCAGATCGAGCGGTAACGGGTTAAATCGGCTTCAAGCGCAGCGATAATTTCTGAAGAAGGTTGTGAAGGGCTGGCGGGCAGCGCCGTTTCGTCAGCCGGTGCATGATAATAATAACCAAAAGCTGCATCGGCGGAAAGCTGAATCACCAGATTATCAGGAGTTACACGCGCTTCAAGATAGGCAGATAAGTCAGGCCAGGCCTTTGACTTCGCGTAGTCATTAACCCAAAAATAACCACACAGCCCAATCAAAGCAACTACAGACCAGACCCCCAAAATCCCCACCCTAACGGCAAAACTTCTAACACGCACAATCAAATAAGCTATAAACAATAGAAGAAAAGGTGTTACCGACAACACGTAACGAGGTGCAAACACATCAAGCCGCAGCGAAATCAGCGATAACAGAATAAGCGGGAGAAATGTAAGCAAACTTAACAAAAGAGCAGTCTGCCTATAATCTCGCCACATAACAACATTACTTAAGAGAACTACAAGCCACAGTATAGGCCAGATCACAGACTGCAATTCAGCAGGATATGTCGTTCCCCAGGATAACACTAAGAGAAATTCCCGTAAAAGGCGGAAAATATTCAGGCCTCCGCCCGTTGTGCCTCCATATGCACCACCGGTAAGAAGCGAACCTTGAAGCAGAACAAAAGAAATTATTGAAATCAACGATACTGATACAACAACCACAAGGAAGTAAACTCGATCATGTAAACTATGGCGATACACCAATAAAGCGTAAAGACCAACCGCTGCCAGAGTAAATAAATCAAGATAAAAGACAGAAACAGCCAGAAATGCAGCCAAACCGTAAATGATATAATCAACAAAACGGTTTTTATTTAATGCTCGCACACCAAACCAGACAGCCAGAGTACTGAACGACACCCAGATGGCATAATTACGAGCATCCTGTGAATGCCATATCAGATATGGATGAACGGCCCAGAAAAAAGCTGCCAGCAAACCTACCTTCCAACCCAACAGGCGCCGCCCCAGGACATATAGTGCCGGTATACCCAACACATTGACCAATGCCGGAAGAAACCGGGCTGCAAATTCACTCGTACCGGCAAGCACCCCCCATGCTCTGAACAAGACATAGGTCATAAAAGGATGTGGTTCGATAGCGGCAATCTGTGTCAATGACTGAGATAAGGGAAGGGACATCCAGTTTTGGACGGTAAATGCTTCGTCCCCCCGGAAAGGTGCGGAATCCAGACGATAAAGGCGTAAGAAAAAACCAACTGCGGTTATTATAATAACCGCAGCCGATGCATATTTTCTCGCCATCATCAATGGCCTGAGCGTAATGTTATCCGGTCAAGGGTTTCGGCAAGCTCCTCAGGAGAAATTACCCCGTTGTCGGATGGAGGCACTGAGGGTTTACCGGATTTCGCCTTCTTCTTAGCTTTTGTGTCGCTATTTTCCTGAGGAGCTTGCCGGCGCGCGTAGTCGCGCATGTAATCCCGAAGATTAGGGTCGCGCTTGCTGTCTGCGAATAACACTGGCACAGTTGGGTCTTGAATATCAACACGCACACGCGGGCTGATGAAGATTATCAACGGCTGAACCTGTATATCAGGCGCGGTGGAACTCAGCAGCTTTTTCACGTGCGCTGCCGCATCAAGAGCTTCTTCAGTGGGATTACCGACATCATCACGACGGAACAAGCGCATTAACCATCGCAGAGCGCCACCAGGTGTTTTCCATCGGTCGCCCTCAACCACGAAGTAACCGTCCTGATAACGGGTAATCATAGCGAAAACGCCCAACGGTGTGATAAGCACATGGCGCGCGGGAAAGTGATAATAGTTATAGAGGACGCTGCGTTTGTTTATTCCCTTCAGCCCCTCACGAATAACATCTTCCGGGCGCGGCTTGCGAATCCAGAGGTTAGTCATACGCACCGAAACCAGCGTGCTTATAAAACCTACAGGCAGCACTACCCAGGGCAAAATCAAAGCGACAAGCAGCGAAAGATCATCCATCTCTGCCGATGGATTCATCAACTGAGAATTAGCGATGATAAAACCACCCACCAAAACCGCCATACTGAAAAAAAACAGGAAGTTCGCCAGACGGCGATTCCGGCGGACCAATTTCCAATTCGTTTCAACACGCATTGTTTTAGAACCCTCACGGCTTGAGCGTAGCAGTTGGTGTCGGCGTCGGTGTTTCTACACCCGGAATGAAGTAGGACAAATTCCCACCCTGCCAGACCTCCGCGCAAATAAAGTTTCCAACGCGCAAAGTAGGCAGCAGCTCCCACCGCCTGGGCGCACCATAAGCAGCACCAACTACCGCCATATCTATATCCACCGGATTAGCTTGAATACAGTGCGTAACCGCCTCAGGCAGCCTACCGGTAATAACCCCATTGGCATCGAAAAACATCAGATCGTAGAGAAGTTCTTTCCGCGAAAAGCCCAGCGGAGAAGGCGGCGCATAACCCGGCCAGATCGCCTGACAAACGATATTCAACTCACCCCGGAAGGTAATTTTAATATCTTCATCATCCTTATAGAGAGTTTCGCAAGCCGGAGAATACGGCCCCAACACACTCAAATCCACACTCTCGACAGGAATAATCTGCGTAATCACCGGCCCCGGCGTACCAGGCAGGGGAGTCGCCCCAGGTGTAACCGTTTGCGGCGTACCCGCAACCACACTGCTGATTTCCGCTGTAATACGAGCGATGCCGCCCATATTGATATTCACCGGAGCCGTACCATCCGCCGGGCCTAACACCTGAGCAGAAGCCAGATTAGCCACATCAAAACGCCCCCCCGGCGTCCATGCCCAGTAGGTTAAAACCGATGTGCCTGATTTATCCGCCAAAAAGACAAAATCCACCGGCAGGTAAAAACCTATCCAGACCACCGGCTGCGTAATAGAAACAGGCGTCGGGAAAGTTACCGTGAACACACCCGGCTGATTGATAACAACCTGCGTACGGCCAGCCAGCACCGCATCAGCCGGCGAACCACCATTCGCATCCTGGTAAACGACAACTTCAACCGTAGCTCCAGGGACAGCCGTTTGCACAGCCAGACTCACACGGTCAATCACCGCCGGAAGTGGCAGATTTAACGGCGTCAGATCAAAACCATTCATCACCAAAGTAGGCTCGCCGGTGATAAACCAGGTCGCACTCTCATCACCCCGATTGTTTGAAAGTACACGATCTCCTGCATCAACCAGCAGAAGCGGCAGCCCCAAAAGAACTGCAATAACCAGCAAGAAAAGCGATTTTTTCGGCATGACAGTATCCCGCGCTCAGGGCGTGCTTTAAACACATCCCGCGAACCGTAGACCATCCTGCTATTTTAGCGTCCAGACAAACAATCGTCTACCGACAGTTGCCAGTTACAGGCGTAGTGCTATAATGAGCAACCGTTCCAACCAGAGATAAGGGGGCGAGAGCCAACATGCAAGAGTTTGCGCTACTCGCATTCATTATGGCACTGGCGCTTGGCGCATACTGGGCAATGGTGATCTTCCCCAAGCAGCGCGCATTTGAAAAACGCCAGCGATACATCCAAAACCTCAGTATTGGGAGTGAAGTCATAACCTATGGAGGCATCATCGGCAAAATCATCTCAATTGAAACTGACGAAGGTATCGCCCATGTTGAAATTGCCAACGGTGTCACCATCCGTCTTGTGACCGCAGCCCTGGTGCAGCCCTACGACCCCGAAACCCTGAAAAGAGATATGCGGATCAAAACTGACGAAGAGCATCTGCCGGAGCATTAAGTGCCACGCCGAGCAACATAACCGAGAAAGGTTACTCGCCACATGAATAGCCATATTCGCTGGCTGATATTTATTCTGCTGCTTACCATATTCTGTGTATGGGTCGCACTGCCCGACACACAGGGTATTCACATTGACAGCGATAGGGACGGCAAAAGCGACATCAGCCTGAATGTTCAGCAAAGCCTAGGGCTTGATCTCGTAGGTGGGCTGCGCGTTTTGCTGCAATCACAGCTCCCAGTGGGAACATTCTCACAAGAAGACTTGCGAACGGCAGCCAACAACGTTTCCCGCCGTGTAAATGCTCTGGGGGTGGGGGAAGCCACCGTCCAGCTTCAGGGCAACAACCGCATCCTAGTCGAACTACCGGGTGTGCGAGACCCTCAGCAGGCCATCGAAACCATCCAGCGAACAGCTTTATTGGAATTTGTGGATTTCGGCGGTTTAAGCGCCCAGGTCGGACAGCTAACCGGGCGAAAAATCCTCACCACTGAACAGGTAATCATCCAGGAGCAGCGCCAAACAGACAGCCCCGATGCCACACCTGTCGCACCCACAAACGGCGACGAACAACCAACAGCGAGTGAAGAACAACCGCTGCTTAACCCAGCCACCGGACAGCCCTTTGAGACGGTTATAACCGGGGCTGGGCTGCAAGCTGCCGCCGCACGCCTGGGGACAGATGGTCGTTGGGAAATTCAGTTTGAACTGACGCCAGCGGGCGGCAGCATCTTCGGCCCCTTCACCGCCTCGCGCATCGGGCAGCCAATGGCAATTGTCCTGGACGGCATCGTTTTGTCTGCACCGACGATTCAGGCACAGTTGGATACCGGCGGAGTCATCACCGGAAACTTCACCGAACAAGAGGCAAAAACCCTGGCGCTGCAACTGCGTTCGGGCGCGCTGCCCATCCCGCTGGAAGTCATCAGCAGCGAAACTGTAGGCGCAACACTCGGCCAGGAATCGGTCAATCTCAGCATCCGAGCCGGTGTGATTGGCGTATTCATCATCCTGGCATTCATGACGATCAACTACCGCGTGCCAGGTGTAGCAGCCAGCCTGGCGCTGCTAGTGTTTATTCTGCTAAACCTGGCGCTCTTTAAACTGATTCCTATCACCCTGACACTGCCGGCTATCGTCGGTTTTTTGATCTCCATCGGTTCGGCAGTAGATGGGAACATCCTGATTTTTGAGCGAATGCGCGAAGAACTGCGCGCTAACAAGGCCATTGACAGCGCCGTAACGGAGGGTTTTGCAAGGGCGTGGAACTCCATCCGCGACTCCAACATTTCAACCATCCTGATTAGCGGCGTATTATTCCTCTTTGGTCAGACGCCAGGCGCAAGCGTCGTCAGCGGATTCGCTGTTACCCTGGCATTAGGTTTAACGCTCAACCTTTTTACAGCCATCATTGTAACCCGAACGTTCCTGCATATTCTGCTGCCTATCTTCAAAAAACCCGCCGAAAGCCGCAAATGGCTGATGGGCGTCTAACCTAAAGGAGTCATGAACGATGTTTACCATCGTAGAAAAACGCCGCTGGTATTATTTGTTCTCCTCGCTGATTATCATCCCCGGCATCCTCATCATGCTCTACTCGGCGGCAACAACCGGACGGTTGTTCCGCCTGAGCATTGATTTTGAGGGCGGCAGCATCTACGAGCTGCGTTTTACAGAGGCCGGCGCCGACGAGTCCGGCCTGCGAGCCGTTTTTACCGAATTTGGCGACGACAACCCACTGATTCAGCAGCTTGGGGAAAGCAGCCAGAATCGCTGGTCGGTTCGTACCGGTTATCATAATGAGGCGGAAACCCGCCAGATTCAGGAACGCCTGGAAATTCTGGCACCGCTCGACCGTGATGCGCTGCGCGTAGAAAATGTTTCAGCCCTCATCGGGCAGGAAGTTACTCAGGCAGCATTTGTCGCGGTGCTGGTGGCGGCAACCATCGTTACAGGGTTTATCATCCTGGCTTTCCGGCAGGTGCCAGATGCTTTCCGATATGGCGTGTGCGCGATTCTTGCCATGCTGCACGATGTTTTGATCGTCTCTGCTGTTATGTCCCTGATGGGGCTTCTGTTTGGTTGGGAAGTGGATGCACTTTTCCTGACCGCCGTATTGATGATCGTCGGTTTTTCCGTTCAGGATACCATCGTTCTGTTTGACCGAATCCGCGAGAACATCCCCAAGTTCCTGGGCGAGCCGTATGAAACTATCGTCAACCGGAGCATCCTGGAAACCATTCACCGCTCGCTGACAACCCAGATTAACGTCTTTTTCGTCATCATCGCCATCATGCTTTTTGGCGGAGAGAGCATCAAACAGTTCGTTTTTATCCTGTTTGCCGGGCTGCTCACCGGGTCGTACTCCTCTATTTTCATCGCTGTCCCTCTGCTGGTATCCTGGGAAAAGGGAGAAATCCCCTTTGTCAACCGGCGGCACGATCTCCAGACCGCCGAGGTTTAGGTATTTATGCGCGCGCTGGTATATGACAACAACCAGGCCAGCCTCCAGACGGCCATACCATTTCCAGAACCGCAAGAAGACGAGGTTTTACTCAAAATCCGGCGGGCCGGCATCTGCAATACCGATCTGGAACTGATTGCGGGAATGTACGACTTCGCCGGCATTCCAGGCCATGAATTTGTCGCAGCAGTTGAGCAAGGCCCAACTGATCTGCTCGGCAAGCGAGTGGTGGGGGAAATCAATGTTGCCTGTAGGGACTGCGATTTTTGCCGGCGCGGTATCCCCAGCCAGTGCCGCAACCGCAGGACGGTTGGTATTCGCCGTCATCCCGGCGCCTTTGCCGATTATCTGGCGCTGTCTGTTCAAAATTTACACATCGTGCCGGACACGATCAGCGATGACCAGGGCGTTTTTATAGAGCCGCTGGCAGCTGCCCTTCAAATAACCGAGGCGGTGCATATCTCGCCGCGCGACCGGGCAGCCGTTATCGGTCTGGGTAAGTTAGGGCTGCTGGTCGCCCAGGTGCTGAGACTGACCGGCGCGGAAGTAATCGGCATCACACGCAGAGAGTCGCAAAAACGACTGCTGGAAAAATGGGGTATACCGGCGGCAGCATACTCAGAGACGCGCGCCGAAAGTTTCCACATTATTATAGACTGCACCGGGCAGGCGCAGGGTTTTGAGGATGCACTCCGGCTTGTCCAACCGCGCGGAACATTGATTCTCAAAAGTACCTATAACGGCCTGCCCAAAGCCGACCTGACACAGATCGCAGTCCGCGAAATCCGGCTCGTCGGCAGCCGGTGCGGACCCTTTGAAAGCGCCATACGCCTGTTAAAAATGGGATTAGTAGATGTTACCGCTTTGATCGAAGCGCGTTACCCGTTCGACTCAATTATTGAGGCCCTACAGCACGCGGCACGACCTGGTGCGCTGAAAATTCTGCTCGATTTTTAGCGGGTAGCAAGAGGGAGGGTGATAAAGAAGGTTGACCCTACACCCGCTTCACTTTCCAGGGTGATCTGCCCGCCATGCGCCTCAACGATATGTTTGGCAATTGCCAGACCTAAACCCGTACCCTGTGTGAATCCAGCGGTATCGGCAACCCGGAAAAACTTCTCGAACATATGCTTCTGATGCTCTTTAGAGATGCCAAAGCCGGTGTCTTTGACAGCAACCTGAACAAAAGGCTTATCCTGGTTCTCAACCTCGGTGGCCGAGATGATAATATGCCCATTTTCTCGGTTATATTTAATCGCGTTCGTCAGCAGATTGAGCAAAACCTGTTTAACCTTGCCTCGGTCAGCTGCTACCGTGAAACGCTCCGACTTGATAGCTATATCAACACCTTTAGCATTCGCCTGGGGTAGAACGACCTCTACACTTTCTGACAGCAGCTCACGGAGGTCAAACCGGGTGAGGTCAAGCCGCGTGCGCCCTGACTCCAGACGCGCCAAATCTAAAAACTCACTCGTCAGCCGGATCAAACGCTCCGTTTCGTTCTGCATAGTCGTAACAATATCGCGGCCATGAGCAGACGGGAGATCAGGTCGAAGCAGCAGCACCGTGCTGGCCTTTAATGCAGCCAGCGGCGTGCGGAGTTCATGCACCATCTCCGCGATAAAGTCGCTCTGCTGGAATAACCGGGCATTTTCAACCGCAATAGCCGCCTGGCTGGCAAGAACAGTCAGCGTCGTTATATCGTCCTCATCAAACTTGCCCGTACCAAGCTTATTGACTGCCTGTAAACAGCCAATAACTTTTTTATGTGTACGCATGGGGACGCCCAGCAGATTCCGAGTATGAAATTCAATCGTATCGTCAACGCTTCTGCTCCAGCCCGGCTCTTTGGTTACGTCCTCGATCACGCGCGGCTCGCCGTGTGTTACAATCCAGCCGGCGATGCTGCCTTCCATCGGAACAACAATCTTCTCAATCTCATGCGGGTTAATATTTGAGGCGATCTCAAAACGCAGCTCACCCGTTCCTGGATCAATCAACAGAATAGAAGCAGCCTCGGTATTGGTCAGCTCCTTAGCCGCTGAGATGATCTTACGCAGCAGGGACGCCAGGTCAAGCGTGGAGTTTAGCTGCATACTGATGTCCATCAGGCGCTCATACCGGGCCAGCATAGAGGCTGTATGGTTGCTATCGGCAGCAATGTTCATACCCTAACCTCCATATGCGCCACAATCTGCGGAAGAACCTCGGCAGCATCCGCGCGAATCACAATCTGCGCCAGCGAATCAAGCGGGGTTGGCTCTAAATTCACAATAATAATCTGCGCGCCGTATTTTTTTGCCAGAACCGGAATATCACTGGCCGGAGCAACCTCCAGCGAGGAGCCGACTACCAGCAGCACGTCAGCTTTGCGCGCAGCGTCCTGGGCAGCAAGCAGCTGCCGGATTGGAAGCTGTTCGCCAAACAGAATCACATTCGGCTTAAGCACGCTGCCGCACGAAGGACAGTGCGGCACCTGATGATCTTTCAAAAACTGAGCGATCAGCGGCTCTGCCGGGTAAACTGCAAAACAGTGAACACAGGTCGCCTCGCGCATGTGACCATGCAGTTCGTAAACAACCGTATTTCCCGCGCGTGAGTGCAGCATATCAATATTCTGAGTAATGATGGCTTTCAGATTCCCCAACACTTCGAGGCGAGCCAGCGCCTCATGAGCCGGATTGGGCTTGGCATTGATTGTCAGCCGAACCAGGGGATAAATCCAGGCGTAAAACGCTTCCGGGTTTTGCCGAAACCCATGAACGCTGGCAACAGCCATTGGGTCTACATCATTCCACAGTCCTGAGTGTGGACTACGGAAATCAGGAATCCCCGAAGGCGTGCTGATTCCAGCACCCGTGAAGGCAACAACGAAACTCGACTGTTTAAGTAAATCTGCCGCAGAACGAATCGCTTCTGAATTCATCACAATATCTAAAATAGTCTTATTTTTCAGAGGAGCATCTCGCCGCCCGGCTCAGCCTTCACGCGCATATTCAAATCCTCGGTAAACTTCATAATCTGGCTGGAAAATACCGCGTTTGGCTGATAAATAACCAGGGGAACGGATGTTTTTGTAGCCTGATACAATTGATCGTGCGCTGCGGAAATAATCGCGCGAATTTCCTGACCAAGCGCCTGCTCAATTTCATGCCAGGGGGTTTGCAGGCTGGATGGCGAATGATTAACCACCACAATATGAACACGACGCGAACCATCGGGTTCTAACTCATGAAGCATTTCATGCGCCATCGTTAAAGCGACGTGATTTGGCTCCAGCACCATTACAATCTGGTCCATCTCACGTTGAAGACGGCTGGTGATAGAAGAAAGACCGCTGCCAAGATCAAAGATAGCAGGCCGCCCCATCGTTTTTAACGCTCGCACCACCCCTACAGCCGCTTCAAATGAATAGTTTAACTGCGCTTCTTTAACACGGGCGGACGAAAGCAAAACGCGCAAACCCGACTGGTGAACCACCATCTCGCCATCAATCAGGGATGGGCGGATTTCACTGGTCGGTTTGCTCAGAACATTCGCCATACCATGAGAATGACCAAAACCCAGCAGCAGACCTAAACTGCCATGCCCTAAACAGAAATCTGCCAGCACGGGGTTTTCCCCTGCCAAAGCCAGCGCCGCCGCCACATTCAGTGCCAGCGTGGTCGTACCTACGCCGCCCTTAGCCCCCACAAAACCAATCGCCAAACCCTTAGCCGGCTCCGGGCGGCGCTGCGTAACGCTGCGCGCCAGCATAGCTTTTACGCGCGACGCCAGCTCCGCCGGGTGTGTGGGTTTAGTCAAATAGTCATCGGCACCGGCTTCAAAGCCGGCGACTTTATCATCAACCAGCGTTTTAGCCGTGAACATGATAATCGGTATCGGGCGGGTGTCGGGGTTCGCGCGCAGGCGGCGGCAGACCTCATAACCATCCATATCCGGCATCATCACATCCAGAATAATCAAATCAGGATGCTCGCTGCTGGCTTTGGAGATGGCCTGATTACCGGCATTCGCAGCGATCACTTCGTAACCATGCCGCTGGAGCATCAGGCCAATGAGTTTGAGGCTGTCTATATCATCATCTACAATCAGTATCTTATCAGGCATGATTGGGTTCGGGTTAATTTACTCAACGAGTATTGTTGACAGTCTAGCACGAAAGAATCTACGGTGCAAGCAATGATCGTAATCTTTAAATTTGCAGCACGGACGCAGGATTGACGCGCATCCGGGGCTATGTTACACTACGCGCAATCTTATATGCCAACAACCGCGAATGGGAGAGTAAGCGAAATTCCCTGCGTTAGAGAGTGCGAGTCATTGGGCTGAAAGCTCGCTCGCAGCGTTTCGTCGAACGTCACCCAGGAGTTGCCTTGCTGAAGCACAGTAAGCATGGCCGGGTAAGCCCGTTAACGCTTTAGAGTGCCTCGGCTTTTGCTGCCGGGGAAACAAGGTGGTACCGCGAGGGATACCCTTTCGTCCTTGTCTGTCTGGACGAAAGGGTTTTTTGTTTTTCAGCAGGAGCAGCATATGACAAAACCAATGCCCAGAGTGTTCGATTTTGCCGAGACAGAGCCGCGCATCTACAGCTGGTGGGAGAAAAATGGCTGGTTCAAGCCGGAGATTGTTTCACCCCAGGCAGAAACATTTGTCATCAGTATGCCACCGCCAAACGTCACCGGCGCGCTGCACATCGGCCATGCGCTGACCGCCTCCATCGAAGATCTGATGATCCGCTACGAACGAATGCGCGGAAAGGCGGCGCTGTGGGTTCCCGGAACCGATCATGCCGGGATCGCCACGCAGTTACAGGTTGAAAAAATGCTCCGGGATATGGGAACCAGCCGCCAGGAAATCGGTCGTGAAGAATTTCTGGCGCGTACCTGGGCATGGAAGGAAAAATATGGCGGCACAATCCAAAACCAGCACCGCCGCCTGGGCGCAAGCTGCGACTGGGACCGGGAGCGTTTCACCCTGGATGATGGCCTTTCGAGCGCCGTTCAGGAAGTGTTCGTCCGCCTTTACGAGGATGGGCTGATCTATCGCGGCCCCCGACTGGTGAACTGGAGTCCAGGTTTACAGACCGCTGTTTCCGATCTCGAAGTCGAGCGCGACGAGGAACTGGGCAAGCTGTACTACTTCAAATATCCGGTCGAAGGCGGGGAACATATTCCAGTCGCCACAACACGCCCGGAAACAATCCTGGGCGATACGGCAGTCTGCGTGCATCCCGAAGATGCGCGCTATAAACATCTGATCGGCAAGACCGCTTACGTACCTGGCCTTAACCGGCCCATTCCGATCATCGCCGATGAGTATGTTGACCGCGAGTTTGGGACAGGCGCGTTAAAAATCACGCCGGGCCACGATTTTAACGATTACGAAATCGGCCAGCGGCACAACTTGCCGGTCATCAACGTGATGAATCGGGATGTTACCATGAATGCAGAAGCCGGCCCCTACGCCGGGCTGGATCGTTTCGCCTGCCGCGAGAAACTATGGGCAGACATGGAAGCGGTGGGGTTGACCATCAAAGTGACCGATCACACCATGATCGTGCCGCGCAGCCAGCGCGGCGGCGAAGTGGTTGAGCCGCTCATTAGCACGCAGTGGTTCGTTAAAACCAAACCCCTGGCAGAAAAAGCTATCGCCGCTGTGCGCGAAGGCAGGATTAAAATTGTACCGGAGCGGTTCGAGAAGGTATATTACCACTGGATGGAAAATATCCAGGACTGGTGTATCAGCCGCCAGCTCTGGTGGGGGCATCGTATTCCAGCCTGGTACGGGCCAAACGGCGAAATATATGTGGGTAAAACACCGCCGAAAGGGGATGGCTGGACGCCCGAAGAAGACGTGCTGGACACCTGGTTCAGCAGCGGGCTGTGGCCCTTCAGCACGCTGGGATGGCCGGAACAGACGCCAGACCTAAAACGCTTCTACCCAACCAGCATGATGGAAACCGGCTACGACATTCTGTTTTTCTGGGTGGCGCGCATGATTATGCTCGGTATCTGGTTCACAGGAGACGTGCCTTTCCAAACCGTTTATTTACACGGCCTGGTTCGGGACAAATACGGACGAAAGATCAGCAAAACGCTGGGCAACACCATTGATCCTCTGGAGATTATGGATCAATATGGGACCGACCCGCTGCGGTTTACACTCGTTACCAGCGGTACACCCGGCAACGATCTGAACCTGGACCGCGACCGCGTGGAGGCAAACTGGCGCTTCGTCAATAAAATCTGGCAGATCGGCAATTTTATTACCGGCAATCTGGACGGCGACCTGCCGGCAGGGATGCCGCCCGCTGCTGACCTCGATTTACCTTCGCGCTGGATCGCCAGCCGTCTGAATCGGCTGGTTGGCAGCGTCCAGTATCTGTTTGACATCTACCAGTACGGAGAAGCTGGACGCCAGATTCACGAATTTTTGTGGGGCGAGTTTGCCGACTGGTATATCGAAGTCAGCAAACATCCACTTTACGAAGGCGACGACGAGGCCAAAACAAAAACGCGCCGTGTGCTGGTGTACGTGCTGGATACCTGCCTGCGCCTGCTGCACCCGTTTATGCCGTTTGTGACCGAGGCTTTGTGGCAGTATATTCCCCACGAAGGCGAGGCGCTTATCACTGCAAAATGGCCGCAGGCCAACACGGCTTATCTCGACGAAAACGCCGAAGCCGAAATGAACCTGATTGCTGATCTGGTGCGCGGCATTCGCAACACACGCGCCGAGTATGAAGTTGACCCAGGCCGCCGTATTAAGGCTCTGGCCGCGCCGGGCAGCCACCGGGACATCCTAAAACAGTACAGCTATATCTTCGCGCGCCTGTGTAACGTGCATGAGATTGAAATACTGGAAACCGATCATTCTTCCCCTGACCAGGCCGCATCCATCATCATTGGCGATGTAACCATCTATCTGCCGCTGGCCGGTATGGTGGATATCCAGGCGGAGTGTGAACGGCTGCGCCGCGAACAGACCCGTCTGGAAGAACAAATCGCGCGGTCAAGGATAAAGCTGGATAATCAGGATTTCATCAGCCGCGCCAGGCCGGAAGTCGTTGAACGCGAACGCGCCCGGTTAAACGAACTGCAAGCCGGTTTCAATCGAATAACAGAGAGAATCAACACACTCTGTGGGGAAAACGCCATGTAAGCGATCAATCCGAGGATAAGCGGGGAGAGACATCAGCATCGTTCGATGGTTATCCCCGCTTGTTTATTTGTTAACCTCTTCTTCCTGTTTCATCTTTAAAAAGATGGCGCGTCCGGCTTCCTGAGCGGCTTTACGCACCTCCAGATCAGGGTCGGTTTCAAATACCGCACGCAGCGCGTCGAGCGCATCAGGATCGGCCAGGAGCAGCAGCTCGCTGATCGCTTTCAGACGCACCTGGGGATTTTTATCCTGTAAACGCGCAATATGATAAGTGACAATGCGTTTACTCGCCGATGTCATCCGTCGCACCTTTGGTAAGCTTAACCTTCAACTGTTTATTATAACAAGAAACCCCTGAAGTAAGCATTAGGCTGCAAGTCAGTCGGTATGGTATAATCCCACCCGTCACATCCTGCACATCGCAAGGAGATCATGTGTCGCCCCTACCCGCCGTCATTCTGGCAATCGGTAATTCCAACCACCAGAGCCAACTGGCCTACAATCGGCCACGCGCCATGCTGCCAGTGTTGGGCAAACCCCTGGTTTTGCGTGCGATGGAAACGCTTTACAAAGCGGGTATCCAGCACTACATCGTGGTAGTAGGCGAGGACGAAGGTTCGGTCGCCGCCTACTTAAACTCACAATGGCTGCCCAATGTCCAGGTTGAATTCGTACTGCAACCCGCCAGCAGCAGCCTGACGCGCACGCTGGCACAGTTAACTCAAAGACTAAAAACCCGGTTTATCCTCGCCAGCTACAATACCTTCGTTCACTCCAATTTTCCAGAGCGGCTGCTTAAACATCCTGATGACGGACTTGTGTTAAGCGGCGCGCCGTTAAGTCTGTCCAAATCCAGGACAAGCTATTTTGCAGCCGTCGAAGGCCAGACAATCAGGCGAATCACACAGGAAGTTACTGAAGGTCAAAATGCGGTTTTGCTGGCGAATATGGCCGTCTGCGGCGACATGTTCATTCAGTATCTCAGCAGTCTGCGCTTAAATACCAGCGTCTTCACCAATCAGTTCCTCGACATCGCCAGATTGTACCTCCAGTCCGGCGGCACATCCGCGCTTGCCGAAACCGCCTGGACGCTGCCCATAGAAACGGATTATGACCTGCTGACCTTAAATCGTCATTTTCTGGATGACCAGCAGGACAGTCACATCCTCAGCGAGCTTCCGGGAAGCGTACAGATCATCCCACCCGTTCGCATTGACCCCCACGTCAGCGTGGGGCAGGGGGCGCGTTTGGGGCCGCGCGTCTATCTCGAATCAGGATGCAGCATTGGCCGGAATGCCGTCATAAGCGATGCGGTTATCTTTCAAAACGCAGTTGTTCCGGCGGAAAAAATCATTCACGATGCGATTATTTCCACCCGGCTGCAAATCAGTGGGACGGATGCGCGCTAGGACTGCCAATCGGCTTCCGCTATAATAAAATCCGCAAATTCATACTACGAACTCAACCGAGGACAGGGATTTGGCCCAGGCCTATAAACTATGCCCGATTTGCGAAACGCCTAACCACCGCAACGCCAGCGTATGCAGCACTTGCGGCGCAACGCTGGCGCGCGTTCAAACCATCGCCGGGGGTGATAAAGCTGAACCACCCGCCCCAGCCGGCTATACATATCAGTATGGTGAGACTGACCTGGCCGAGAAAAACTTGCGCTGGCGTGGGGCTACTTATCTTCTCAGCGGCCTGATCGTCTTAAGCTCCCTGGTATGCGTCGGTGCTGTAGTGCTGGTTGGTATCAACCTGTTCGGTTCATTATCACAAACCGGCGCGCCATCATCGCTGTCACCCGTGCCGATAAGCAGCCCGCTGGCGATTACAACCAACACGCCGCGACCAACGCTCGCCCTGGCGACCGTAACGCCTGCGCCGCCGACGCCGCTGCCTACACCAACCGACACACCGACACCCACGCAAGGGCCGTGCATCCAGCAGGTACAGCCGAACGATGATTTATATGCCATCGTCGCGCGCTGCGGTCACCGGCACTACGACGTGATTTTAAGCATCGTAGCCGAGCTAAATGATCTGGACGATCCATCGCGGATTCTGCCCGGCCAATCCATTGAGGTTCCCTGGCCGACCTCAACGCCTGACCCGAACGCCATACCAACAGACGAAAGCAGTTCGGAAGCTGATGAAGAGAATGGCGCGGTGGCGCTTGCCAGCAGCATACAACCTGGACGTGTGCCAGGCGGTGGGCCGCCGCCTACTGAGACGCTCTTGCCGGGCGTTATGTGGCACACGGTGCAGGCGGATGAAAACATCCTTTCGATCGCATACTTTTACGGCGCGAACCTAAAAATTCTGTCGGAGTTAAACCCGGAGGTTACATTCTCGCAGTGCGATTTTGGCTCTGCATCAGGAGGGCCAAACTGTCTTGTCCAGCTTTACATCGGCCAGCGCCTGCGTGTACCTGCACCCACGCCGACTCCCACGCTGTCGCCTACACCATCCGGCAGCGAAACGCCAACACCCACACTGACCCCGACCTTTAACGCACCCAGTCCGCTGAGTCCCAGCGACCGCGCTTTCTTCCGAAGCAGCGAACTTGTCACCCTGCGCTGGGTAACTTCTGGCTCTCTGGCGGCAGGGCAGGTATATCTTATTCGGGTTGAAGACCAGATGGCAAAGGCTGTTTACACCGCCACAACGCGCGAACTCTACTTCATCGTGCCGGAGGAATGGCACAACCAGGACTCCATACGACACGATTTTATCTGGACAGTAAGCGTTGTGGATAACGACCGCCCGGATGCGCCGTATTTCACCACTGAGCCGCGTTTGTTCACCTGGCAGGGGCGCGGAGAGGATAAAAAATAGCAGATGAAAAGCAAACCGCTTCTCTTAGCCGTGTTCAGCATCTCGTTCCTGGCGGGCTGCAATTTCACGCCGCTGCCTCAGGCAACACCTACTGTTGAAGTGCTGACGCCAACCGTCGAAGCCAGCATCACTCCGTCACCTGCGGAAACGGCGGTAATTGAGCCGTTAGTCGAAAGCCCGATGCCATCGTTCACGCCGGCTCCGCCGACCGAAACCTGGACACCAACCGTTACTCCAGGGCCATATGAACACACTATCAAAGAAGGCGATTCGCTCATCACTATCGTCCAGATTTACGGCTACACCGATTTAAGTGTTGGGCCGGGCAGCGTTATTTCAAACGTGGTGGCGCTCAATAACCTTCGGAACGCCGACAGTTTGCCCCCACCCGGTAATGTCATCTTTATTCCCCGGCAGACGGCCACGCCCACGCCGGGGAATGATGCAACCGCCGTTGTTGCTCAGGCAACAAGCGCCGCCGCCGCGCCGGTCGTGACGCTGCCGGGCAATGCATCCATTAACGATTATATCGTTCAGCCGAACGATACCTTCATCGGCATCGCCCAACAGCTTAACACCACCATTGAGGTGCTGGCCGTTCTTAACCCCGAAGTGAACATTTTTGGCTGCAACTTCGAAATTCCCAGCGGTGGTCCAAGCTGCAATCCTTCTTTACAAATTGGTCAGGTTTTGAAAGTGCCGGCGCCCACACCAACACCCACGCTGTCGCCCACACCCTCCGGCAGCGAGACGCCAACCCTGACGCCGACCTACAAAGCGCCAATGCTGGTTTATCCGCCCCAGGATGCCATCGCTCCACCGGGCGTCTTCAGCCTGCAATGGGTGAGTACAGGCGTGCTTAGGCCGGAAGAAGTTTATCTGGTAGAGGTGTCCGATGAAACGACCGGGCAGGTGTTCCGGCAGGTGACAAAAAATACGTCTCTGCCGCTGCCCGAAGAGATGATCCCCACCGATGGGCAAATCCATTTGATAAAGTGGACGGTTCGTATCGCCACACCAAACGAGCAAAGCGTGTACCGGCCAATCGGCGGCGCGCCGGAAATCCGCAGTTTTTCGTGGCAGAGTCGTTAAAATCAGCCCAGACGCCCGAACTGCCGGGCAAGTTGATCGGTGGTCATATGAATCATGGTGGGCCGGCCATGCGGGCAGGTCAGCGGCGATTGGCAGCGTTCAAGCTGTCGAATCAAACCCTGCATTTCGTCAAAGCTGAGAATCTGCCCGGCTTTGACGGCGGCCTGTTTACAGACGCGCTGGATAATACGCTCCTCAATAGAAGCCTGTCCCGGTTTTGTGCCTGACTCTAGGTCTTCAATCAGCGCGGCCAGCACATCACCCGGCGGCTGGTTGGCAAGCAGGGCAGGAACGGCGCGGATGACAAAAGTATTCGGCCCAAACGGTTCAAGGGCGAATCCAATGCTGTGTAAAACCTCCAGATTTTCTTCGACCAGGCGCGCCTCCACCGGCGGTAGATGAATGGATTGAGCGGAGAGCGCGTACTGCGCCGCCTGCTCCTGGCGAGTGTATTCCTCCATGAACTGCTCATAGAGAATACGTTCGTGTGCGGCGTGCTGGTCAATTAGGTACATGCCCGCCGGCCCTTCCGCCACGATATAAGTCGCGCCGATCTGGCCGACTACCCGCAGTATCGGCAGCGTGCGCGGGCGTGCGGGCGCGCCAGGACCGACCGGAACAGCCGTCGCGTCCGGCGATCCTTCAGCCGGAGAATAAAAACGGTGGCGCGTGTGCTGGCCGGGCGTCTCCAGATCGAGACTCAGGTCTAGCTGCAAATGGCTGTCATCCAGTCCCCATTCGGTCGCTTGACCGCGCCCGGTGTAATCGCCGCCGCGCACAGCCGGCGTCTGGGCAAGGTCTATGATCGCTCGCCGCACAGCGCGTTGAAGCGCGGCAAACACCGAATCGCCATCTCTAAAACGCACCTCGGCTTTGGTCGGATGCACGTTAACATCCACTTCCTCCGGCGGTATATCCAGCAGCAGCACGGATACCGGATAGCGTCCGGTCATCAGAAACGTGTGATACGCCTGGGTTACAGCATAAGCCAGCCGTGTATCCTGAATCCAGCGCCCGTTTACAAACAGCGTGATATGAGTACGATCGGCACGATGGAGGTTCGGCGCAGAGGTGTAACCATAAACGCGGATGGACTGCCCGGAATGTTCGGTGTTGATTTCGACCATATCCCGGAAAGTATCCAGCCCCAGCGCCGCTACCAGCACATCGCCCAGAAACCCGCTGCCGCTGGAACGAAATATCTCGCGCCCATCCTGTTCCAGCACAAAACGCACATCCGGGTAAGCCATCGCATAACGCGAGACGATCAATGCAATATGCCGTTTTTCGGTGCTGTCTTTCTTTAGAAATTTAAGCCGCGCCGGGGTATTGTGAAACAGATTCTCAACCGTAATAACCGTGCCGACGGGCGCGCCGACCGACTTGTGTTCGGTGATTTGCCCACCCCGCAAGCGCAAAAGCGTCCCGGCAGAAAAGTCAGTGTGCCGGGTGACAATATTCAGGTGGCTTACCGAGGCGATACTCGCCAGCGCCTCGCCGCGAAAGCCCAGGGTTGTGATGTGCGACAGGTCATCTGCCGTCCGCAGTTTGCTGGTTGCATGACGGTGGAACGCCAGCGGCACATCATCAGGTATCATGCCGCTGCCGTCATCGCTGACCCGAATACGCTGTCGTCCGCCGCCTGTCACTTCGATGCGAATGTGTCCGGCGCCGGCATCCAGGGCATTTTCAAGCAGTTCCTTAACCACCGATGCCGGGCGTTCAACGACTTCGCCTGCCGCGATCTGCGCGACAACCTCTTCCGATAAAATTTGTATGGACATATCCACGCATCCTGAAAAAACTGACCCCGCTTGTGCGGGGTCATAATAATAGCGCAGATGTTCGGAAAAATCATGCCTGCGGTGCGACCAGATTAGCACCCTCAAGCGGAATGCTGAGGTAGAAAGTGCTGCCTTTGTCTTCCTGGCTTTCTACCCAGGCGCGGCCACCATGTCGCTGCGCCACGCTCCGAACGATAAACAGCCCCAGACCACTGCCCTTGATTTTTTTATGTTCCTGACGCGGAATACGCACATGGCGCTCAAATAGATGTTTCTGGTTCTCCGGGCTGATGCCCAGGCCGCTGTCCTTGACCATGACCAACACCTGATTGCCAGCGTGTTTGACCTCAACCTTCACCGAGCCGCCGCTGGGCGTGTATTTGATGGCGTTATCTACCAGATTGATGATCGCGCGTTCCAGCATGTTGGTGTCGGCATTAATGATCGGTAGGTCTTCGGCCACTTTGACCTGAATATCCAGCTCCTTCTCCGCCGGAACAAGATGATTCTCAATGATACGCCGGACGATTTCGCCCAAATCGCAGGGCGCGCGGTTAACTTCATAAAAGCCGGTTTCAGGATCATACCGTCCGGCATCCTGAATGTTATCTACCAGCGCCGTCATCTGGGTGATGCCGGCCAGTATCTTATTGACGAAATGCAGCTGCTTTTCGTTTAGTTCCCCGACCAGACCAAGCTGCAACATGCTGGCAAAACCCTGCATCGAAGTCAGCGGAGAGCGCAAATCGTGCGATACAATGCGGGTGAATTCGCTCTGGTTGCGATTGAGCTTTTTATACTGCGTGATGTCCCGCAGCACCATAATCCATCCTTCAACCTGTCCGCCGTCCCCACGTATGACCTCAACACGCGGAGCAAAGGTTTTATTGTCGCTGCTCACCCATTCATTGAGCGTTTTACTGCCGTCTTCTAGCAGAGCAATCAGGTCATCGGCCTGCGTGATGATTTCCTTCAACGTGTGTCCGGCAGCACGCTCAGACGTTTCTCCAAAAACAGCTTCGGCTGCGGTATTCATCAGCACCACACGCTGGCGGTCATCGAGGATTAACAGGGGATCAACAATACCTTTCAACAGGGAAAGCAGAAGACGATCGGCAGATGAAAACTGTCCGTTTATATTCACCTGAGTCATTACCATACCTCAACCGCCGACAGTACTGCACGTTGGCACCTTTTCCCGATTATATAGGTGTTGCAGGATAGGAGCAAGTTAAGCTAAGACGGTGGATTAAGCAGCTCCTAAGGGCGATTCTGACGATCTCGCAGCATACTGCGAATGCGGTCGGCCACCATATCAATCGCTACGGTGTTAAATCCCCCTTCAGGAACGATAACGTCCGCATACCGGCGGCTGGGTTCGACAAATTGTAAGTGCATTGGGCGCACCGTCAAAAGATACTGATTGATGACCGATTCAACCGTGCGCCCGCGTTCGGCTATATCCCGCTGCAACCGCCGGATGAAGCGGATGTCGGCATCAATATCCACGAAAATTTTAATGTCGAAAAGCTCTCGAAGGACCGGTTCCGACAGGATGAGAATGCCTTCAACCAGGATGATCGGCTGTGGATCAACACGCTGGAACTGACCGGTTCGCTGGTGGCGTGTGAAATCGTAGATTGGAATTTCGACCGGCTGCCACTGTTGAAGCTGCCTGATATGTTCGATCATCACGGGCGTATCAAGGGCATCGGGATGGTCAAAATTGCGTATATCCGGCTGTGCAAGCGGAATATCCTGCCAGTCTTTATAGTAGGCATCGTGCGGGATGTAGGCAATATGGTGGCTGCCGACGCGATCCAGGATAGCATTTGAGATGGTGGTCTTTCCGGCGCCCGTGCCGCCAACAACGGCAATCGTCACCGGGCGTAGTTCGCTGGTCATGCTGCGCTCCTTAACTAAGACAAATGCCCGTCAACGGGTTTTCGTTGCGGGCATTCACAAAGCCACCTGTGGGACTTGAACCCACAACCTAACGCTTACGAAGCGTTTGCTCTGCCATTGAGCTAAGGTGGCAACAACACACAAATTATAGCAAGCGCAGTATAAGCCTTCAAGCCTCAATCCAGGGCGGCTTAGTGGCGAAAATGACGGACGCCGGTGAAAATCATCGCCATACCTGCGTCATTGGCGGCCTGAATGGCCTCTTTATCACGGATGGATCCCCCCGGCTGAATGACCGCCGTTACGCCGGCTTCTGCTGCCACCTGAATACCGTCGGCAAACGGGAAAAACGCATCGGATGCCATCACCGCGCCTTTAGCACGATCGCCGGCTTTAGCAACTGCCAAACGCACTGAATCCACACGGCTGGGCAGCCCGCCACCGATGCCAACCGCTGCCTTTGCCCTCGCCAGAACAATCGCATTAGATCGAACATGCTGAACAACTTTCCATGCAAACTGGAGCATCTCTAACTCTTCGGGTGTCGGCATTCGCTCGGTGACTGTTTTGAGCGTGGTAGCTTCGGGGTCGCCAGTATCGGCGCTTTGCACCAGCACGCCGCCAAGCACGCTGCGAATTTCCAGTTCGTTTCCTGCGAACGGCTGCGGGACGCTCAACAGGCGGCAGTTTTTACGAACGGCCAGCAGTTGAGCCTGCGCCGATGAGGAATATCCCGGAGCAGCAATCGCCTCCACGAATAGACTGCCCAGCGCGTTTACGAAAGCATCATCAACCGGGCGATTAACGGCAATCACCCCGCCGAACGCCGACACTTCATCGGCAGCCAGCGCCAGCGGGTACGCCTCCGCGAGTGTTAATGCGCTGGCAACACCGATTGGATTGAGGTGTTTAACAATGACGACAGTTGGTTCGGAAAAACTGCTCACCGCCCGCCAGGCCGCATCGAGATCGAGAATGTTATTGTACGAAAGCTGCTTGCCGCCTAACAAAGCGCCGCCGAGCGGCCCGGAGCGGGCAACGCGGCTGTAATAAGCGGCTGGTTGATGAGGATTCTCACCATAACGCAGCACCTCAACCTGCTGCATCCCCAACGAAAGATGCTGGGGTAGGTCGGTGGGGGTCAGGCTGGGAACAACGTCTTGAGATAAAAAGGCGTGTATTGCGGTATCGTAGTCGCGGGTATGAGCGAATGCTTTGACCGCAAGTTTGCGGCGGGTCGCCAGATCAACCTTGCCGGTTGCTTTTAGCTCGGCGGCCACTTTAGCATAATCTTCAGGGTCGCAGACCACAATCGTATGAAAGAAGTTTTTGGCCGCCGCGCGCAGCAGCGTTACGCCGCCGATGTCAATTTGTTCGATGGCGTCTTGCAGCGTGATGCCGATCTGTGAAGCGGTTTCCTGAAAGGGATAGAGATTGCAGACGACCATATTAATCGGCGCATAGCCAAACTGCTGCAAACTCGCCAGATCTTCCGGTTTATCCCTGGCAAGGATACCAGCGTGGACGGCGGGATGCAGCGTTTTGACGCGCCCGCCCAGCATCTCCGGCATCCCCGTAAGGGTTTCGACCGCTACAACGGTAACACCAGAACTGCGTAAAAGCTGTTCTGTACCTCCTGTAGCCACGATATCCCAGCCCATTTCGATCAAGGCCGAGGCGAATTTCACCAGGTTGGTTTTATCGTAAACGCTTAACAGCGCGCGGGGCATATTCATTTATCCTTTGCCGTGATGAGTTCGCTTGATTAACGCCAATCATACATTAATTAAGCGCCAGATTCGAGCCGCATTCCCAACGGCCAGCTTTAGGCTTTGGGGCCGGCCAGCACGGCATGAACCTCTCCGACGAAGGTCAGCAAATCATCCATAAAACGGTCGAGAAAATCCTGCGTGACAGCCTGAGCGACCGTCTCATATCCGGCCTGCGCCAGGGCGATCACCGGCGGGCGAAAATCGCGCAGGGTAATACGCAGCTGGTTGTGATTATCGGTCATGATACCCCACACCAGCACTTTTTTGTCGTTATCATCTTTGGCGCTGGAAAAACGCGAGATGGATGAACCCGGTGTCACCTGGCCGACATTGCTGAAAACCTCCTCGCCTTTGATCGCTTCATTGATAAACGCAAATCGTCCCGGAATGTCATCCATCATTTTTTGCATCGAGCCGGGCAGCCCGGCGATCAGCCGTATGGCGGTGGTACTCATACTCTGGCCGTCCATAGCGATCTGGCGGTAGCGACGCATAACCCGGCTGAAGGCATCCAGCATACTGACATAATCGGCACGCGCTCTGTGAAACAGGTGAACCGCTTCGTCCTTTCTGGCTGTTTTGCTGCTGACCAGATTCAGCAGGCGCAGCAGTTCCTCGTGCATGGGGAAAAAGTCCACAAACGGATTACGGAAAGTGCTTGGAAACAAACGATCTTTTGGATTGGTGTGGGTGGCGTCAATCGGTATTAAAAGCGAGGGGTTGGACTGCCCCAAATTCACAAGCATATCTTCAACCAGACGCGCCAGATTTTTACCATCGGGTTTTTTACGTAGATCGTCTAGTGTGCGCTGCAAGCGAATGCCGGGTTTGTAACGCTGATTGAATATCACGCGGTGCAAAACCAGAAGATCGTTAACCGTGAGCTGAATGGGCGGACGAGTACGACGAATTAATAACCGCCGCAGATCGGTTATCGGCGCGATATTTACCGATGCTTCCGCGCTGAGATAATTGACCGGCGGCGATAGTTTTTGAGCCATACGCTCCAACCTGGGCGAACTGCTTAAGTCCAACACGACCGGCTGTTCCAGATGCGGGCGCGAACCGAGCGTATGGGCGCGCTGTTCGATGTAATAAATCGCCTGATTGGTCAGCATCTCGGCAGTTGCCATCGCCCAGGGGCCGTCGAAATAGATGTGCGAAAAGTCGAACACCATGCTGCTGTCCGTGCGGAAGATTGTCAAAGCGTGATCGCCGATTCCGCGCCGCCCGCGCCGGATGGTATTAAGCGGCTGGGCTGCCGAAGTCTGATCCCAATTGATGAGAACCGGCGCCGTTTGCAGCGCCTTAAGCTGCTGTTGAGCCTGCCCAAGCAGCCGGCGTAAATCCTGCTGCGCGGCACGCGGCGCAGCAAGCAGAAGACGGTCGGCCTGGGCGGGCCGATGCTCCTTAACGCGCAGCAGGGATTCGACCTGAGCATGAATGAGCGGTTGAGCAGTTGGGGTAGTGGGGTCAACGAATTTGAGCAGGTAGTAGGTATCTTTGTGGATTATCCCCACATGAAGATCGGCGCTGCGGATAGGCACACGCTGTTCGCTGTATTCGCCCGGCTCAAGGTACGAGAGAATTGAAAGCTGCCTGATATAAGCCTGCATATTAGCCGCACGCTGCGCCTGCTGCGCAGGGTCATTCCAGATTTCTTCAAAACGACGGCGCTGCTCACTGCCGACCTGGGCAAGCTGCTCCGCACAAAAACTGTCGAATCGCTGGCGGCGGTAAGCCGGTATGCTGATCTGCCGTGACAGGGCATCGGGAACTTTGAAGGGGCGTATTTTTTCCCAGGTGCGGTGCAGCCGGGGTAGGCCGGTTGTCTGCTCCATCACCGCCAGGCGGACATTTTCTTCCCACACGCTCCCCAGCAGATAATGATAATCACGAATCAGCCACATGGCGGCCAATACCCAGGCGGTCAACTGTTCGGCCTCCGATGGAGCAGGACGCATCGGCTTGATCGCCTGCTGGAAGCCGATAGTCTCGGTGTTGTGTCGGGCGGCATCCTCACGCAGGCCAAATTCAACGTAAAACTGCCATGCCCCCTCTGGCAGGTAGTCTTCCGGTGTGGCGCCGGCGAGCTGAAGCAAAAAAGTAAAACCGGCCAGGACGGTCGCCGGGCCGGCGAACATCATGCGATAAAAAGCATTGTTCCGAACGATTGCCAGCCCTTTAAACAAAGAATTAAAATAAGCGCGTCCCTCGGCGGCAGGCAGCTTGCGCTCTTTGACGTTGAGCAGACCGTTAAAAACGAACCCCACAACATTACCTGCCGGCAGAATCTGGGATATGAGATCAATTAATTCTTCGCTCTCAGGAACGGATACATGAGAGGTGTTTTCGTGCAGGCTGGCCTCGGCGACCAATTTACGCAAATTGGTCGCGGTTAACTGGGTTGCCTGCTGAACGACTTGCTCGGCGCTGGTTAGCTCGTCCATATGTACCCGCTCTAAAATTTCAAATCGAATTCAAACCTGATTGTAATCAAAATGCCAGCCGATGGGAATGTTACGTCCGTTCTGGATGAGTGTTTGCTGAGTATATCGTGCAAAATTTCACAAATGAGTTATAATGATAATGATAAGCATAATCAGGGAGAGTGGGATATGCGCCCGAAAGTTGTCATCATCGGCGCCGGTTTTGGTGGTTTGTATGCGGCAAAAACACTGGCGAAACAGGCGGTAGACGTTTTGCTGATTGACCGCCAGAACTTCCACACCTTCACGCCGCTGCTGTACCAGGTGGCGACCTGCGCGCTCGATCCAAGCGATATTGCTTATCCCACACGCGGCATCTTCCGAAACAAACCCAACGTGCGCTTTCTGTTAGGGGAGGTGAGAGCGATTAACCGCGCCGACAAATACATCACCGTCAAAACAAACGGCCAGGAACGACACGAGCGATATGATTATCTGATCGTCGCCGCCGGAAGCGTGACCAATTACTTCGGCAGCCGTGATCTGGCGCGGCGCGCGTTTGGGCTAAAAGACCTGAACGATGCAGTTATCCTGCGTAACCACATCCTGAAGCTGTTTGAACGCGCGTTATGGACGGAAGACCCGGTTTACCGTCGGGCCCTGACCACGCTGGTCGTTGTTGGCGGCGGGCCGACCGGGTTGGAGACAGCCGGCGCTTTGTACGAGCTGTACAACCACGTCTTACGCGAGGAGTTCTCCGACGCGCAGAATTTAACGGCTCGTGTTGTCCTGGTTGAAGCGGCAGATCATTTGTTAGGAACGTACCCGGAACGCCTGCAAAAAGCTGCCTATCGGCAGTTAAAGTCGTTGGGCGTGGAACTGATGCTTGGCGAAACAGTGGAAAACGTGACGGAAGAAGGCGTGTTCCTTAAGAGCGGGCGTTTCATCCCAAGCTGCACGCTGGTATGGTCGGCAGGCGTTAAAGCATCACCGACTGCCCAAATGCTGGGTGTTGAACTCCAGCGAAGTGGGCGCGTGCCGGTGCTGCCCACGCTGGAACTGCCGGGACATGATGATGTGTACGTGGTCGGAGATATGGCTTACCTGGAAGACCTTCACGGCCAGCCTTACCCCATGCTGATTCCGGTAGCAAAACAGCAGGGTATTCTGGCAGCCAGGAATATCCTGTGCCGGCTGAAAGGGCTGGAACTTCAGCCATTTCGTTATCATGGCCGGGGCATTATGGCGACAATTGGCCGCCGTCGGGCAGTGGCCTGGCTTTTTTACCGCGTGCAGCTAACCGGGTTCGCTGCCTGGATCGCCTGGCTTGGTTTGCATCTCATCTGGCTGATGGGCTTCCGCAACCAGATGAGCGTTTTTCTGAACTGGGCCTGGAATTACCTGACCTATGATCGCTCGGTGCGTATTATACTCGAACACCGGCGTTTTGATGCGGCGATGCCTGAGACGCGGACAGAGGACAGGCGCGAACCCGTAATCGAAGGCTAAAACATCACAGACCGGACTTTAAAGCATCCTCCGCCGTCCAGCCCTGATCTTTTGCCGGCTGGCGTTTGGCTTTCACAGGCTGCTCGAACACCGCATACAGCAGCAGCGACACCAGTGTGATGCCCAGAAAACCCAGCGCCAGCGGGATACCCAGTTCCAACGGGCCGACCAGAAACGAACCAAAGAGCGCCGAGGGTAATACGCCCACATAACTGGCGGCCCCGATAAAATGGAAAATCTGCGCGGCAGCGCCGCCGTATATTTTGTCACGGCGGCTTGAAGTGCGCGCCAGCGGCACGCAAAAAACGGCGATCAGTGCCAGCACAATCAGCAGTGTCAGTGATGTTCTATCCATCCGGCAGCCCTCAATTTAAAACAGCGTATAAATGAACGGCTGTGTAGCCGGATTGCTGCCCAGAATAATAAGCACGGCGAAGATAATCAGTACGACAATCATCGGAATCAGCCAGTATAACTTGCGCTTCCAGAGGAAGGTCAGCAGTTCGCCGAGGATACCCATACGGGCCAGAAAGTCACGCATATAAAACCTCCTTACGCGGGTTTGCGAACCAGCAGCGAACCCAATACAAGCATGTCTATGTCGCTGTTGCTAAAAGTGTTAAAAGCGTCGCGTGGGGAGCTGACAATCGGCTCGCCGCGTAAATTAAACGACGTGTTGAGTACAATCGGGACGCCGGTCGCCTGCCCAAAACGCTCTACCACACCGTAATACCGGCGGTTCGTTTCGCGCTCGATGGTTTGCAAGCGCCCGGTTCCCATATGGCAAACGGCCTGAATCTGATCCTGCTTATCCGGTTTGATCGGACTGACCATCAGCATATAACGTGGGGCTTCGTGTTTTTCCACGTCGGGATAGTCAAAATATTCCGGTGCGCGCTCGCGCAAAATGACCGGTGCGAAGGGGCGGAAGGGTTCTCGAAACTTGATTTTCGTGTTGACAACCTCTTTCATCTCCTCGCTGCGCGGGTCGGCCAGAATACTGCGATTGCCCAGCGCACGTGGCCCCCACTCGAAAGCCCCCTGGAAAAAGCCAATCACCTTCTTTTGTGTGAGGGCATCGGCCAGAACATCCAGCAGCCGATCATCGTTATCTTCAAACGACTCGTAGGCGACACCTTTTGAATCCAGAAATGCGCGGCTTTCGGCGTCGCTGTATTCCTGCCCCCAATAAGCATGGGGCATCACCCAACTGCGCGGTTTCCCCAGCACCAGATGGTAAGCCCACAGCGCCGCGCCCAGCGCGCCACCATCATCGCCGGCAGCGGGCTGGATATAAATTTCATCGAAGGGCGTCTCGGAGAGAATGCGGTAGTTGGCTTTAGTATTCAGCGCCACGCCGCCGGCCATCACCAGATTTTTCATCCCCGTGCGCCGGTGCAGGTAGCGGGCGATAGCGATCAGCGTATCCTCCGTCACCCGCTGGATGCTGGCCGCGATATCGGCATAATGCTGATTGGCATCCATCGCGGCTTTTTCGGCGGCGCGCTCAGGATTGGTCGCCATCGTGAAAAACTCCGACTCGGGCGCGCGCGGCTCGCCGAACAGGTCAATAAAACGCCGGTTGTAGGTGTGCTGCGTGGAATGGTGGAAGCTGAAATAATCCATGTTAAGGTGGAAGCTGCCATCATCAGAGTTGACGGTTATCAGTTTTTCCACTTTGTCCAGGTAACGCGGCTCCCCGTAGGGGGCCATACCCATCACTTTATACTCGCCGTTGTTGACGCGAAATCCCAGGTAGGCTGTAAAGGCCGAATACATCAGCCCCAATGAATGCGGGAATCGCTGTTCCTGAAATAACGTAATCTGGTTTGAACTGCCAGACGTTTCACCGTCCCAAACGCTGGTTGCCGTGCCAAGTGTTGTGGTTGTCCATTCGCCAACACCATCTACCGTCAGCACTGCCGCTTCCCTGAAGGGGCTGGCAAAAAACGCGCTGGCCGCGTGGCTCATATGATGATCGCAGAATAACACGCGGTCATAACGCACACCGACTTCTTTCTGGATGAGGTTTTTGATCCAAAGTTTTTCCTTCAGCCAGGTTGTCATCGCATCGCGCCAGACATCGCCGGATTTTGGGAATGTGTTCAGCGTGGTCAGCAGAATGCGTTCGAATTTCACCAGCGGCTTTTCGTAGAATACGGCGTAATCGAGGTCGCCCCCCTGAATGCCGGCTTTTTGCAGGCAGAACTCAATCGCCTTATGGGGAAAGCCGTTATCATGCTTTTTGCGAGAGAACCGCTCTTCCATCGCAGCAGCCACTAACTGGCCGTCTTTGAGCAGCGCCACCGCCGAATCGTGATAAAAGCAGGAAATGCCCAGTATGTACATAAACTAACCTTGCTGCCTGGCGGCATCCAGTTCATTCGAAACGGGTTCGCGCCCCACCCAGCTCGCCCGGTCAGGGCGCAGGCGAAGCGGGTCGCTGAGCAGCCGGGACGCCAACCCGAAAGGAGCGAGAACAGTAAAATAAAACAGCGTGGCAATTCCACGCGCCTGCGCTTCACCCACAACAGCCGAAATCACTTTCAGCCGTTCCCAGGCTACACGAATGATTTCACGCAACGGCACAGTCTCCTCAAAACACTCACTTCGCAGCGTGAGAATTATACTCAAAATTTACGGCCTAACTAGGCCGGGTCATCACAGAAAACCATCTGTGCTAAAACCCTGTCGAAGCGGCCATGAAATCGTTACAATACAATGCGGTAATCGTAAACCCTCATCACACGGAAAAATCGGAGCAAAAAGCGAGATGGATACCCAAAACAACCTGCGCGCACAGCGCGACCGTAAAGCCAAACCGCATCTTGAACAATTCGCGCCGGTCTGGATACTTGACGAAAAAATTATGCTGGAAGAAGAAGCAATCGTTTTTGATGTGGCCTTCCAGCATCCACAGTATGGATGGGTCAGCCGGCGCTACCGTTACGATCTGTTTAATGATGTACTGTACTACCGGGGGCAGGTTGTTCTGGACGAGGAAGAAGCCATCGAGATTCAGTCAAAAGAACCGTACATCGCCGCAGCGGTGGCTAATATCCCGAACGCTTATGGTGGGTAAGCCGCGGTCGCTCGATGACGCCGGCGAAAACTGAGAGGAGCCGGTCGGCAATTGCCGACCAACTATAAGACTGCGCCAGGGTGGCAGCAGCCTGACCCATACTCCGGCGAAACTGGGGGTTATCCAGCAAAAATACAATACGCTCGGCCAGAGCGGCGGGTTCCCGCACGGGGACGAGGAATCCGGTTTTTCCATCCTGAATGAGAAATGCCAGCCCGCCGACCTGCGAGGCGATAACCGGCACCCCGCAGGCCATTGCTTCCAGGGCGACCAGCCCGAATGACTCGTAGTCCGAAGGCATGATAACCGCCAGCGCCGCAGCGTAATAATAGGGGAGCAGGTGTTGTCCCTTCGCCCCCACGAACTCAACAATGCGGGACAGACCAAACTGCTCACTCATCTGTCGCAGGCGCGCCAATTCGTAGTTGTTTGAATCGGTCACGTCACCGCCAATAACCACCAGGCGCACATCATCGAGCAAATCAGGTCGGGCCTGATAGATGAGATGCAGCGCGCGCAGGATGTTATCCACGCCTTTAAGCGGCTCAATACGCCCGACAAAAAGCAGCACCTTTTGATGCGCCGGAATGCCCAGCCGTTCACGCGCCTGCTCTGATGGCAGTGGTCGAAAATGCTCTGTATTTATACCGGGCGGAATAACTACGATTTTGCGACGGTCGGCACGATACAACCACAGAAGCTGAGACTGCTCAGCGGGGGTAGCAGCAATGATATAGTTTGCCCAGCCGGTGATTTTGGTTTCATAGTGTATCCGTATATCAGGAGTTAACGAGGAATCCGGGCTGCGCGCAATGCGCTTCTTCATGTGTCCCAGGGTATGGAACATCTGGACAAACGGTATCCCCCAGACTTCTCGCAGATGATAGGCGACTACACCGCTTAACCAATAATGGCTGTAGATCGCGTCGTAGCGGATGTTCTCGACAGTGGAAAAAGCCAGCACCCCGGCTGTAAATTGTGACAGGTAGGGAAACACCTCATCCGGGGTTAGGGGCCGCTCCGGCCCGGAACGAACATAAATAACCCGGATATTTTCGCCCAGGCTGTGGTCAACTGCCGGCATTTCGGGGGCAGTCTTCCGGGTATAAATGTCAATATGAATACCGCGCCGGGCAAACTCCAAAGCGAATTCGCGCACATAAACATTCATGCCGCCGGTTTTGTCTCCGCCCAGGCTCGCTAACGGGCTGGTATGCACGCATAATACGGCCAGGTGTCGAACGGTCATGAAGCCCTCAGCATAAAAACGCGCGTATCCTGCGCGCCCATGCGATATTTATAAACCTCGTTTCCGCGTAGAAAGTCAAACACAACGGCATTGTTTTCGATGGCGTGCCGAATATTGTAGGCCAGCAGGACAATACCAGGGCTGAGATGCCCATATTCCCCCGGCAGCAAGCCGGAATTGTAGACCAGCACATGGCGGTTGTAGACAAAATTCAGATAGGTCGCCGCTGCTTGGCCGTTTATGGTCAGGAAGTTCAATTGCAGCCAGCCATTTTGATACGCGACCGGCGCAATCCTCCTGAAAAATTCCAGGTTTTGAGGATTTTGCAGGAAATCTGCTTTTTCCTGGTGGCTGGCGGCCATCAGCGTGAGAAAACGCTCCACCTCCTCATCGAGTTGATGTGATGGACCAACAATATACCAGCTCACATCACCGGCATCGGCGCGGCGGAGCTTGCGGCGCAGCTCGTGGCGGTTCTTTTTATCCAGCGAATCGAGATAAACATCCCAGTCGCCGGGCAGTTTAATGACCGGACAAACCTCCTGCTGTTTGACGGTGACGGCAAAACCATGCTGTGTAAGGATGTCTGGAAAATGGAGATAGACCGGAGAGTCTTCCGGCAGATTGCACAGATCAATGACATCGAACATACCCCGGCAGTCGCTGACATAGTGAGCCAGATCGTTTAAAACCGGTTCGATATAACCCGTGTCTATGATGATGTCCAGATAGTCTGTCACCTCCACGCAGCCGATACTACGCACGACACGGCCATGTGCCGGGTTTTGCTCGATGAACCAGGGGGCCAGACCAACCAGCCGGCCATCATCGTCGCGGCAGGCAATCACCCACAATTGGCCGGGTTGATACGTTTCCCACCAGGTGGACTGCCATTCCCAGGTGCTAAAAAGCCGGTCGGATGCGCTGCGGTGCAGCAGTTCATTCCATTCGTGTTGAAGTTCTTCAAACACGGTCTTGTGCTCGTAGATAGTGATCTGCACGATACGATTCCAATCTCCGGTATGGCTTGGTAGACAGGGTAAAATAATCGTCTAAAAATTATAGTAGCCCCCGATTAAAATCACACTAGTACATTAACAAGATGAGAATGCCGGCCCCCGACAGTAGGCTTAAGCCTGCTGTGGTTCATGAACTAGACCAATCAGCAAAAAGGCCGCCCCGATGCGGGCGGCCTGTGAACTTAACAGCGCCAGAAGCGTTACGCTTTGACGTGATTGGCGACCTTGTACTCATAAGCCAGGGAGAGTTTGTTGTCCACATCGAACAGGTGGACGTTCTCCATGTTAAACACCACGTCCATGGCTTGCCCCACACGAGCGCGAGTGCGCGGATCCATACGGGAAATGAAAGTCGTCCCCTGCGATTCCAAATAAACAACCATTTCGTTGCCCATTTGCTCGACAACATCCACGTTGGCTTTAACCATGCCAGGGATAATTCCAGGCGGTTGATAGTCGGCATCGTGAATATCTTCGGGACGGATGCCGAAAACCACTTTCTTGCCGGCATGATCGCGGTACATGTCGGAGAACTTTGGGGGAGTAGGCAGTTTGAAGATGCTCGTTTCAACCACCAGACCGCCGTCTTCTTCACGCAGCACAGCATCGAAGAAGTTCATGGACGGGCTGCCGATGAAGCCCGCAACAAATAGGTTGCGTGGGTTGTGATACAGATTAAAGGGCGTATCCACCTGCTGAAGCTCGCCGGCGTTAAGCACGCAAATGCGCGTCCCCATCGTCATAGCCTCAGTCTGGTCGTGAGTCACGTAAATGAAAGTGGTTCCGAGGCGCTGGTGCAGCTTGCTGATGAACGAACGCGCTTCGACGCGCAGTTTGGCGTCCAGGTTCGACAAGGGTTCGTCCATCAGGAAAACAGCAGGCTCGCGCACGATAGCCCGGCCAACAGCCACGCGCTGGCGCTGACCACCCGAAAGCTGACGGGGACGACGGTCAAGCAGCTGCTCAATACCGAGGCTCTTGGCCGCTTCGCGCACGCGCTGGTCAATAATGTGTTTGGGGGTCTTACGCAGGCGCAAACCGAAAGCCATGTTGTCGTAAACGGTCATATGCGGGTAGAGCGCATAACTCTGGAACACCATCGCCACATCGCGATCTTTAGGCGCAACGTTGTTGACCACGCGATCTCCAATCAGGATTTCGCCATCGCTGATTTCTTCCAGTCCGGCCAGCATGCGCAGGCTGGTTGATTTACCGCAGCCTGAAGGCCCTACAAAAACCAGAAATTCCTTATCGGCGATTTCGATATGAAGGTCATTTACAGCGTTGGTGTTGCCGAAGCGCTTGTAAACATGGTTGAAAGTTACACTGGCCACTAGTTATCCTCCATGGATGACCAATTTACCGGGCAGAAGAGAACTATTTGCGAGAATTTCGTTGAATCTGCACAAATATTTTGCTTTACAGCGTGCAGATTCTTTGTCTGCGATTTCATTATAAACCTATCTTCTGAATTTGCCAAAAATTCTTTACCCTTTTTAACTCGATTCTCGCCCCGGCTCAAAAAGGTTCTAGCCGGGCGGCGGCTGTTGAAGTAACATAACAGATATTTCTGTTATATCGTCAACAGGCTTAAGAAGTCCAGCTTATGACACAGAATATCAATACCGAAATTATCGCCATTGGCACCGAGATTTTGCTCGGCGAAATCACCGACACGAACTCAGTGCATATCGCGCGGCTGCTGCGCGATATTGGTATGAACCTGTATTATATGACATCAGTGGGAGATAATGAGAAACGAATCGCCGAATGCGTTCGTATCGCTCTATCACGAGCGGAGGTCGTTATCACCTGCGGCGGTCTCGGCCCGACCGTTGATGATGTAACGCGCCAGGGTGTGGCCCAGGCCACCGACCGCAGCCTGGTTTTTCATCAGCATTTGTTAGATAAAATCGCCGAACGTTTTGCGGGTTTCCGCGTACAGATGACGGACAACAACCGGCGGCAGGCATATCTACCCGCCGATGCTGTCCTGATCGAAAATCCAGTCGGCACAGCGCCGGCGTTTATTGTCGAACATGAGGGGCGGGTGGTCATTAGCCTGCCGGGCGTGCCGCGCGAGATGAAATATCTGATGGCCGAAAGCGTTATTCCTTTTCTACGCGCCCGTTTTAACCTGGGCAGTGACATCATAAAAGCGCGTGTGTTACGAACGGCAGGAATCGGTGAGAGTACGCTTGATTCGCTGATTGGTGAAGCACTGCTTCAACAAAACAACCCGACGGTCGGATTGGCGGCCCACACCGGCCAGGTTGACATCAGAATTACCGCCAAAGCTGACAGTGTGGAAGATTCCGACCGGATGATCGCGGCAACCGAACGACAAATCCGGGAGCGCATCGGGCAGTATATCTACGGGACGGATGATGAACGTATCGAGTCGGTGCTTGTCCACCTCTTACTTGAACATGGCGCGACGCTGGCCGTCAGCGAAACGGGAATAGGTGATACGGTAAGCCGGGTCATCGAAGCGGTAGAGCAGGGTAAACAGGTCATACAAACTGTGGAAATCTACCCCTTGCCTGATGTTTTGCGCGCTGCGCTCGGAGCGGACGAAACCACAGCCATTCGCACCCTGGCCGAACAGGCTGCCGAAAGGCTTCAAAAACAATCGAACGCGGCGGCGGCTATCGCCATCGTCAGCGACCCGGATTTACGCGAACGCGCCGACAGCGAAGGTGGAACGGCGATTGCCGTTTTTATGCCCGGCAATGTTCGCTCGCGGGTTTATGGTTTTGGCGGCCAATCCGACTTGGCGGCGGCCTGGGTTAGCTCGTGGTCTTTATCTATGCTGTGGCGGATGCTAAAAGAAAAATGGGACATGCCGGAGCAGAACCGTTGAACGCCGAACTGGTGCGGCTTTTCATGGAAGCCGGTTTGTTGCAGTTCGGGCGTTTCCAGGACTCATCAGGCACGCGCCCGTTTTTAACCAATCTGGATTATCTGCCGGCTTATCCCGAAATCCTCAAACAGATTGCGGCAGAAACGCGGCTGCACCTGGAGGGTTTGGCCGTTCAGCGGTTGGTCGCTGCTGCCGAGGCCGTGCCGTTTGGGGTTGCGCTGGCGCTGGAAACCGGGATTTCCCTGGTTTACAGCCGAGGGCAGGGTAAAGAGGCCGTTTATGATCTAGCCGGGGCATATAACATCGGCCATGCTTCGGTTTTGCTGGTCAATACGACCGAAACCCTGCCTTTTCTGGGGGGGGTTATCGCGGGCGCGCGCCGCGTGGGGCTGGACATCCATACAGTAGTCGCCATCTTCGATCCGGGTACAACAGCGCCCAAAGCCGGCGTCACAGCGCGCGCGATTATAAACCTGCCCGATGCACTTGAAATCCTAACCGTTCAGGGCGAACTGCCCATTCAGCAGGCATCAACCGTGCGGGCGTGGATTGCCGAGCAGCGCGCGGCAGCTACTCCTCATCCAGGCGCAGCAAAGCCATAAAGGCTTCCTGGGGCAGTTCCACCTGTCCGACCATCTTCATGCGTTTTTTGCCTTTTTTCTGCTTTTCCAGCAGCTTCTTTTTGCGCGTGATGTCGCCGCCGTAACACTTCGCCAGCACGTCTTTCCGCAGGGCGCTGACATTGGCGCGCGAGATAACACGCTTGCCAACCGCCGCCTGAATCGGCACGGCGAATAACTGGCGCGGAATTAACTCCTTGAGTTTGCTTACCAACCGCTGGCCTTTGTGGTAGGCTTCATCACGGTGGACAATCAATGCCAGCGCATCTACCGGTTCGTTGTTAACCAGCACATCCAGTTTCACCAGGTCTTCCGGCTGATATTTGTCGAACTGGTAATCCATGCTGGCGTATCCGCGCGTGATGCTTTTCAAGCGGTCGAAAAAATCCACGATGATCTCTGACAGTGGTATACGATAGTGCAAAATCACGCGCGTGGCGTCCAGATATTCGGTCGTCACGTATTCACCGCGTTTTTTTATTACCAGGTCCATCACGGGGCCGATAAATTCCTGCGGTGTGTATATCTGTATTTTCATCCAGGGTTCGCGGATTTCGGCGATAGTGTTTTCGTCCGGCATCTGCGCCGGGCTTTCCAGCGTGATGACCTCGCCGGTATGAAGTTCCACCTGATATTCCACACTGGGGGCAGTTGCCAGAATGTCAAGATCATATTCGCGTTCGAGCCGTTCCTGCACAATTTCCATATGGAACAGCCCCAGAAAACCCACCCGGAAGCCGAAATTGAGCGCCTGGGATGTTTCAGGCTCGTAGGTCAGCGAAGCGTCGTTGAGCTGCAATTTTTCAAGCGCGTCACGCAGGTCGGGGTAATCATCGTTATTGGTGGGATAAATGCCGGCAAAAACCATCGGCTTAACTTTTTTGTAACCCGGCAGCGCCTCGTCCGCGCCGCCGCTGGCCGTTGTCACCGTATCGCCGACCCGACATTCCTGAACTGTCTTCAGGCCGGTGGCGACATACCCAACTTCACCTGCCTCCAGCGAATCAACGGGCTGCATGTTCGGCGTGAAGACGCCGATTTCAACCGGTTCAAAACGCGCCCCGGTCGCCATCAAACGCAGAACAGACTTTTTGCCGATTCGCCCATCAAAAATGCGAATGTAGGCAACCACCCCTTTATACGAATCGTAGTGCGAGTCGAAAACCAGCGCGCGCAGCGGCGCTTCGGGGTCGCCCTTCGGGGGCGGAACGCGCCGGACAATCGCATCCAATACGTCCTGGACGCCGATCCCCTGTTTGGCGGAAACGTGGATCATCTGGTCGGCTGTTATGCCCAGCAGGTCTTCTAACTCTTTGGCTACATCCGCTGGCCGCGCCGCCGGCAGATCAATTTTATTGATGACCGGGATAATTTCGAGGTCCTGCTCCAGCGCCAGATAAAGGTTAGCGAGTGTTTGGGCTTCGATACCCTGGCTGGCATCCACCACCAGCGCCGCGCCTTCGCAGGCTTGTAGGGCGCGGCTGACTTCATAATTAAAGTCCACATGCCCTGGCGTATCAATGAGATTGATTTCGTATTCCTGGCCGTCGGCGGCTGTATAGGTCATTCGCACGGCAGACGCTTTGATCGTCACGCCGCGCTCCCGCTCCAGATCCATGCTGTCCAGGAGCTGTTCCTGCATCTGGCGGTCGCTCACCGTATTGGTGATCTGCAACAACCGATCAGCAAGTGTGCTTTTGCCGTGATCTATATGGGCGATAATCGAAAAATTACGGATATTTTCGCGGCTCATGGGCGTTTGACAACCTGTTCTTGAATGGTTGCTATTATAACGTGGGAGAGATGCAGAAATATAGAGCGCGTAACTGCGGCATCATTTATCAAAAACACCGCGAATGAGCGCGGGAATGTCCGCCGATTCGCCGTCATTTTTCCAGCCAAGCCAAGCCAGGAACTCAATATTACCGGCAGGGCCTTTGATAGGGGAAATCGTTAGGCCTTTGAGCGCAAAACCCTGACCGCGCGCGAAGGCCAGCACAGCTTCCAGCACGCGCGCATGTATGTGGCGATCTTTCACTACCCCGCCTTTGCCGACCTCCTCGCGCCCGGCCTCGAACTGCGGCTTGATGAGCGGGATAACATCGGCCTGCGCCGCCAGCCAGCCAGTGATTGCCGGCAGCAGCAGCCTGAGCGAAATAAAAGAGGCATCTATCACGACCAGATTGACCGGTTCCGGCAGAGTTTCGATATAACGCGCATTGGCGCGCTCCATCACGATAACGCGGGAGTCCTGCCGCAGCGTGTAGTCCAGCTGGCCGTAGCCCACATCAATGGCGTAAACACGCGCCGCGCCTGCCTGGAGCAGACAGTCGGTAAAACCGCCGGTGCTGGCGCCAACGTCAGCGCAAACACGCCCCGCCACTTCAACCTTAAAAATATCCAGCGCACGGGCCAACTTTTCGCCGCCCCGGCTGACAAAACGCGGTTTGCCTTTGACTGTGATGAGCGCATCGGCGCTCACGTGCGTTCCGGGTTTGTCAATCACAGCGCCGTTCACCACCACCTCACCCGCCATGATGATGGCGCGCGCTTTCTCGCGGCTTGGGGCCAGGCCGCGTTCATGGAGCAGAAGGTCGAGGCGCTGTTTGGCGACCATATCAATCGCGTATCAGGTAAACGGTAATGTCGAGCGGATTGGCAGTTGTTTCATCCACCACGATACCGTCGGCGTTGATCGGCAGGTAGCCTTTAGCGGCGATGATTGCGCTGTAAGCAATTTCGACCGTCTCGGTACTGAATTGAAGCGGGCGGTCAATCTGGAAACGCCCGTTCCGATCAGTAACGGCCAGCGCGTACACCTGGTTTTGACTCCAGGTAAATTCACTCACCGAGTAATCCTCGCTAATCAGCACAAAAGCCACGCCGGGGATGCCCTGGCCGGAATTTGCATCCAGGATTTGGCCGCGCAGTTGAACACCGCTGGCCTGGGCAAAGGGATCAATAGGAAGCTGGCCGATGCCAACCTGAGCGCGCGCTGAAAGAAGCTGTACGTTGTTCACCAGCAAATCTATTCTGTATGCTCCATCAGGAATCCCGCCCGGCGCGCTGAGGCGAACCAGAAAATTCTGGCCGCTTTCCAGCGTATTCCAGGGGACGGTTTGCTGGTAAAAAATCTCGTTATCCACCGTCCAGCGCATTGTCCACAGCGTACCGGGAGCGATCTGCTGCCAGTCAAAACGCGCGTACAGGCTGGCGATACCCGCCGGGAAGCTGCTTAACGGCGCGGAAGCAATCGCTTCTTCGGGTGTGTCGGCGGTTGTAAATCGCTCGTTTCTAAAAATTTCGGGCAGCGCCCCCTGCGCCGCGCCCGCAATCGTAAAATCTGAGGTGGCAGCCAGCCGGTTAGTAATGTAAAGTTCCAGCCGGTAGCTGCCGGGGGGCAGGCCGGACTGCGAACTGATGCTGGTGGTTGCCGAGCCGGAAGCTCCGGCGTTCCAGGTGTTCGTCTGGCGTGAAAACTCAGCCCCGTCCAGATACCAGATGGATGTCCATTCCGTTCCATTTTCCATGTTCAAAAAAAGAAAACGGGCGGTCGCAATATTGCCGGTAGGCAGTACAAAACCATTGCCAAACGGGTTATTCTGCAAATCAAACAGGGCAAAAATGATGTCGCTGAAAGTCGGCACGGTTTCGGGCGCGCCCCCGATCACCAACCGGGCCGTCGGCGCAGCGATGCCGTTAGCAAACAGGGTGAACTCATAAACGCCGTTCGGCCAGGGCTGGCCGCTGCTGCCAAGATACCACAAGCCGCGCGTGCCGCCGCTCCAACGCACCGGCGCCAGGCTGAAGGTGGGGTTGGGAATGCCATCGGTCGTTACACGCAGTTCGTAGACGGTTTCCGGCGTCATGTTTTCGTAATCAAAAAACAGGTACAGGCTGTTGCTGCCCGCCGGCAGGCTGCGAATAACCGACGTAGGCATACCTGCCTCATTAACCGAAGGCGAAAAAAACAGGCGTTTGAAGTTCGGCGTTCCACCGCCGCCAACCTGAGCGGTCGGCACATTCAGCAGATCAAGCGACAGGCCGAGAGACGCCGCGCGAAGCAGCGGCCGCGCAAAATTGGATGGACGTAGCGCGTTGATAAAACCGCCGACCGGGATGCAAATATCGCTGTTGTTCACCGCGTTATCAAAATTAGTATCCTGAATGGGCTGACAGGTTGTGTCCAGCACCCCGGCAGACAGCGGCGCTGTCGTTGGGATAGCGATTAACTCACCATCCTGGTTGTATGCCGCACCGCCGGTCATCGTCCCAGGAATAACCGCGCTGGTTTTGATCCACGACTTTTCGCCGCCGCCGGGTTCGGCGACAAACCCGATAACTGTGCCGCGCCGTACCTCAACCGGGTCATCCCCAATCCCCGGATACCCGATCACGGTGATAGTTTCGTCCAGTTGAACCGTATCCGAATCGGCCAGCTCAACAAAAGGCAGCGCCAGCGTCCCCGCTTCGATTAACCGCCCGTCAAGTTCCCGCGTAATACGGAGCAAAGCCAGATCAATCCCCGGCGAAGCCTGCGCGATTTCCGCCCGATAGCGCAGAATCGGCGGCTCGTTCAGGTTATTGCTGATGCCGATGATGAGCGTCTCGCCAGGACAGGCCTGGCTGACCAGCGTATTATGCGCGTTGGTCAGTATCAGCCCGTCGCGTTTGACGATAGTGCCAGAACCGATGCAGGTAACGAACAGATCATCGCCGACATTACGCGCCTGCACGACGAATACGGTGGCGCGTTGAAGGCGTTCAATATCCAATCCGGTGCTTTCCTGCGCGTAAACAAGCGGCATTGAGGCCAGCAGAAAAACAACCAGTGAAACCGGCAGCAAACGGCGCATAGGCATCAAAATTCCAGGCTGGACAAAAACTGTTGGAAGCGCGGGTAGTTCTGGTCATACGTGCGCGCATCCGACAAAAAAGTGATGATAATGGCCTGCCCTCTTGAGATGGTGAGAATATCCAGCCCTTCAACAACGACCGGGATGCTTTGGAGAAACGGGTCCGACTCGGCGGCGACGAACGTATACGTTACAGCGGTCGCCTCGATCTCATCGGGCAGCACGTAAGGCTCGATTGCAAAAACGGTGTAGCTGGACAGGGTTTGCGACCGGCTTAATGTGAGGGCGTCAATCAGGTTGCGTGTGGAGGTGATGGCGCTGACCGGGCGCGCCGCCACCTGGATAGTGGTCTTAAAACCGATCTGCGTCACATCGCGCACGCGAAATATATAATTACCCTGTTCGTCAATCAGCCAGTTTTCAGGATATTCTGCCCGGATGCCGGCCTGGCTGTTGCTGTAGACAACCGTCGCGTTTAACGCGCCGTCACGAAGGTTCATGCCGATGAAAAGGCTGAACAGGCCAAAAAGCAGCGCGATATAATCGCTCCACCGCTGCCGCAGACTTAATTCATCGCGCTGCGAAGTGATCTCAACGACTGCCATCGGGGCTACTCCACGACGGCCTCGCGCTCGCGGCGCTCGGCGCTGTCGTACAAAAATGCGATAACGAGTGAAAGCGCAGCCAGCAGCGCGGCAGCAAAACCCAGGCCGAACAGAAATTTCGGCGGGCTGATTTCCAGGCCAAAACTTGGATTTACCAACCCCGCCCGCACCGGAATGGCGATGCCTGTTATCAGCGCGGCCAGCGCAATGGTGCTGGGGACAAACAGGGGAGTCGGCAGTCCGAAGCGCAGCTCGGCCAGCCCGTAGCCGACGATCAGGCTGGCGACGAGATGAAAGACAACATAATCGAAAACCCGCCCGGCTACCACATCTGGCGATGGTGAGCCATCGAACACAAACCGAAGATTTAAAACGGTCGCGTAACCGATGGCTGCGGCAGCGCCGTAGGCCACACCATCCAGCCGCGTCCGAAAATGATCCGGCCAGGCGGCATAACGAATCACGATATACTTCACCATCTCCTGAACGATCCCTGCTGTAAAGGTATAACCAATAATGCGGCTGATGGCGCTGGACAGCGGCAGCCAGCGGTCAACCTGAAAAAACTCCTCGACCAGCGGAATCCCAACGGCGTTAGCGGCCAAGCCGGTGATGAGCGCAACAGCCAATAAACGCCGGCGCGGCTGCGGCACCGAACGTTCCGGCCACCAGGAAAAGGCCAGCCACAAAGCCGCCGGCATCAGGGCCAGCGCCAGACCCAAAACCAGATGAAAACGAATGGGAATCTGCACACCCAGGATATTTGCCAGAAAATACAACAATGCGGCTGTCAGGAATAAAACGCTGGACTCGACGGCGATGCTCCGCCAAGGACGGCGGTAGGGATGTATTTCTTCCTTTTCCTGGGGTGGCGTGAGCAGGCTTAAACGGGACAAAACGAAATAACCTGTTTTGCTTACGGTCGCTGCGCTATACTTTCAACTTGAATCGTAGCGCATAGTTCTCCTCATGGAAAGGCACAGTATGCGGCTGGTATTGGGGCTGCTGGGTTGGTTTGTTCTGGTATTGATGATGGCCGCCTGCGGGGGTGACAGTTCCCGGTCGCAGGCCAGATCGGACAGACGCTTGATTTACGGCTTAACGCTGCAACCCAGCGGCATTGACCCGCACATCAACAGTTCGTCCGAACTCGGCATCCCGCTGCGGCAGGTTTACGATACGCTGGTCTACCACGACCCGGCCACCGCCGCTATTGTCCCCGGCCTGGCCGTCGAATGGGTGGTCAGTGATGATGGTCTGACCTATACCTTCAAACTACGCCAGGGCGTCACGTTCCATGACGGCACGCCGTTTAATGCACAGGCAGTTGCCGCCAACCTTGATCGCATCGTTGACCCGGCCACCGCCTCTCAAAAAGCTGTTTTTTTGCTGGGGCCATATACCGGCTACGAGATAGTGGACGAATACACCATCCAGCTTAAACTTGCCGAGCCGTACAGCCCGCTGTTAGACTCGTTAAGCCAGGTTTATCTGGGTATCGCCAGCCCGGCGGCCCTGGCGGAATACTCGACCAGCCGCTACCAGTTTCATCAGGTTGGTACAGGGCCGTTTCGTTTTGTCGAATACGTACCGGGCGACCGCATCGTGCTTCAGCGCAGCCCGGATTACCAATGGGGGCCGGCGTTTTATCAAACCGGTAATATCGAGATGATTGAATTTCGATTTTTTACCGATGCACCCACCCGCGCGGCAGCCATCGAAAGCGGCGCGGTGCAGATCATGGGCGAACTGCTGCCGACCGATGCCAGGGCGTTAACTGCCAACAGCGCCATCCAGCTTTTACCGGTGACGATACCGGGGCAGCCGCTCCAATTTCTTATGAACACGCGGCGTTTTCCGACCGATAACCGCATCGTGCGGCAGGCGCTTTTGTTCGGCGCAAACCGGAACACCATCATTGACACCGTGTTCCAGCGATTTTCTCCGGTCGCCTGGGGGCCGCTTTCGGCCAACACGCTGTTTTACAGCCGCGAGATGATCGGCCTGTATGCCCAGGACACCGGACAGGCTCAGGCCCTTCTGTCTTCGGCTGGTTTCCAGGACAGCAACAATAACGGTTATCTCGATGTCGGCGGTGTTGAGCTGGAAGTAACCATTATCGTGCCGCCCTGGGGATTAATCCCGGAAGTCGCCCAGTTATTGCAGGATCAATGGCGTGCTATCGGCGTGCGCGCCGTCCTGGAACCGGTGCCGACACGCAGCGCGCTGTTGGAACGGGTCAAAGAAGGCCAGTACAATCTGGTGGCATTTTACAGCTTCGGCCTTGACCCGGTTTTTTTGAACCAGTATTTCCTCGGCGACAGCCCCGACAACTGGACGGGATACAGCAATCCTGACCTTGACAACATCCTGCGCGAAGCAGCGCGGGCCGGCGACCCGAACACCCGGCGAAGCCTGTACGCGCAGGCACAGCGCATCATTATGGACGAGGCGCTGATTTTGCCGATTCGGGATTACGTGAACCTCAACGCCGCCAGCGCCGCGCTGAAAGGTCTAACCTTTGACTCCTACGGCTGGTTTCCCCTTTTGAACGCTGTGACGGCGACCGACAGCTAACGATTATGCGGCTGGTTGGGCGTGTTTTTTCTGCGCTGTTTACGGTCTGGCTGGCCGTGACGCTCGTTTTTTTTGCGCTGCGGCTGCTGCCGGGGGATGCCGTTCAAGCGCAGCTCATTCAAAGCGGCGCGAGCGCGGAGGTTATCGCCGGACGGCGGGCGCAGCAGGGGTTGGATGCTCCCTGGCCGGTGCAGTATGGGCGCTACTGGCTGCGATTCGTACAGGGTGATTTAGGCTACTCCCTGTTCGACGGCCAAGCCGTCACCGATCTTATTTTCCAACGGCTTGGGCCGACTTTACATCTGGCGGGTGGGGCGCTGCTGGCCGGCTGCGTCCTGGGGTTAAGCCTGGGGATCGTGGGCGGGATAAACTCCTTTTTTTCGCCGGCGGCGCGGATAATAATCAACGTTGCATTAAGCATGCCGATATACTGGACGGGAACGCTGGCGATCTGGTTGTTCGCCGTGCAGATGAGGCTGCTGCCGTCCGCCGGTGAGGATGGCCTGCCGGGACTCATCCTGCCGGTGGCCGTGTTGGGATTTCACACCGGCGGCGGAATCGGGCGCGCGGTTGAAACCAGCGTGCGCGAAAACCTCAATGCGGATTTCGTCCGCACTGCGCGATCAAAAGGGCTGCCGGAGGCGCTTGTGCTGCGCCGTCATGTGCTGCGGGTTGGGCTGCTGCCGGTTATCACCGTAATCGCGCTGCAAACCGGCTTCCTGCTGGGCGGGGCGGTTATCACCGAGAGCCTGTTCGTGCGCCCCGGCCTGGGACGCCTGCTGCTGGACAGCACCCTCCAGCAGGATTACCCGGTCGTTCAGGGAATTACCGCGCTTACGGCGGCTGCCTATACGCTCCTGAATATGGCAGCAGACATACTCTACGCCTGGTTTGACCCCCGGATAGCAGCGCGCGTATGAAGTGGACTTTGATACTGCTGGGCCTGATGGCTGCCGCCCTGATTTTTGCGCCCCAGATCGCGCCCTACGATCCCATGCAGACCGCCCCCGATCAAATGATGCAGCCGCCCGGCGTGGAGCATCCTTTTGGCACGGACGCTTTTGGCCGCGATGTTTTCAGCCGGCTGCTCTATGGCGGGCAGCGCACATTGGCGATAACCATTTTTGCCACCACCACGACCGTTCTGGCCGGGTTGTGTCTAGGGCTGGTGGCTTCAGCAGCCGGGGGATGGTTTGAGCGCATGGTGCTGTCGTTCATCAACGCACTGCTGGCTTTTCCGAGTTTGCTGCTGGCGCTGATTATCCTGACGCTGCTTGGGACGGGGGCGGTTCCTCTGGCATTGGCCGCCGGGCTGTCTCAGGTTGGCGCATATGCGAGCATCGTGCGTTCGGCGGTAATCACAGTGCATCCGGCGCTTTATATCGAGGCGGCGCTGGTGATGGGGGCAGACAGCCGCCATATTTTTCTGCGCCATATCCTGCCTAATATCCAGCCGACGATCACGGCTTATGCCGGTGTGATGTTCAGCTATAATCTGTTAAACAGCGCAGCTCTCAGCTTTCTGGGGCTTGGGGGCGCGCCGGGCGTGCCAGATTGGGGGGTCATGCTGGCGGATGGGCGAGCTGTTCTGCGCGCTGCCCCCTGGATGAGCCTCGCGCCGGGAATCGCCATCACCCTCGTCGTCATGGCGGTTAATCACCTGGCATCAGGTATTAACCGCCGCTTGTGATGAGCGTGCCAGGCTGCGCGCTGCCGAGCAGAGTCTCCCTTAACAGGCCGGGCTGCCGGCCATCCATCACCCGTATCTGCAATCCCTCGATCTGCTGTGCCAGGGAAAGCATATCGCGCACTTTGGTTTTCATGCCGCCGGTGACATCCGTCCCCGCCGAGCCGCCCAGAGCATGGGCGACCGCATCAAAATTCCGGCTTGTGATAACCGGGATAATCACGCCGTCAGTATCCAATACCCCTTCGAATTCCCCCAACAGCAGGATGCGCTCGACGGGCAGGTGTTGGGCGAGGTAAAAGAAGATGGTTTCGGTTGAAATGATCGTTCCGCCCCGAACCTCGTCCAACGAGACATCACCGTAAACCAGCGGCACGATGCTGTTTGAGAGCGCGTGACGGATAGGAGCCAGCGCCATGCTGACGAGCGCCCCATCACGGCTTAAGGCCGAAGCGGATGGCTGAATGCGCCATACCGGGACGCCCGCTGTCTGGAGTGTGTCTGCCATCAGATAATTCAGTTCGGCGGCCACCGTTGCGACACGGGCGAAGGCCCGCCACTCGTCGGGCGTGCGGACGCCGTGAATGGTGTCGTACTGGGTGGCGGCAAAATGACCGAACGAACCGCTGCCATGCCCGATGAGCAAACGCAGGCCTTCATTCTGCTGTTGAGCTTCGGCGATTTCGCGCGCCAGCCGGGAAGCCGTTTCCTGCCGGAAAGCCGCTTCAACGCGCTTGTCGGTGATAAGCGACCCGCCGAGTTTAATAAAGGTCAGCATTATTGGTTACCCTACCAGCGTTTCGTATACGTATTTTGCGCCGGAGCGAACCAGCGCCGCCCTCACGGCTGATTTATTTTCGGGCATAACCAGCGCGATCATGTTGCCGCCGCGCCCGCCGCCAGAAAGTTTTGCGCCCAACGCGCCGGCATCCAGCGCCGCCCTCACCAGTTGATCGAGTTCGTCGGATGAGACGGTAAGCTGCTGAAGATAAGCATGATTTTGTGTCATCAGCGCGCCAAGCCGGGTCAAATCACCGTTCTCGATTGCGCCGCGAGCCAGAGTGACCAGATCGCCTATTGCACTTAAAATAGGTTTGATTCGTTCTGGCTCCGTCTCATACAGGCGACGCACGTCACCGACCGCGACTTTTGTTAACGCCCCGCGTCCAGTATCGGCAATCAACAGCGTGAAGGGTGCGGCGGCTGTAAAAGTCTGGATAGGATGATTTCGCACAAAAAAGATCGGCTGTTCGTATACGATCACCGTGTTATCAATGCCGCTGGGTGTGCCATGATGAATTTTTTCAACCTCGTAGACAATCGTATTCAGGGTGGGGTTATCCAAAGGGTTTCCTAACGCGGCGCTCAACGCCCGCCCCAGGGCAGCAGAAACTGCCGCGCCGCTGCCCAGGCCGCTGGCGACCGGGATTTGAGACTCTATCGTGGCGGTCAGGCCGGGCAGCGAGCATTTAAGCGTTTCGAGAACCAGGCGAACGGTCAGTTCCAGCGCATCCGTGACCGCCTGCTCTTCGTGGAAGCTGACGTTAGAAGGCAGGAAACGCTCCAGGTCGCCGGCGATCAGGCGCAAACCCGGCGCGCCGCTCTGGTGACGTTGAATCCGAACTGTAACGCGCAGGTCGGAAACCGGGATGGCAATGGCCGGCTGGTTATAAACGACCGCATGTTCCCCACACAAAATCACTTTTGCCGGGGCGCTGGCGGTAAAAACTACGGATTCAGGAAAGGCTTCTGGGTACATAAAGGATAAAAACGAATGACAGTCCCCACAACAAGAGCGCGATCTGCAACGGCCGATCTTTCAGCACGACTTCATCCGGGGCGCTGCCTTCCCCTTTGACGTGGATGAGGTACAGGTAGCGGAACAGCCCGTACAGGACAAAAGGCACGGTTATCATCGCCAGGTTATTTCCGGCCAGCAGGATGGATGGCGCTTCGATGGTGTATAAAATATAGGCCATCAGCGTGCTGGTGGTGACAATACGGAGCATATCGTCCAGCAGCGGCAGGTTATAATGATCGAAAATCGGGCGTGTGTTGGTAGCGTTGTCCCCCAACGATAGAAGCTCCTGGCGGCGCTTGCCGATTGCCAAAAACAGCGCCAGCAGTGCCGTACAGGTGTACAACCAGGGCGAAAACCGCGCTACCTCAATTACCAGGACACCCCCGGCCACGCGCAAAACATATCCGGCTGTGATGGTGAGAATATCTATCAGGACAATATGTTTGAGTATGAGCGAGTAGGCGATATGCAAGGCAATGTACACCGCCAGGACTGCTGCATAACGCGGGCTGTAGAGCAGCGCCACGCCGACGGAAAACACGGGTATCAAAATGGCTGCGGTCGTCGCTAAAGAACGGGGCAGTTGGCCGGATGGAAGCGGACGGTTCCGCTTTTTGGGGTGCTGGCGGTCGCGTTCGATATCAACCAGATCGTTGACAATGTAAATGGCGCTGGCCGCCAGACAGAGCAGGACAAAACTGAGGGTGACACGCAAAAAAGGCTCACGGTCGAACAGTTGACCGTCGAAAACCAGGCCGGCGTAAATGATGATATTTTTCGTCCACTGCTTGGGACGCATGGTTTTGAGCAAACCCGTCAAGGCTCGCAAAGCGTACTCCTTCGATTGGGAGCAATACAAATTCTAATTATAATCAAGACCCGGCGATGCTCCACCCCTGAACCGGAGCCAGAAGGGATATACCAACCTATGAGCGAGACACATTCCGCCACGGCCCGCGCACACCCGAATATCGCCTTCATCAAATACTGGGGGAATGCGGACGATAATCTGCGGCTGCCGGCGAATCCCTCTTTAAGTATGAACCTGGATGGGTTATATACACAAACGACCGTTACCTGGCTTTTTGAACCGAATGCTGACCGCCTGATTTTGAACAGGCAGCCGGATACAGGAACGGCGTTCAGGCGGGTTTCGGCATTTCTTAATATCCTGCGCGCGCGGCTGAACATAACCGGCTCGGCACAGATTGAATCGTTCAATAACTTTCCGATGGGCGCGGGTATTGCGTCGTCGGCTTCGTCCTTTGCGGCGCTCACCCTGGCGGCGGTTTCGGCAGCCGGGATTCAGCTTTCGGAACGCGCGCTCTCCACGCTGGCGCGCTTGGGGTCAGGGTCGGCAGCGCGTTCGATCCCAGGTGGTTTCGTTGAATGGTTTACCGGCCAGTCGCATGATGAATCGTTTGCCGAAAGTTTCGCGCCGCCGGATCACTGGGACCTTGTGGACATCATTGCGGTGGTGAGCAGCGAACATAAAACGGTTGTTTCGCAAGAGGGACACCGCTCGGCCAATACCAGCGACCTCCAGGCTGCGCGGGTGGCCGGGGCTGCGGAGCGATTGGCTGCCTGTAAAACGGCCATTCTGTCCCGCGATTTTAAGCGTTTCGCGGAAGTGGTCGAACACGACAGCAACCTGATGCACGCCGTGATGATGACCAGCCGACCGCCGCTGTTTTACTGGCTTCCGCCGACGCTGGAGGTGATGGCGCGGGTCCGGCAGTGGCGTGCCGATGGGCTGAAGGTTTGTTATACCCTGGATGCCGGGCCGAATATCCATTGTATTTGCGTAAAAAATGATGCCGAACAGGTAAGGCAGGAACTATCTGCTCTGTCAGGTGTGGTGGATGTGCGCGCTGCGCTGCCCGGCGGCCCGGCAGCCCTGGTGGATGTGAACGGTTAATGAGCGTTATATTCCGTATCTTGCTTATCCAAAGCAGACGCCCGTATAATTTAAAAAGCAAGATTGTCTAAGCGAGCGCCTCGCTGTGAGGAATTCCATTAATGTTTGACTTCCTGTTGGGTAATGATCCGCTGTCCGGCATTATCGCGTTTTTCCTGGTTCTGATACCCCTGATCCTGATCCATGAAATCGGCCATTTCCTTGCAGCGAAGCTGGCCGGTATCACGGTGCTTGAATTTGGCATCGGTTTTCCGCCGCGCATTACCAGGCTGTTTACCTGGCGCGAAACCGAGTTTACTTTAAACTGGCTGCCGCTGGGTGGGTTTGTGCGCCCTCTGGGTGATGATATTGTGAGGCCGCTGAATGACGAGGCGGTTGAACATGATCGCCACGAGGCGCTTTCGCGCGTTAATATTCAAACCACCAAGTCGGTCAGCGAAGCAACGCCCTTCCAGCGTATTGTTTTCCTTTCTGCCGGCGCGCTGGCGAACTTTCTGACGGCGATTGTGCTGTTTATGTTTGTTGCCTTAAGCGGCTTGCCAGAACCAATCGGCGGCAGCGTTGAGGTTATCCATGCCGCTGCCGGCTCGCCGTTAGCGAAGGCCTGCTTGCAGGATGGTGACGTTATCCTGAGACTGAACGGCCAGACCTTCGATGATGCAGATGATTTTATCAGCCGCCTCCAGGCGATGGGCGGACAGCCGGCCACGATCACCATTCAGCGCAGCGGGCAGAAAGAACCGCTTACGCTGACCTTCACCCCTGCGTCTGAAACTGCCCGGACAGAAACCGGCAGTTATGCCCAGATTGCCGGAATTGTGCCGGGCGCGCCCGCCGACCGGGCTGGCATACAGCCTGGAGATATTGTGACCGCTTTTAACGGCGCGCCGATTAACGGCCTCGACCATTTTAAGGAATTGACTCAACAAAACGCGGGAAAAGAAGTCACGATCTCCTTGCAGCGCGGTGATGAGGCGTTTGATGTGACGCTGACGCCGCGCACGAACCCGCCGGAAGGGCAGGGCGCGATGGGTATCGTCATCAGGCCGGCGTTTGGAGATGCCGATTTCGGTTTGATTTACCGGGATGGTTTCATCCAGGAAGTCCGCGTCGCCCAACCGTTCGATAAAGCAGTCCAGTATGGTTTTGAGCGCGTAGGTTTTGTGGTAGCGACGACAGCCAGCATTCCTGCCCAACTGGTCAGCGGGGCGCTGACGGCAGACGAAGCGCGTCCGGTCAGCATCGTGGGTTTAAGCCAGATCGGCGGGGTTGCTTTGCAGCAAAGCATCGAAGAAGGTCGACCGGAAGTTATTGTCAACTTCATCGCGGTCATCAGCGTGGCGCTGGGGTTCTTTAATTTGCTGCCGCTGCCGGCGCTGGACGGCGGACGAATCCTTTTCGTGCTGATTGAGATCGTGCGCGGACGCCCCGTCGCGCCGGAACGGGAAGGTTTGATCCATCTGGTTGGGTTAGTGTTATTACTCTCGCTGTCCGCGATTGTGATTTTGAACGATGTTCTGAACCCGGTCACCAATCTTATCCGGTAAACTGAGGAGCGGAAATGGACTTTGACCGCGATACCAAACCCGTCGAAAAACCGACCCTGGACGTTACGTTGGCTGCGCTCCGTGCCGAAGAACCCGGCGCGGTTGCGGCGGCCATCTATTACGGCCTATCCGATCTAACGGCGGCTGAGATCAAAAAACTGCAACCCGCGTGGTCGGCTTTATCGGCTGAGTATCGCCGCAAAGTGATGCGCGAACTGGCAGAAGCCAGCGAGACAGACTTTGAACTGGATTACGCCGCTGTTGGACGGATGGGGCTGCAAGATGAGGACGCGCAGGTGCGCGCGGCAGCAGTCGAGGCACTGTGGATAGACGAATCACCCGAATTGATGGCGCGGCTGATTGAACTGGCCCAATGGGACGAATCTAATGAGGTGCGTGCGGCAGCCCTGGTTGCGCTTGGTCGTTTCGTATTGTTAGGAGAATACGGCGAACTGTCGGAAGATCAGGCTACAAAGCTGCACGAGGTCATCATCAACCTGTGGACGGATGAGCAGGAAGATCTAAACGTGCGGCGGCGCGCGTTGGAAGCAATCGCAAACAGCAGCCATGAAATCGTCCCTGATGCAATAGAGGAAGCCTACCACAGCCAGGAACGGTTGATGAAAATCAGCGCGGTTTTTGCGATGGGACGAAGCTGCGATGAGCGATGGAACGATCAGATTTTGCGCGAGATGAACGGCCTGGACGCCGAACTCCGCTACGAAGCGGCCAGGGCGGCAGGAGAAATCGGCATAACCGAGGCTGTGCCGCTGTTGGGACGGCTCGCAATGGGAAACGACCGGGAAACGCAGGAAGTGGCGATCTGGTCGCTGGGCGAAATCGGCGGCAGGGATGCCCTGCGTATCCTGAGCGCGCTGGCGGACGATGCCCAAAAAGCTGAGGATGACGAGCTGATCGAAGCGGTGGATGAAGCCATCAGCAGTGCCAGCCTCGTCGGTGAAGACCTTGTTTTAGACGACGATGATGATTAACCACTTCGACCGGCTTTGAAGTTCTGAAGCGCCGCTGTGTATAAAGCGGCGCTTTAATTTTTGCCAGACTGCCCGTTTCGCGTTAAACTTTTCGACGAAATTCCACTTCGGCGTACTTTAAGGAAAAGAGAAGTTAAGATGAACCGAAAACTCGTTTCACTCCTATTTGTTTTTTTAATGGTTTTTCTGTCTTTCGGCGTCATAACCGCTCAGGATGAGATGGAAAAACCTCTGGTGGGTTTCTGGGAGTCCTGCCCAACGCCATCCAATCTTCCCGCAACCGTCACAATCGGCGCGATTTTCGGGTTGAGCGACGCCGTTGCGGTCTACGGCGTCCCTCAGCGCCAGGCGGTGGAACTGGCGGTTGATGAAATTAACGAATCCGGCTACCTGGGCGAGTCGGTTTTTGAGGTCAAATTTGAAGACTCGGCAGGAAACCGCGACCAGGCGATTTTCGCCATGACCAAACTGGTCGAAGAAGATAAAGTGCTGGCAGTCCTCGGCCCAACGCTGTCGTCGGAGGCTTTTGCTGCCGACCCGATTGCCCAGGAAAACAGCACGCCGGTAATGGGAGTGAGTAATACCGCCCTCGGACTCACCGGCATGGGGGATTTCGTGTTCCGCAACAGCTTGCCGGAGGCTGCCGTTATCCCCGGCACGATTGCCCAGGCCAAAGAAACTCTGGGCCTGGAAAAAGTCGGCCTGTTATACGGTAACGATGACGATTTTACCGTCAGTGGTTATCAGGTGTTCCGGCAGGCGCTGTTGGATAACGAGATCGAAATTCTGGGCGAAGAAACTTTCGCTAAAGGCGACCTGGACTTTAACGCGCAGCTGACGAATCTCATCAGCCAGGGGCCGGATGCGCTGGTGGTTTCGGCGCTGGCTGCCGAAGCGACACAGATCATCCTGCAAGCGCGCGCGCTCGACTACAATGGGCCGATCATCGGAGGAAATGGTTTTAACTCCCCGGCGGTGCTGCGCGATACGGGCGAAGCGTCCGAAGGGTTGATCGTCGGCGGCGCGTGGAATTATGGCAACCCGAACCCGACCGAGAGCAGCGTGCGTTTTGTGGAAATGTACGAAGCGAAATTCGACCAGTCGCCCGATCAGTTCGCCGCGCAGTCTTATACCGGTGCATGGCTGATGGCAACGGCCATCCGCTGCGCCGATTTTGCGGCAGATGCCGATCTGTCGGCGCAGCGCCTGGCGATCCGCGATGCGCTGCTCCAGATTCGGGATTTCGACAGCCCACTGGGGGTGTTCAGTTTCACAGAGGATCGTGAACCCTCGCATGACCCAATCGCGCAGATCGTGAGCGGCGGTAAGTTCGAGCCGCTGGCCGTCGTGATGGGTGAGGGTGGCTAGAGGGTATTCGATCTTAATAACGCCAATAACGATTATCCGGGGATGGTTTCTCGCCATCCCCGGATTACAAATTAGTCACCTGGCGCACATTAATCCATGAACATTACACAGCAAATCGTTAATGCTATCTGGTTAGGCGGGGTATACAGCCTGTTCGCGCTGGGTTATGCGCTGGTTTTCAGTGTGCTGGGCGTACTGAACCTTGCCCACAGCGCAGTTTTTATGTGGGGCGCTTTTATCGGTCTGGTCGCCGTTACGCAGCTTAATGTATCGGTCTGGGCGGCCATACCCCTGGCAATGGTGGTTTCGGGCATAATCAGCATCGTGCTGGACGTGGTTGCTTTTGCGCCTTTGCGCCGCCGGAATGCGCCGCGCATTTCGCAGCTCATCAGCAGCATCGGCGCAGCTATTCTGCTGGTTAATATCGCCCAGCTTATTTTCGGCACACAGCCGCAGCGATTCCCGCTCGGCAGCATCCCCAGCGATCCGCTGGAAGGGCTGCCGGTTCGTATCACACCCATCCAGATCATCATCCTGCTGGTCGCCGTTACCCTGATGGCAGTTCTGCAATATCTGGTCGTCCGCACGCGGGCCGGCCAGGCGATGCGGGCGGTGGCCTTTAACCAGCGAGTTGCCAGCCTGCTGGGGATAAATTCTGGAAATGTCTTCAGGATGACCTTTTTCCTGGCCGGCGCGCTGGCGGGGGCCGCCGGCGTATTGTTCGGCCTGGCTTATAACACGATCACGCCGTTCATGGGCGATTCGGTCGCCTTAAAGGGGCTGACGGTCATTGTCCTGGGCGGTCTGGGGAATATCCAGGGCGCAGTGGTGGGTGGATTCGTGGTGGCTGCCTTAGAAGTTTTCAGCATCGCCGCCGGCGGCAGCAACTACCGCGAGGCATTTGTTTTTACGCTGCTCTTTTTGATTTTGTTGTTCCGTCCGCAAGGTCTGGTGGGGCAGGCCGCACAAACCCGCGCCTGACGGTCGGATACGCCGCGCTTCCCGGTACATGCAGGGAAGCTGAGAGATAACCTATGGATTTGCTCCGCAGTATCGGCATTACCGAAATCGTGTTCCAGCTTATGCTGGTGAATGCAATCCTCGGTTTGAGCATTTACCTCACGCTCTACACGGGCATGTTTTCTCTGGCGAACGCCGGATTTATGGCAATCGGCGCTTATGTCGGCGTCGTTCTGACGCAGAACTACGATCTGCCGTTATGGGCTGCCCTGATCGGCGGGATGCTCGCTGCGGGGGTCGTGGCTGTGCCAATCGGCCTGCCCGTTCTGCGGCTGCGCGATATTTATCTGGCGATTGCGACAATCGGCTTTGGCGAGGTCGTGCGGATTCTGATCTTAAACTTTGATACGCTGGCAAGTTCTATCTCCGGTGAAAGTGTACAGCTCACACGCGGGGCGCTGGGCATCACCGGCATCCCTAAAATTACCGAGACGTGGCAGCTTTTATTATTTCTGGTTGTCACGGTTTATATTTTGGTACGGCTGCACCGCTCGCGGTTTGGCCGGGCAATGGCTGCCGTCCGGCAGGATGAGCAGGCAGCAGCGACGATGGGGATTAACGTCGTTTATGTCAAAAATGCCGTTTTTATTTTCAGCGCCATCCTGGCTGCCTCGGCAGGTGTCCTCAAAGCGCACCTAACGCGAACGATCAGCCCCGGCGATTATGGATTCGATCAGGTAGTGAACATCCTGGCTTTCGCTGTTCTGGGCGGGACTTCGACCTGGCTGGGGCCGATTGTGGGTGGTTTCGTGCTGACAGCCCTGCCAGAAATCCTGCGCGAATTTAAACAATATCGAGGCATCGTTAACGGAGTAATCCTGCTGATGGTGATTGTATACCTGCCTGGCGGGCTTGTGAACATCAATGGCTGGAAGCGTCTGTGGCGGCGCATACGCGGCCAGCCGAGCGTTACAGGCAAAATCCAAGATGCTGAAACGGGTTAAATAAACGATTTTAAGAGGCGGCCTACGTTGCTTGAACTTAAAAAGGTCTCGCGTTTGTTTGGCGGTTTGCAGGCGCTCCATCAGGTTGATATGCATGTGCTTGAAGGGCGCATCGTCGGTTTGATCGGGCCGAACGGCGCGGGCAAAACAACGTTAATCAACAACATCAGCGGGCTTGACCACCCAACCAGCGGCACAATTCATTTTGAAGGCCGCGAAATTCACAATTTGCCGCCCCATCGAATCACCGGTTTGGGAATTGCGCGCACTTACCAGAATATTCGATTATTTGGGGAAATGACCGTTCTCGAAAATCTGCTTATCAGCCAGCATGGTCGCGGGCAGGCGACAGTTTTTGATTCGCTGGTATTTACGCCGCGCTTCCGCGCCGAGGAACGGCGTTTAAAAGATGCCGCTTTACAACTCCTGGAGCGTTTTCAACTGGCCGGTATGGCGCATCTGCTGGCGGGAAACCTGCCTTATGGCGACCAGCGCCGTCTGGAGATGGCGCGCGCGCTGGCAACCGGGCCAAAACTGCTGCTGCTGGATGAACCCACCGCCGGCATGAACCCGATTGAAACCGAACAGTTGGGCGAGCAGATTCTTCGGCTGCGCGACGAGCAGCTAACGGTGCTGGTCATCGAACACGATATGTCGCTCATTCATCAGGTTTGCGACGAAATATATGTATTAAACTTCGGCCAGATCATCGCGCACGGCACGCCCGACGTTATTAAACATAACCCACAGGTTATCGAAGCATACCTGGGGCGGGAAGAAGACGCCGAATTAGCAGGCGGATAGGAGAGAAGTTAGCCGGTATGTCACTACTGGATGTGCGCGATTTACACGTCAGCTACGGCGCGATCAAAGCCCTGCGCGGTGTGTCGTTTAAGGTGGAACCGGGGCAGGTCATCAGCCTGGTTGGCGCAAACGGCGCGGGTAAAAGCACTACCCTCAACGCCATCAGCGGCCTGCTCAAACCTGTACGGGGGCGGATTGTTTTTAACCAGACGGATATTACAGGCTGGCGCGCCGACCGCGTGACCGCCTCCGGTCTGGTACAGGTGCCGGAAGGGCGGCAGATTATTGCCACGATGACGGTGCTGGAAAACCTGATGTTGGGGGCGTACCCGCGAACAGATCGAGACAGCGTGGATGCCGATCTTGAGAGCATTTTCAGCCGTTTTCCGCGCCTTTACGAGCGGCGCTACCAGAGAGCGGGGTCGTTGAGCGGTGGCGAACAGCAAATGCTGGCAGTCGGGCGAGCGTTGATGGCGCGGCCTCGTTTGTTGATGCTGGACGAACCCAGTATGGGTTTGGCGCCGCTGTTAGTGAATGAAGTTTTTCGGCTGATTGCCGGCATCAAGGCGCAGGGAATCGCCATCCTGCTGGTCGAGCAGAATGCGCGGAAGGCGCTGCAACTGGCCGATTATGCTTATGTGTTGGAGCGCGGCCAGATTGTCCAGGAAGGGGATGCCGCCAGCCTGCGGGAAGACGCGCGTGTTATCTCAGCCTATCTGGGATGAGTTTTACCGTAACCGACAAGCAAGCGCGTCCTTTTTAGGGGACGCGCCCATAGTCGTTTTGGGATGAGGCGGCGGCTACTGCTGGAACATTGTCTGCATTTTCATCGCCAGGCCCATGTCACCCTCGATTTTGAGCTTGCCGCTCATGAAGGCCTGCATGGCGTTGATCTTCCCGGTTGATACGGCGTGCCAATCATCGGCAGCGGCCTTCAGGGTCATTTTGGGGTTTTCGGCCTGCCCCTCGCCGGCGGTGCAGACGCCCTCAACGATCTTTAACCAATAGAGGCCGCCGTTTTCGCCGCTGAGATTGAATTGGATGATCGCGTTAACACCTTCGGCTTTGGAAGGGACGAAGCGTTCGTTCGCCATAGTGGGAAAGATTTGCGCGATTTCTTCGCGGGTTGCCATTTTTGCTTTGCTCCTGCTTTAACACCAATTGGTTAAACGAAGATGGATGATACGCCTGTATCACCGTTCCGCCGAATAGTATACAATTAATTGCATTAATACCCAAAATTTTGACGCGGAGTTCCGTCGTGAAAAAACTGACCTGCGTACTTCTCGCTATAATTTTCGGGTTCGCGGCACCCTCGCTGTTAAAGGCACAAGATGACCAAACGACATATCCATCTTTGCCGGGGCGCATCGCGTATGTCGGTCCTGACCAGAACATTTACAGTCTGAACCTGATTGATAATGACCTGCTGCCCCTGACGACAGATGGTTCTCGGACCCGGATTTACCGCTGGCCGACCTGGGCTTCCGATGGGCGGTTGGCCTATTTTCTCACCAATCGCAGCGGCGAAATGATCGTTACAGAGGTCTTCGTCTCGGAAGATGGCAGCAGTCCGGGGCGACTCGTTTACAGCGGCGAAAACGAGTTTTTTAACTATGCGTATTGGTCGCCCCAGAACTGCACCGAAACCGAACGCTGCCGCGATCTGGCCGTCCTTTTGAGCAGTGAGGCAGCCGGTGGATTGTTTGTTGAACTCATCCGGGATGGTCTGGCCGAGCCGTTTAATCGTTTGGCCGGCGTTGGCAGTCCCTTCTACTTTAGCTGGAGTCCCGATGGCAGCCGCATGGTCTGGCAGCGTAACAACCAGCAGCTTACGATCTATGATGCTGCCGGTGAATCAGTCGAGCCGCTGCCGCTGATTCCGGGCGTGTTTCGCGCTCCGGCATGGTCTCCGATAGATGATCGTCTGCTGGTCGGCCTTTTGAACCAGGATGACAATACGAACGAACTCGCTGTCGTCGCAAACGGCCAAAGCCAGATAATAGCGGTGGCGCTTGGCGGGCCGGTCGCTTTTTCCTGGTCGCCGGATGGGAATTATGTCGCTTATACCGACCGCAGCGGGCCGCTAACAGTCCTGGACGCGCATACAGGGGAAACACTTACGCGCAGCCCGACCACCGGTGTTTTTGCCTTTTTCTGGTCGCCGGACAGCCGCACACTGGCTTACGTTACGCTGGCGACGCCGCCGGGTTCTTTCAACGTCGGTTCGCCGCCCCAGGTCAAAATGGCCGCCGCTGCTCAGGATGCGATCAGCATCGCTTGGTCAGTGCTGGATATATCAACCGGAACGAACCGGCGTTACGGCGCATTTTTTCCAACCCAGGATATGTTGTATATGCTGGTTTATTTCGATCAATTCGCGCAGAGTCATCGTTTGTGGTCGCCAGACAGCCGGTATCTGATCTACGCCGAGGTAACGCCCAGTAATGAAGCGTCTATCAACCTGCTCGACACAGCTCAATCCAATACGGTGCCGTTTTCGATTGCCAGCGGTTTTATCGGCATCTGGAGTTTTAAATAACAGCGCGCGCGGTGCGCGGCTTCGATATGTGAGCCTTATGCTTATGACGGCGGCGATGTTTGCGGGTATTTCGGCCTGCACGCAAAGTCAGCCGAATGTTATTGTCATAACAGCAACATTCCAGCCTATTGAAAGCATCGTGGCACCAACGCTGCCGGATGATGCAGCGCCGCTGTTAACCCCCATCCTGCCGGTTGAAAGCCCAACGCCCGACCCAACCCGTCCCGCAGCCGTTGTAACAACCGCGACCGAGTATGTAGTCCAGCCGGGCGACACTTTATATGCCATCGCGCAGGCTAACGGCGTCAGCCTGGAGGCGCTGCTGGCCGCCAACACGCAGATCACAGACCCTAATCTGCTCTCAGTTGGACAGACCATTAATCTACCTGACCCGCCCAACGAAACCACCGGCGATTTTAAAATCATCCCCGACAGCCGCCTGGTGCGCGGGCCGGGGAGCGGCGCGTTTAACGTGGCCGGATTTATCACCCAGCAGCCCGGTTATATCAGCATAGCGGCCGATGTAGTAGATGACCGGCTGCTCTCGGCGGCGGAGGTAGTGCAGCGGGTTTCGCTCGAATACAGCGTGGATGCCCGCCTGCTGCTGGCGCTGCTGGAATACCGTGCCGGGTGGCTGACGAAAACGGAGCTGTCCGACACACAGAAGATTTACGCGATGGAGGGGAGAGCCTCGCCGGCAGGGTTTGACCGAAGCGGTTTATATCGCCAACTGGCATGGGCAGCCAACCAGCTTAACCGGGCTTATTATGGCTGGCGTTATCGCGGCCTGGCGAATCTGGAATTTGAAGATGGTACGCGCCTTCGTTTTACGCCTGGACTGAACGCAGGTACGGTTGGAGTGCAGTATTTCCTGAGCCAGAATACCGCTTATGCCGATTGGACGCAGCAGGTCAGCGCCGAGGGGTTTTATCGCCTGTATACAACCTATTTCGGAAATCCCTTTGCCGACTCGATTGATCCGCTTGTCCCGGCTGCCGTCCAGCAGCCGCCGATGACGCTGCCTTTTCCGCAGGGGCAGACCTGGTTTTTTACCGGAGGGCCGCACGGCGGGTGGGGGAGCGGCAGCGCATGGGCGGCCATTGATTTCGCGCCGCCTGATGATCGCCCGGATGGCAGCCCGGCCTGTTACGTGTCCGAATATCCCGCAACCGCCGTCGCGCCTGGGATGATCGTCCGCAGCGAGGGCGGCAGCGTTATACTCGACCTTGACATGGACGGCGACGAAACAACTGGCTGGACGGTGTTATACCTGCACATCGCCTCGGAAGGGCGGGCGGTGACCGGAAGCATTTTGCAGGCCGGCGACCTTATCGGTTATCCTTCCTGCGAAGGCGGTTTTTCCAACGGCACGCACGTCCACATCGCCCGGCGTTATAACGGCGAATGGATTCCATCTCACTGCGATCAATGCGCGCCGGGTTACGAAACGCCGCCCTTTGTTTTAGGCGGGTGGACGGTCTATGGACTCACCAATCAGGAATACCAGGGCTATCTGCAAAATGGCGGCGAGCGGCGTATCGCGGAGCAGGGGCGGCTTATACCCGATAACCGTGTATCCAGGTAGAGGACACTGGTATAATCCAATCACAGTTCAATCGAATGTGAGTATTTTGTTTGATGAGACGAGTTCGACAATTTAGCGTAGGACTGTGGTTTATTCTGATCGTCTGGTGGGGATGGAGCGCGCGCGCCGATGAGGCCGCGCAGGTGGCGGTCAGCCCGACGCCGGTCCCGATCAACCTGCCAAGCCCCATACCACTCGATGCTGCCCAACCGAACCTAACGACAGAGACACCCACACGCACGCCAACGCCGATCGGCCCGGCGATTCTTGAGGCTAAATCAGAAGCGAACGTAAGACTGCAACCTGACCCTGATGCTGAACTGTTGGGAACCATACGGGCGGGTGATTTTTATCCCATCATCGGGCGGTATTACCGGTGGTTGCAGTTCCAGTACGATTCTTCCCCTAGCGGCACGGGTTGGGTTTTCGACGAGCTGGTTAATATCGTTGGCGACGAAACCGCCATTATTGATCTGAGCGTTCAGGAAGCCCCGACCATAGACACCGCCGCGCTGGAGCAAACAGCCGCCTTTGAAGCAATCACCCTAACGCCCGGCGGCCTGCTGACCGCTACCGCCAATGCGCGCGTCATCACGCTTCCCGGCCTTCCATTAGGCGATGCAGCCGGTTCGCTCCCGGAAAGCACTGCGGAAGTTCCGGGGGCGGCAAACCTGCTGCCGACTTTCACCATCCCGCCTAATCTGGCGCTTGCCACACCCACTCTGGCATCCGACAGCGCGTTTCTGGCTACTGCCACCCCATCAAATGCAATATCATCTCTGCCTGTATCCGGCGGTGTGCCGCCAATCGTGCCAATTCTGATTTTGGGGGCAGGCGGCATACTGGGTATTGCTGTTAGTTTCTTTCGGCGATAATAAAACGCCCGCCGGGGTTCGGCGGGCGCTCCAATATACACGTGGTTGAAAACCGCTTAATGACTGCAACTTCCACAGCCGCCGGAGTTATCGGCATCGCCGCTGTGGGCAGTCTTGAACGAGTGGCCGCAGCCGCAGGAAGAAACGGCATTGGGATTATCAATACGGAACCCGCCGCCCATCAGGCTGTCAATATAGTCAATCGTCGCGCCTTGCAGGTACATGATGCTCGTCGGGTCAACCACCAGACGAACGCCTTCGGTTTCAACCACCGTATCGAAATCACGGGGAGCGGCCTCGAATGCCATACCATACTGCAAACCGGAGCAGCCACCGCCGGACACAAAAACCCGCAGAACATGGTTGGGAATCTCGCGCTGCTCCAGCAGTTTTTGAATGACCTGTACGGCGGCGGGCGTTACGGTCAAAACTGCCGTATCGAACATAGCGGTCTGCGTGATAATTTCCTCATTCGCGGCCATCAAATTCATCTCCTCAATTTCTGGTTGTTGACGACGATGTTAGCCATTATAACATGGTCATCCTGAAGCGTCAATTAAACAGACTGCTGTCATCAAAATTACCCGCCGCCGTTTGGAACCAGGTAGGCGCACAGGCTGTCCCCCCGCGACATGCGCGACTGAAGGCGCGGCACTACCCCCAGCAGAGACGAGATCAAATGCATGTCCATATCGCACAGCGCGTGATTATGTTCCGCGATGTGATGATAGGGGCAGTTATTGGTCTGGATCAAATAACCGTCCGGGTGTTTTTCCCAGCGTGCATTATAACCATGCTGGTTCAGGTATTCGACCACGACATTCAGCCGGTCAGGAAGCGGCAGGTCTGACTCAATGGCAGCATCGCTCGCCATACGGTCGGCCACGCCCTCCAGGATTACATTAATCTGTTTTGGCGGAAGCTGGCCGGCGATCTGCTCGATGAGGTGCGCCGCCAGCGGTTTATAGTTGTTCGGAAAATATTCCTTAGCAGCCTCGGTCAGCGCATAAACATGCTGTGGACGGCCAGGGGCATTGCGGTGACGTAACTGCGGCGTCGTTATCAGATTTTCGTCCTGTAAGCGGGCGAGATGATGACGCACGGTTACAGCGGTGATGGCTCCACGTCGTTTACGCAGGTCGGCCACGATGTCATCTACGGTCGCCTCGCCGCGCTCGCGGAGGATATTCAGGATAAGCTGGCGTGTTTCTTGCATTTCTTCTAACCCATCCTTGTTGCAGGTAACGGGCTGCTTGATTCGAGCCTTATTGCAGGTTATACTTCCGCCGATGTTAATCCGGGCGCTGGTGATTTCAGTCGTCAATATTGCTAGCTGCCATCTTAATAAAGTCTATCATTTTTAGGCGGTGAATGTCAAATAGCTCGTCCTGACGCTGCAAGCCCTGTGGCGTTGTTTATCGTTTTTCGGTTATCGAGGACTGCTGCATCGTGTTTACGGTAGCTTTTCAGGGAATTCACGGAGCCTACTCAGAACAGGCCATCCGGCAGCACTTTGGCGATGAGGTTGATGTTTATCCCTGCCAGACATTAAGCGACCTGTTTAATGTTATTCAATCCGGGCAGGTTACATACGGGCTGCTGCCGGTCGAAAATGCGCTGGCCGGCGCCGTCAGCCAGTCTTACGAACTGCTGATGGACTATGACCTGCGTATCCAGGCCGATGTTATTCTCCATGTGCATCATGCGCTGCTGGTTTTGCCCGGCCAAAAGCTCGAAGAACTGGAGTGCGTGCGGTCTCATCCACAGGCGCTGGCACAATGCGAACAGTTTATCAAACGAAATGGGCTGAAGGGCGTTCCCTGGTACGATACCGCCGGCGCGGCGCACGATCTGGCGCAGGACTGCGCCCCTCATACCGGCGCGATTGCCAGCGAACTGGCCGGACAGCTTTATAATCTCGACATTCTGGCGACCGAAATCGAGGATGTATCCTTTAACTTTACGCGGTTTTTTATTCTCGGCCACGATGACCCACCGCGCGCCGAATACAACAAAACTTCGCTGGTATTCGCAACCCGGCATCGTCCGGCGGCGCTGTACGACTGCCTGGGCGAGTTCGCAACGCGCGGGCTAAACCTGACCAAAATCGAGTCGCGCCCGCGCCGCAACCGCCCCTGGGAGCCTATTTTTTACCTGGATGTCGAAGGACACTGGCAGGATGCCGTGTTCCAGGAGGCGCTGGCACGGTTGGTACAGCGCGCCTCTTTTGTCAAAATGTTGGGTTCGTATCCTGCTGTCAAAACCGGACAATCAGTAGGGATTTAAGGGAAAATGGTTAATAGGGAACATCCTCGCAAACTCGATGTAGCGGTACTTGGCGCGACCGGCGCCGTCGGCCAGCGGTTCATTCAACTGCTGGAAAACCATCCCTGGTTTCGTGTCGCCGAAGTGGTCGGCTCAAGCCGGAGCGCCTCGCGCCCGTATGGCGAAGCTGTAAATTGGGTGCTGGACGGCAGCGCGCCGGAGTCGGCAGCTAACCTGATCGTCAAACCGCTGGAAGCGGCTTTAACTTCACCGCTGGTTTTTTCGGCTCTGCCTAAAGAAGCGGCGGAAACCCGCGAAATCGAACTGGCCGCTGCCGGGCATGTCGTCTGCACCAATGCCTCGGCCAACCGGATGGTTGTGGACGTGCCGCTGCTGCTGCCGGAGGCTAATGCTGAGCATGTGCGGCTGGTGGACATCCAGCGCGAAAAACGCGGCTGGACGACCGGCGCGATCATCGCCAATTCCAACTGTACGGCCATGCCGGTGGTGATGGCGCTGGCGCCGCTGCGACAGTTTGGCATCAAACGAATTTTTGTCGTCAGCGCCCAGGCGATCAGCGGGGCAGGCTATCCCGGCGTGGCTTCGCTGGACATTCTCGACAATATCATCCCCTACGTCAGCGGTGATGAGGATAAACTCGAAACAGAGCCGCTGAAGATGCTTGGCGCACTTGATGGAGACAGCATCGTATGGCTGGATGCGGCTGTCAGCGCGGCGTGTAACCGCGTCCCGGTCGTGGATGGGCATCTCGTTAATGTGTCGGTAGAACTGGCGGCGCGCCCAACGATGGTGGAAATCATCGAAGCGTGGGAAACGTTCCGGGGGCCGGAGCCGGTGCCGCAGCTTCCGAGTGCGCCCGAAAAGCCGGTGCAGTATCTCCCACAGATTGACCGTCCCCAGAGCCGCCGCGACCGAAATGCCGGGAATGGCATGGCGACATCCGTAGGTCGTCTGCGCGAGTGCGCGCTGCTGGGCTATAAATTCGCCGCGCTTTCACATAATACGATTCGCGGCGCGGCGGGATGCAGCATCCTGAACGCAGAACTGCTGGCTGTAACCGGCTACCTGGCAGACTTTCAACCGGCTACTGCTGTTTACAGCGCGCAGTAAAACACGCCGCGGCCTGTATGGCTTCCTTGCAGGCTGCGGTTTTTTAAGCGGTGATAAACGGCTTCTGGGAGGGATATACCCTGTGAAAGTTTTTATTGCGGGAATTGATGGCTATCTGGGATGGGCGTTGGCTCAATATCTGGTCGCGCGTGGTCACAAGGTCGCCGGAAACGACACGTTCTACAGGCGGCAGTGGGTCGAAGAGGTGGGCAGCCATAGTGCCATCCCGGTCTATAGTATGCCAGAGCGGTTAGCGGCGTTCCGCGCCCGTTATGGCACAGATATTCTTTTCCGTGAAGGTGATCTGCTGGATTATACGTTTCTCAAATCGTTCCTGGCGGATTTTCAGCCGGATGCGATTGTTCACTTTGCCGAAATGCCGTCCGCGCCGTATTCGATGATAGACCAGGCTCATGCCGCCTTCACCCAGCATAATAACGTTATCGGCAGCTTAAATGTGCTGTGGGCTATCAAAGAGGCCTGCCCGCAGGCGCATCTCATCAAACTGGGAACAATGGGCGAGTACGGGACGCCGAATGTGGATATTCCCGAAGGGTTTTTTGAGGTCGAATTTCGTGGGCGAAAGGATGTCCTGCCGTTCCCGCGTCAGGCCGGCAGCTTTTACCACTGGAGTAAAGTCCACGACTCGAACAACACCATGTTCGCCTGCCGCATCTGGGGGCTGCGGGCGACCGATATCATGCAGGGTGTGGTGTTCGGTACGCGGATAGATGAGATGGGCGAAGACCTGGTTTTACGAAGCCGGCTGGACTTCGACCAGTGTTTCGGCACGGCGGTGAATCGCTTCTGCTGCCAGGCGGTTATCGGCCACCCGCTTACACTGTACGGGCGCGGCGGGCAGACGCGCGGCTTTTTGCCCCTGCGGGACTCGATGCAGTGTTTAACCATCACGATTGAAAACCCGCCCCAAGCAGGCGAGTACCGGGTTTTTAATCAATTCGAAGAATGTTATACCGTAGAGGAACTGGCCTATCTGGTGCAGGAAGTCGGCAGCGAAATCGGGCTGAATGTCGAGGTTCATCACTACGATAATCCCCGCACAGAACAGGATAAACACTACTACAACCCCGACCGAAACCATCTGATAAACCTGGGCTACCAGCCAACACACGATGTCCGCGCCGAGGTTCGAATCATGCTTCAAGACCTGTTACAGCACAAAGCCCGCATCATGGAGAAGCAGGATATTCTTATTCCCGACATCCGCTGGGACGGCAGCCGGCGGCGGTCGTTCATCATTGACGAGCAGCGGGTCGTGCCTCAGTCTTAGTCAGCCTACACAGCCGATCATCATAACGAGGAGCAGTACGCGATGATCCAGTTCTGGGAATACAGCCGGTTAGCACCGGATCAGCTAACCAAGATCATGCGGCGCGCCGAGACCGACATTCGAGACCTGCTGCCGCTGGCGCAGGAAGTCATCAATCGGGTACAGGTGGAAGGCGACGCCGCCGTTGTGGATTATACGCGCCGGTTTGATGCCGCAGGCTTCACTGCCGATCAACTGCGGGCAAGCCCTCAGGACTTCACACAAGCGCGGTCGGCCTTAAGCCATGATGTTATTGACGCCATCCAACAGGCGCACGATAATATCCGCCGTTTTCACGAGGAACAGATGCCCGAACCGCTGTGGTTTGTCGAAGTGCAGCCGGGTATTATGGCCGGAGAGAAAGTTTCCCCCGTTGCCAGTGCGGGATTATATGTGCCGCGCGGCAAAGGGGCATTTCCATCGGTCATGCTGATGCTGGCCGTACCGGCCAAAGTGGCCGGCGTGCCGCGCGTGGTGGTGGTGACACCGCCAAACCCGGAAGGTAAAGCCGATGCGGCTTCGCTGGTGGCGGCGGAAATCTGCGGCGTGGACGAAGTATATGTTGTCGGCGGTATGCAGGCGGTGGCCGCGCTGGCGTATGGCACGCAAACGCTGCCGCGCGTGCAGAAGATCATCGGGCCGGGCAGCAGTTATGTTTCGGCGGCCAAGCGGCTGCTGTACGGTGTGGCGGATGTCGGGCTGCCCGCCGGCCCAAGCGAGTCAATCATCCTGGCCGACGAACACACTGACCCGCGTCTGGCGGCGCTCGATTTGCTGGTTGAAGCGGAACACGGCCCGGACTCGGCAGCCATCCTGGTCACGCACAGCCGCGAGGTCGCGGAGCGCGCGCTGGAACTGCTGCCAGGTTATATCGCCGAGCTGCCTGAGTGGCGGCAGGGATTTATCAAAAATGTGCTGTCGAACTACGGCGGCGTGCTGCTGACGAGCAGCCTTGACGAATCGATCCAGTTCGTCAACGATTACGCGCCGGAGCATCTTGAAGTGCTGACCGCCGAACCATTCGTCACGCTCAACAAAATCAAAAATGCCGGCGAAATTCTGCTTGGCCCGCTGACCCCTATCCCGACGGCGAATTACTGCCTGGGGCTGAATGCCATCCTGCCGACCGGTGGTTTTGCCAAAAGTTTTTCGTCGGTCAGCGTGTTGGACTTCCTGAAACGAAGCGGTGTGGGGTATCTATCCCGCGAGGGGTATATGCGTTTGCAGGGGGTCACAACGACGCTGGCCGATTATGAGGATTTTCCCGCCCACGCGATGGCGATCCGCAAACGTAACAGCATCATCGGCCTTGCATGAACGATCGGCTTCAAACGATTCAGCAGATGCAGTTTCGAGACAGAAGCGAGGCGGAAGCTCTGCTCCTGTCTTTTGTGCGGGAAGTCTATTCACCCGATGTCATGGCGGTCGAACTGCGTCCGCTGGCTGTATCGCTGAATTCGTTCAACGGCTTCCTAACACTGGCCGATGGCCGCCGGTATTTTTTCAAAACTCATACCGAATCCGACACGGTGATCGGGGAATACTACAATGCGGCGCTGCTGGCCGAAGCCGGTTATCCGGTCATTCAGCCGATTTTCAGTTCCACCGAAGCCGGCAGACAATTTCTGGTCTATGAAATCGTTGGCGCGCCGTCGGTTTTTGACACGGCTTGGGCGATTGAAAACGGTCAGCAGCCGGACATGCTTCGAGCGTTAACCCGCGCGCAGCAGACGGCAGATGATGATCTGATCGGTATTTATCGCGCCACCTTGCAGCCGCAAACGGCTTCGGCAGCCGCGAAAGCGCCTGTTCACCAGTTGTTTTATCATCGTCTGGTCGGAGGGCGCTTATCCCGCTTTTATGCGGATACAGCGGCGATCAACCTACCCGGCGGCGAAATTGTCATCAGCGACCTTTTTGCCATCCGGTGGATTATCAACGACCAGGTTTATTCGGACAATCTGCGGACAATTATCGAGCGGGCGACGCGGCTGCTTAATCTCGCTCAGGCCGGCCCCTCAATTATCGGGCATGGGGATGCCCACAACGGCAATATCTTCATTGAGCAGGACCGGCTGCTGTATTTTGACCCGGCCTTCGCAGGACGGCACCACCCGTTACTGGATGTGGTCAAGCCGCTTTTCCACAATGTTTTTGCGATGTGGATGTATTTCCCCCACGAAAAATGCGCGCAAACGCCGATTACGCTGAAGCGTGATGGGGATGTTTGGCAGGTGCGGTACGAATATCCTCTGCATCCCGTTCGAGAGATGTTTTTCCGCAGTAAAATCGAGCGTGTCCTGCTTCCGCTTTTGTCCGATCTGCGTCGGCGCGGCTGGCTGCGGGATGATTGGCGGGAACACCTCAAAGCGGGGTTGTTCTGCTGCCCGTTCCTGACCATGAATCTGGCCGATGGCGAGAAGTTTCCACCGGAGATCAGCCTGCTTGGCCTGTGTATGGCGGTCGAAATGGGGGCGGAAAGCCAGGGTACACGCAGCATTCTTGACCGCACACTGGATGAAGTCGCGTCAGAAGTTCGCTAACGCAGCGCCTCCAGCAGCCGCGCGAACGTCGGCGACTGTTCCATAAAAACATAACGCACCGGCGTGACGACGGTCTGCATCCCGCCGATATCTCGCAGGTACTCGACTGCCTCCAGCAGTTTTTTGCCGGAAACGATGACTGTGACTGTGTGCCACCGGCTGTCCGGCTGTGTGCCATAGATCGGCGCGATGGTAGGCCCCTGCAAACCCTGTGTGACCGGATTGCCGGCGACTTTCCGGGCGACCGACTCGGCGTCATCTCCCTGGATATTGGCCGTTAGCTGATAGCAGTTCCGCCCGATTAAGGCGCCGTCAATATATTCCAGTAGCCCTCTTAGGGTGTTCAGCATCGCTGGTTTTTCACGCAGTATGCGGCGGTTGCCGACCAAACACGCCTGCGATTCGATGATGATACCATCCGGCAGAACTTTTAGATGGTTCTCGCGCAGCGTCGTGCCGGTTTGTGTCACGTCCACGATGATGTCGGCATAACCGAGCGTCGGCGCTGCCTCGATAGCGCCTTCAGCATTAACGAGCGTGAAATGATGGATTCCCTGGTTGTGGAAAAACTGCCGCGTAAGCGTGGGGTATTTGGTCGCAATCCGAAGAGTCTGCCGGTGGTTCTCTCGAAAATCAAGCGCGATGTCCGCCAGGTCAAGCAGGCTGTCTACATCTGCCCATGTTTCGGGTACGGCCACCACCAGGCTGCAATGCCCATAACCCAGGCCGTCATGAATAACCAGCACATCCTGGTGCGGATGTTCGTGAACGACATCCAGCCCGGTTATGCCGACCGGCACTGTGCCGTCGGCCACTTTATAAAGCACATCGTTGACCCGCTGGAACAGGATGGCAACGTTGGGCATTGCCGGCATCAGGCCGATGTACTGGCGCTGGTTCGGTTTTTCGACGCGCAGGCCGCAGTCGCGCAAAAAATTGAGCGTTGGGTCGGCAATTGCGCCTTTGCTCGGCAGCGCAAGGGTCAGAAAATTATCACTCACGGCTGGTTTCCCAACAGGCTTACAAGGCGGTTTATGTCACTCAAGGTGAACACTTCTGCACCGAAGGAAATACGCTGCTGCTCGTCTACCACCAACAAGGGTGAGCCATTCTGTGCCTGCTCTGGCGGCATCAGGCAAACCGGAATGTGCTGTTCCCGCAGGCGGTCAGCCCAGACGGCCGCTGCCAGAGCATTCTCAGGCGTAGAGGAGATGGTTACTGAAAACGGGCCGGCATATGTTTCGGAAGGCAGAAGGTCAAGTATGTGATCGGCATAATAAGCAAAACCAACGGCAGGCACGTCGCGCCGGCTGCCCAGCAGCCGCGCCAGCTCGTCGTATCGCCCGCCGCCGCCCACATGCCGGCCATCTGCTGTTAGCTCAAAAACGATGCCGGTGTAGTAGGCCCATGTGCGCGCGAGGTTCGGGCGCAGGGATAGGTTTTCTTCCGGTATCTGGTACGCCTGTAGAAGCTGAACCGTTTGTTTCCACTCGGCCAGCGTTTGTCGGGATGCTGTATCGTCAGGCGCAATCAGCGAATCCATAATCTTAAAGGCTTCGGTCGGCGAGTGATTGATGGTGTTCCATCGTTCAAGTTCGTTCAGGGCGTGAACAATCTGTGGCCTTTCGACGACATGCTGCCGCTTTTGCGCGAGCCGGCGCGCAATTTCCTGGTGCGTTCGTCCGCCCATTGTCTGGGTGCGGCTCAGTACGTCCAGGAGTGTTTCCAACATATTGGCCGGGTTTATCTCGTCACTCTGGGTAAACACAGAGCTGCCAAGCAGGAAACGGTCAAGCTGTTCCAGGACAAACGGTTTTCCTTTATGCGGATCGGCCAACGCCGGCAGATGGTTGAGGACAAAACGTTCCATCCGGCTGTCCAGGCCAAAGCGCGATAAAATCTGGCGCATCAACCGGGTAAGCCCAATGGTGACACGCCAGCTGTGAATGCCGATACGATCAAGTCCGCGCGCAGCCATACTGATAATTTCAGCATCAGCCGCAGTCCCCGACAAACCGATCAGTTCCGCGCCGATGCTAAGGCGTTGGTAATCACGAGACGAGTCGTTCGGGTCATCTTCAAATATCTGCCCGCCAAACTGCCACCGCACCACGCCGCTGCTGTTCAGTTGAACGTACCGGTATGCCGCAGCAGCCGTAAATTCAGGGCGGAGCGCCCGCTGCCGCCCATGTTGTTCAAAAGTAAACAGTTTGCCAATCGCCTGATCGCCCGCCTTAATGAGGAAAAGGTCTGCCGGTTCGATAATGGGCAGCTCGATCAGATCATAACCATAAAGCACCATGTGCTGATACAACTCTTGCGCGACCTGACGCGCCAGGCGCGGAGGGACAGATTGTTTTGGCAGCACGTCTTTGGGAACTCCGTCTGGAAAATGGCCTCATGATAACGCGCTTTGTGCTGATGACAAGAGTCATTTGTACTCGCCGCTGCTGTAGACCAAAACAGCGGGGCCGTTTTCCTTATCGGCAGAAGCCGGCGTTCCCATTGCTTCGGCGACCCACATATACAACCAGTGGGCGTCGGTGATGCTCAGGTTGACGCAGCCATGACTGCGACGGTAGCCAAAACCATCGTGCCAGTAAGCCCCATGCAGCGCGCGTCCTTCGTCAAAAAACATCGTCCAGGGGACTTCTTCCAGAAAATAATAATCATCCCCCACCTTGCCGCCGCTCATGTCCTTCCGCGCGCGGCGGAAGTAGATGTGGTACAAACCTTCGTTTGTGGGCCAGATAGAGCGGCCCGACGAGATCAACGTGGCAAACACCGGGCGTTCATCCTCATAAGCGATCATAACCTGTTCGTACAGATCAATGCTTATCCATCTGGCGGTGTCCACCTCGGCGGGGCGCTCAAGTGGCATGATTCGCGCGACATGATGCTGGTGAACCCATGCGTTCACACCGACCTGATACCAGGTTTCTCCATCAATGACTGTGGAGGAATACAGGTTGAGGCGGGTGTAACGATATATAAGTGGATTAGACTCGCTGGGGTTTCCGCCCGGTATATGGCTGGGATACAGGTTAATTAGCGCCCAGGCAGTCAGGTATGGTGGTTTTTCTTCCGGCAGCAGTACGCCGGTGAAATGCGAAACGACCCCACTGCTGTCGCTTAAATCGCTTTCTCGAACCCATTCCCCGGCATTGATCTGCGCCCAGCCATTTTGTTTTCCGAGTACCGTGACAAAATTGAACCCGTCATCTATCGCGCGAATTGGGCTGCCGTTGGGCGCGTCGAAAACCTGCACCGCTCCGTTTAAGCGGTGATACCAGCGGTCATACAGCCGGCTGCTGTCTACCGGCAGGGGTGTAACAACCGGTTTGGGGTAGGCTTTAATCTGCGATTCCGATACCTCGACCCAGGTATCAACACAAAAAGCCTCGGTGTCGCACGCCGCTTGGGCAGAAACCAGTGAAGCCAGAGCAGTTAAAATCAGCAAAATCAGCTTCATAATTCACCTGTGTTCACTTGTTGGTTGTTCCTATTTTATGAATGGATGCCAGGTGTTAACTCAACGCAAAACCGCCGCCGATCATTCGGGATTAGTACTAATTTGCCACTCAATTGCGGTATTGTCATGATCGTTTTATACTCAACTACAACAAAGCGAAACTGGCTTTTTTAACATATACTTATACTTAAAAGCCCGGACAGAACCGGAACAGGCTGATTTCAGGAGACAACCCGATGAAACTACGACTGCTCTTGAAGGTTTTATTGCTCCCGATATTATTAGGGGGTCTGCTGCTTGGGCAGGGTGTTTTGGCCTCCGCGCCGATGCAGCAAGTCCAGTTTGTTACACCCAGATTGATTGTGAATACCAGTTTCCTGAATGTGCGCTCCGGCCCTGGCATACAGTACAGCGTTCTGCTGACCGTCGTCGGGGGGACAGAACTACCCGTCCTCGCGCGCGCCAGGGATAATGTCTGGTTCCAAGTCTCCACCGTTGTGGGGGTCGGGTGGGTTAACATTCAGTACACCATCCCGCGCGGCAGTTTTGAAACGGTTCCGATCATTAACACGTCGGACATCAGCGCCTTTGCGGTGCTGCCCAGTGTTCCGGCATCTCTGGCCCTGCCGGCGATTATTGACGGGCAGGGTGGAGGCGGGGGCGGCCCGGTTGTGGTCGCGCCGGTAGCAGCGGCTGGCGTTCCTTCAACGGGCGGCCCGATTCGGATTGTGTTTGATAACGGCCAGCGCGTGACCTCCGTCCGACCTGGCGAGCGTTTCCGCGTGACGGTCAACGTGGAGGCGGTGAATATCCGCGCCGAACCTTCTGACGGCGCGCCCGCGCTCGGCACATTGTTCCGCGACATCAGCAACGACTATACGCTGGTAAGCAGCGCCCGCGATGCCAATGGAACGGAATGGTTTGCTATAGACGCGCCTGATATTGGAACCGGCTGGATTGAGGGTCCCAAGACGCGCGTGCGTTTGTCCAGGGTTTCCGGTCAGGTTATGGTCGTTACGGCGCAAACGCTTTCGCTGCTTGATTCGCCGGGCGGCAGCGGCACTAACATGCCGGTCCTCAATAATGGTGACGAAGCATTCCTGGTTGGGGCCAGCCAGGATGGTAACTTCCTTCAGGTTGAGCTGGCCGGCGGGCAGCGTGGGTGGCTTCCGTCAAATGCGCTTTCGGCTCGCACGGATACGCCGACCGACCGGATTGACCTGTCGAAAGTGCCAACGGCAGCGGCCAGCGCGGCGGTTGTCGTTCAGCCGTCCGCTCCTACGGGTGTTGTTGTTGTCCCCACTTTTCCACAGTCATTCGGCTTGGACACGCCGCACATTATCGTGAATACCGGCTTTTTGAACATCCGCAGCGGCCCCGGCGCGCAGTATACCATCGTGGCTACCGTTCCAGGCGGAACGGAGCTTCCCGTGCTTGGAATCATGAAAGATCGCGTCTGGTTCCTCGTTCAGGGTGTTTTTGGCCGGGGTTGGGTGAACAGCGAGTTTACGCTGTTCCGGGGCAGTATTGATGCCGTTCCCGTTATTCATGAGGCGGCGGGCATCGTCTCGACGCCGGTTGCTATCGTCGCGGCCAGTGCGTTTGCATTATATGCTGCCCCCGGGACGAACTTCGGCGTCATCGGTAATCTGGCCGGGCCGATTGAAGTTCCCATTGTTGCGCGAACGATTGACTCGCAGTGGCTTCAGCTTAATACACCGCTGGGTTTTGGCTGGGTGCTGGCATCGCAGGTTATTTTGCAGGGCGATCTCAGCCTCGTTCCTATTGTGGGCTGAAATCCCGACTGCGCGAGCTATTTTTAAAGACGCTCCGGTAAACCGGGCCGGGGCGTTTTTTGCTTTGTGGAGAACATAATATGGAAGAACTGATAAACAGACTCAAGGGGCGGGGAAAAGAGCCTGCGCCGCGCGCCGCGTCGGCCATCTTTGGTTCATTCGGCAGCCCAGGCGGAGTACTCATGTCAACCGGGCCGAGGCTGAAGATCGGCCTGTGGCCGATTCAGAGCGTCATGCCCGAAGCTGCAATGGGAATAGCAGCTTTACTCGGTTATCTGCTGGAACGATGGCCGAATATTCGCGTATATCGTTTGTTTGCCCGGTTAGAGGGCGAACCGCAAACATACCAGTGGACAGTAAACCAGTCTCAGTTCGGCGTAGATGACTGGGAACTGGACGGACTGGATGAAAACGTCGCCATCTGGGGCGCGATGTCAAAGACGGACGCAGGCTGGAAGTTGACTCTTGAGGTTGAGAATGATCTGGCGGATGAAGGCGATGACCTGCGGACATTCAGCCACGAGGCAGGTCAGCCTGGTGAGTTAATCGCATGGCTTCCGCAGGCAGCCGACCAGATTGCCGATTACCTGGATGCCGGTGATGTTTACCATCCTGCTTATAACGGCGCGCCGGAGTCAATCGAGGCGGATATAGAACGCCTGCTGGCCGATTTGTTTCACTGGGAGCTAAATCTGTTTCTATCGCTGTGGGGGCGAGAGTGGCCTTCTGAACAAATCAACAGCGATTTAGACAGGCTGTTTAATCACGGCGCGGCCTTAAAAGATGTCGGCGCATGGGCAGTCGTGAATGCTTTCGGACACGCTTTAAGCCCGATTTTTGACCCGGTTGGCGAGGCGCTTGTGCCGCGCGTGCCGGATATATACGAACGGTACAAGCAGTACGAATTCACAGCAGCTTTTACAGCCTTTCCGCTTCACCAGTTTGATTATCGAGACGAAGCCTATGGCCTGCTGGAGGAGAACATAAACCAGCACCCCGAAAGCGTTTCGGCTTATTTAAGGCTTGCCGATTTATACGGTCGCGGCGGAGAGCTGGCCGCTGTTGTGGACGTGTACCAGCGCGCGATTGAGTCGGACGTTGTATCCGCTGAGCTGTTCAGGCGTTATGCCGGGCTGCTGCTTTTGTTGGACACAAACAACATCGCGTATGGCGTGGGCGCGCGCCAGCATACCTTAGCCGGGCGGTCTTTTGTTGAGGGCTTTGTTTTAATTGACCCTGAAGAGGTCGAAGCAGACTGGCTGCGGTGGGAAGCGGTTGAAGCCTACCGGGAGGCGCTCGACCTGGAGCCGGATGATCTCGAAACCCATCAGCATCTTGCAATACAGCTTGCTGAACTGGGTGATGAAGAAGTGTGGGATGCCCTGGCTGAACTGGTCAAACGCGACACCGACGGTGAACGGGCGCGCGGCGTGGTAGACGCGCTGTATGGCATCGAGGATGTGTCGCCGGCAGTTGATATATTCCGTGATGCAGCCAGGAAAAATCCCGATCAGGTTATGTTGAAGTTTAATCTGGCGGCGGTCTACCTGATGAATGACGAGCCGGATGCAGCGCGGGCCGAACTGGAAGCGGCTGCGGCTATGACAGATAACCCGCAGTGGCGCTCAGAAATTGATCGTTTGATGCTGTCTGTGGATGACCCCGATTTTGAGGCGCGTTTTGGCGAGATCAGCGATCTGGTGGGCGCGGGCGCTCAGTTGAACGCCGCCGACGTTGAGTTTCTGGAAAATGCGCTGGAGGATGCGCCCAATTTTGCCGAGTGTTACACGCTTTTAGCCAGCGCCTATGTGGCCTGGAACGAACATGATGATGCCCTGGAGGTGCTGCTGGATGGGCAGCGCCGTTTTCCCGATAATCCTGATATTTTGACGCTGCTGGGGCGCGTTCTGTGGAACGGCGGCGAAAGAGAACTGGCCTTCGATTATCTGAACAAAGGGCTGGCGCAGAACCCGAATCATGTGCCGCTGCTGGTGACGACCGCGCAGTATCTGTTTGACAACGACCAGGATGAAACCGCCAGGACACTGCTGCTGCGCGCCGAGGCGCTTGATCCGCGGCATCCGATGCTTAACACAGTGAGGGCTTATATCGCGCGCGCTGTTAAGACAGAATAATCGCCTGCGAACGTCCGGCGGTTAGCTCGTTTATATCCTGGGCGAATGCCGGAAAATGTTCGACCGGCAGGCGAATGATGAGTGTCACCTCGCCTGCGAAGGTTTCGTCTTCGATGTCACCTTCGTATTTGGCGATTAACCGTTTGATTGTTTCACAAGCGGCATAAGAAAATTCGACGCCGATCACGCAGCGCGCGCGCTTCTCCTGCGTTTTTAAGCTTGCGAGGACGGCGCGCGCTGCGTCGCTGTAAGCGCGCACCAGCCCGCCGGTGCCAAGTTTTGTGCCGCCGAAATAGCGCGTGACGACAATAATAACATCCCCGATGTCTGAGCCGCGAAGCACGGTTAGCACCGGCGGCCCAGCTGTGCCAGATGGTTCGCCGTCGTCGCTCATACCTTCGATGATGCTGTTGCCATACCCGACGCGAAAAGCATAAACATGATGGCTCGCATCCGGCATATCGCTGCGGATACGCTGGATAAACTGCCGGGCTTCGTCGCTGGATGTTACGCAAGCAGCAGTGGCGATAAACCGCGAGTTCGATACGGTGGTTGTGATGCGGTTTTCTTCCGCCGGAATCAGGTAGCAGCTGCTCATAACTTCAAGTGAAAGATAACGTGCCGTTTATATATTCGCTCAATGCGATCAGCGGTAGGGCAGGGCGCGCGGCGAAAGACCCGCCCTGATGCCCATAATGGCCGGTGTTCCATAGTATGATAAGCTCTTTGCGCGCCCGCGTGATGGCTACATAAAGCAGCCGAAGCCGCTCGGCGGCATAATCCAACCGCGCCTGCTGCGTAGCCCGGCCTTCGATGTAATCAAAGGGCTGTTGCAGTGCGGAAGCCTGCTCAAGCAGTTCTGCTTCGATATTAAGCCCATCACGCACGAACCATTTTTCCCCGATGTAAACATCGTCCGGTTGGGCTGAGGGGAAAGAATAACTGTTCACCGAAAGCAGATAAACGCGATCCCACTCAAGCCCTTTGGCGGCGTGCATGGTGGCGACAGTCACCACGCCAGGTCGCGGCGCGTACCCTTCTATGACATCTTCTGTTCTGAAGAAGCGGCGCTGGTTCTCCCGGATGGCTTTCAATTCGCCGACTGCGAAACCTAATGAGTTGGACGCTGCCGCCTGCTGGGCAGCCCGGACAGACTGCGCGATTCGATAGCTTAACGCCAGATCGGTCGGGTTTCCAAACAAATCGTGCGCGATGAGTAAAATAAGCTGGTCGGCAGGTAGATATGCCGCCTGCAGCCATCTTTGCGCGTGCAGCCGAAAGTTCTGGAGATCGCGCAGCAAGACGGGGGATAGATCGGTGATATTGAGAGCATCTGTCCAGCTTGTGCCATCGGCAGGCCACAGGAACGACTCAACATATTTACAGCGCGTAATGGCGGCTTCAACGGTTTTTATGCCGGACTCATCAGATTCTTCACTGTCGAGTTGATTTTGTTCAATCGCCGCTGATCGTTTTCGCCATGCTTCCGCATATACGCGGGATAAACTGGCGGGGTTGATGGGTTCGGCAAGGTAAGCCAGAACGATTTCCAACGTTTGGGCGATAAAACGAACGCCCGCCGTAGTTTGAAGCAGTTCTTCATTGGGGATATCATGCCGCTTTAACACTTCCAGCAGCTTGTAACCATGCCGGTTTTCAGGGACAAGTACCGCTGCCGTCTTATCCGGGTTTTCGGGCAGCCACCGCATAAGGCTGCTGGCAACCAGCCACAGCTCTTCATCCGGCGAAACATCTTTTCCCGGTTGATAATGTATGTGTATCATGGTTTCGCCGATAGGGGGATTGGGCTGAGGGTCGCCGGGCGGAGTGGGCTGAACGAAGTGATCTTCAAATGTATGGCGTAGATCAACAGTTGGGTGCATCTGCGCCGTCCATTTTATGAGTGTATTAGCCAGGTCGGCAATGGGACGACCGGAGCGCCCGGATTGGTGCAGGCGCACCAGGGAGACATTCGATTCGCGCGCAAATGACCGGAGGTAACGCGGATGGGCTGTGGTGAATGTTGTATTGATTGCCTGATTGGGGTCGCCGACGCGCGTCCAGTTCCGGTCATTTGATAGCAGGCGGAGCAGGCGTTCTTGCAGCAGGCTGCTGTCCTGTGCCTCGTCCTCAAGCACGTAAGGCCAGCGTTTTTGAATGCGTTTCAGGAAGTCCGCGTTTTGTTCCAGAATAAACAGCGCGTAAAGGATGAGATCGTCGAAATCCACCGCACCCTGGAACTTGAGCCGGCGCTGATATTCATCGTATATCCGCGTCGTAAAATGCAGCAGCAAATGACGAGATAAGTCAGGTATGGCATACAAATCACCGGGGGTTAGTGAATGATCTTTGCAGTGTTTGATAAACTGCTCGCAAAGCTGTATTGCCAGCTCAGGCAGCTGCCGCTCATACACATTGTGGAATCGTTTCGGGTTTTCTCGAACTCCGGTGGCTAAATATGGGTCGAATTCGCCGCGCCTGGATCGAAACGCGGCCTGCGTTAATTCGCGTATGATATGCCGGGATGCCTGTTCATCAAGGATGTGGAAATTGTCGCTCAGTCCGGCCAGCGCAGGCCGGTCGCGCATAATGTCGTGTGCCAGACCGTGCAGGGTGCGAATACGATAACCAACATCAGGCAGCAGGTCGCGGTCGTGCTGAAGGATATGCCGGATCCGTTTACGCAGGCTGTAAACGGCGCTGTTGCTGAAGGTTACGACCAGGACTTCTGTTCCGTTTAAAATTTCTTTTGCTGAAAGTTTCCCGACGAGCTGCGCGGCAAGGTGCGCGAGTGTGAACGTTTTGCCGCTACCCGGCGTTGCAATCACGGCCATTTTGCCGGATTTATGGTGGATAATCTCCTGCTGCGCCGGGCGTAAAAGAGGATTAAGTAAGCTGGTCATGGTGTTGAAGAGCGTGTCTGGTCAAACATCTGCTGAAGGATAAAAGCCAGCCGCCCGCGCTGCTCGTACCCGCCGGCGCTGATGTCACAGGCTGCGGCAAAAATTCCTTTGTGGCATCTTCGCAGCAGTCCCAGTATCAGGCTGCGAAAGCGGCTTTTCTGCGCGGCTGTTTCTAAATCGTCCGTCCACATATCTCCACCGGGAAAACCCCGCCGCAGAACGTAAGGGTGTGTTAGCGGCTGTTCAATCCTTTCGATCCAGCCGTCGTCCCCAACATCCAGCCAGAATTGATAATCCACGCGCAGATCGCGGGTTAAATACGTATGTGCCGGGCCGATGAAAACAGCCTCAACAGGTTCAGGATCAACATCGGGCGATATTAAACCATCCAATGTTAGCCGGACGAAACCGCGCATAATCCCAGCCCAGTTATTATCTTCGCCATTATAAACCGCTTCGGTAAAACTCTGGGCTGCCGTTATAAAACTGTTCAAGGGGGAGTGAACGGAAACATCCAAATAGCCGATAAAACCCGGCTGTGAAATTACTTCTTCAGCAAAACGGCTGATGAAACCATCCGGCGGCAGCGACGCGATTTCCGTCCGGTGCGCCGTAAGCCAGGAGAACATCTGTTCGTAACGCTGGCAAATCGGCTCGGTCAGCCTGGTTTGCACAGTCTCGGTGAGCTTTTCAAGCCCGGCAAGCTCGTCGTTTCGGTATGCAATTTGCGTTAACAGCGCCGCCCTTACTGGGTCTAACCCTTCGATAGTCGTGCGTAGAGCGAAAGACACTTCCTCTGGCTGAGGCCGCGCCTCAGTTTCCTCAGCAGTGTACAACCTCAGAAATATCACCACTGCCTGAACAATCGGTTCCAGGATAAGCGGGCGAGAAGGGCGGCAGCTTTTGGCGGGGATACCGGCAGAATCGGAACGCGATTGCAGGGCAAAAAGCAGCGAATCGCTTAGATAAGGCGCGATGACAGCTATGCGCTTTGGCGGGACTTTCTTTTGATGAACCAGCTTCGCAATTTCCGCAGCGCAGCGATCAATCATCTGCGGATAAAACGTTGTCGAAATAAAATGAAGGGCTGGCGAGCGACCGCTAACAACGGGCAGTGTATCAGCAGGGGAGTCTTGTAACAGAACATCAGCGATTTCCACGATGCTAAGCATACCGGCGGAAACGCTGGTCGGTTTTTCCCAGATGGCACGATCTGAACAAACATCCGCAAGCAAATAAGCGTGAGCCGGGTCTGCCCCTAAAAATGTTCTGAAGCCGCCGTCAGTATCGTAAATGATGATCGTTTTGTGAACGTACTCCATGCACCAGAATATAAAATCATGCGCCAGCGCGCCCATCTCCTCTACATTGTCGGCAGCGAGATGATTGTATGACTGCTCAAAATGTTCCTGAAATTCGTTTATATCAAGCAGGTTTTCTACAAGCAGCCGAATCTGTAAAGCATAATCGAGCAGGCCGCGCTTCAGGCAAAAATCCTGATAGCTGCGGGCGATTCTAATGACGGTATGATAAATGTCCCGCCGTTCTCCCCAGGCGTGAATCAGGCGGTTTTCTGCTTCATCCAGCGCCAAGCCTGCCAGTGCTGCGTTGTTGATGCTGTCCAGAATCTGCAAGGCGATGCGATAGGTGGGTAAATGAACGCCGTCAAAAACACCGGTTTCCAGATAGGGTCGGGCGAACCGCGTGATATAGTATCCTGCCAGATCAGATGTTAAAAATACCGGCTCCTGTACCGCCGCGTCAATTGGCAGTACCCGTTTAAGCAGCGGCCAGAAGTGTCGGATAGACCGACGAGCGAAACTGCTTAAAGTCGCAATCAGCGGGTTTTTGCGTCCGGGTGGGATGTTGATGTCCTGTTGATAGGGAATATTGAGCTGAGAGGGCGGCACTAAAACGAGCATCTGTTCGGGAGCAATGCCCTGTTTTTGAATCGCGCGATTTAAATACTGGACGGCGGCGCGGGTTTTACCGCTTCCGGCAGGGCCTTCCAGAAAAAGAGAGCGTTGGAAAGCGGGTAGGGTAGGCACGATCAGGGCAGATCCAGATCAGGGTTGGTGCTGATGAATGCGCTGAATACCGGCGGCTCAATGAGGACACGATTGCCTTGAATACGCAAGAGCCGCTTTTGAGAAAGCGCCGCAAAAGTCTGTTTGGTTGATAAATCGTTGATGTCAATATTGGGTTCGGGACGAGCGAACTCTCTGAGTATCGCCTGTTCCAGGGGCGTTAAGCTGGCCCAGATGGTCTTGCATTCTACCCGAACTGCTCTACGAAACGCCAGCTGGCGGACGATATGATCGGCTTTGGTCATAATAGTATCAGGGTCAAGCTGCTCCAAAGTGTCGAGCGCGCGGAAACCCGCCCGGAGTAAACCAGCGTAACGCCCGGTAGCCCACAAAAGAAAATTTAAGGTGTAATCATCGTAGCTGCGCTCATTGCGGCGAGCCAGACCTTCCAGCATTCTACGCGCATCTGCTTCATTGTAAGGCCCAACGTAATATACGCTGTCGTTAAAAAGTTCTGCAAACGGCTCAATATCAAGTGGATGAATGCCCAGGCTTTGAGAAACATCAGGGATTGATGCCCGCGTGAACGTGAGGTAAGAAAGCTGGTTTTTGTTGCTGTCCCGTATGCCGCGTAAGGTGAGGAAAAATTTTACGGGCAGCTCGCGCAGCATCTCCTCAAATTCGTCGAACATAAACACGATCTGGACGCCGCGCTTCATAAAAAGTTCCAGGCCAAGCTCAAAGTAGCGCAGCCCCATGTAGGCATACAGCGGATTCGTGCCGTCCTGAAGCGTCTGGTAGGTTTCGTAGAACATCCGCCCATCGTTTTCCCCCAAAATGTCAAAGGGATAAAACGCCAGGAAAAGCCGGTGCATCATCAGCTCGTACCCGGCCCAGCAGCGTATTTGTTCGGCATCGGGGCTGTCGGAGGGTAGGGGTCCCAAAAGGCTGGGGTCAATAATGATCGCTTTAAACGGCTTGCCCTGGGCAACCTCTTTCATATAATAGGCCTGCACTTCAGGGTCGGCCAGATGTTGTAAAAGATTGGACTTCCCGACGCTCCCTACGCCGACCAGCGAACACGAGTCCGACGCGCGCCAGCGTTCCATAACGTAGCCAACTTCATCTTGCCGGAAGGTGATCGGCTGACTACGAGTGCGGGAGTTTTTCATCTTGGCGTCTCCTGGCGTAGGCAATTTCTAGCTTGGATTGTAGTACGGAATTTCGTCCTGCGGCAAACGCTGTCAGATTTCCAGGTGAAAGGGATTAAAACGTGTGTAATCATCGTAATAATCCTCATCTTCGGCGGCTTTTAGTGCATTTATTATCCTTATCGTAGCAGGAGTAAATAATATCTCGATGCCGACTTTCAGAATGTAATTGGTGATTATCAGCGACAGCATAGCGCTGACGGGAAAAACGCCTAACAGTACGGCTGTTGAAAAGAAAGTTGTTGTGTCTACTGCTTGGCCGACAAGGGTGCTGGTGATGGTGCGTGACCAGATCAAACGCCCTCGTGTAGCCACTTTCATCCTAGCCATCACATAGCTGTTGCTGAATTCACCTACCCAGTACGCGAGCAAACTGGCGACGATTAACCCGCTGATGCCGCCCAGGATAGCATCGTAGGCGGCCTGACCTGCGTACTGCTGCCAATCGCGTTCACCCGGTAATATACCTGCCAGCCATACAAAAACCCCCATCAACGCTGTCGCAAAGAATCCCGCCCAGATCACACGCCGGGAGCGTGCGTAACCATATACTTCGGTGAGGATGTCCCCGAAGATATATGAGATGGGGAAAACCAGCGTGCCGGCATCAAAGATTAATCTGACGGGGCCAATGTCTATGCCCAGGTCAATAATCTTTGCGCTGCTAAGGAGGTTGCTAAGCAGCAGTACGGTGACGAATAGTGCCATGATGAGATCGTAGAAACGATACTGTTTAGTCGGCATTTTGTTTTTATTCTCCATCATGATGATCTATCCAATTTGACTACAAAAACACCATGTAGTCCAGAGTCCCCCTGTTCCGCGAAGCGGCGCAGCTAAAATACTCGCCGCAGCGAGGATAAACCAATTACTTTGCGATAAGGTCCGTTATCGTGAGTAATTTTAGGATGAAACCTTAGACGCGGAATTCCCGGTAGTGCCATTCGACAAGCGATAACATGACAAAGCTCAATACTGCTAAATCGTTAAGGATTTTATACTGCAAGCGTTAAGGACAATCTAACCTCATCCTGGCTCACCCCAGGTTGACACGAGGCGTTCATGACACAAGAAGATCGGCGTATCACCGAACTGCGCGCGATACGAGAAAAAGTACGGCAAGGCGGCGGCGCTGACCGCATTAAAAGACAGCACAGCAAAGGCAAATTGACCGCCCGCGAAAGACTGGATCTGCTGCTCGACCCGGGCACATTTAACGAGTTGGAGCCTTTTATCACCCATCAGCTCGACGAGCAAAGCGGCACCGACCGTTATCCGGGAGATGGCGTAATAACCGGCTATGGGCAGATTGATGGCCGCACGGTATACGTCTACGCACAGGATTTCACTGTTTACGGCGGCACGTTGGGCGAAATGCACGGCCATAAAATCTGCCGTGTGATGGACCTGGCGCTGCGGAACGGAACACCAATCATCGGCCTGCTGGATTCCGGTGGCGCGCGTATCCAGGAAGGCGTCAAAAGCCTGGGCGCTTATGCCGAGATTTTTCGTCGTAATGTTCAGTATTCCGGCGTTATACCGCAGATCAGCGTTCTGCTTGGCCCTTGTGCCGGCGGCGCGGCTTATTCCCCTGCCCTGACCGACCTTATCATTATGGTCGAGAAAAACTCGTATATGTTCCTGACCGGGCCAGAAGTCATCAAAACGGTCACAGGTGAAATTGTTGATCCTGAAACGTTAGGCGGCACGGACGTGCATCAAAGTATCAGCGGCACGGCGCATCTGGTGTCAAAGTCGGAACCGGATGCGCTGTTCTTGTGCCGAAAACTGCTTGGTTTTCTTCCTTCTAATAATATGGAAAACCCACCGTACATTAATCCAGTGGATGACCCGCTGCGGATGGATGAGGAGCTTAACTCAATTATCCCTCTTGACCCGTCAACGCCCTACCAGATGCACGAGGTCATCCAGCGTATTGTAGATCAGGAGTCCTTTATAGAAATTCAGCCTGGTTGGGCGCAGAACGCAATCGTCGGGCTGGCGCGCATCGGCGGCCACAGCGTAGGGATTGTTGCACAGGAGCCAAATATTATGGCCGGCGTGATTGACATCAACGCTTCTGACAAAATCACGCGCTTCGTGCGTATGTGCGACTGTTTTAATGTTCCGATCATCACTTTTGTTGATTCACCCGGTTTTCTGCCCGGCATTGACCAGGAACACGGCGGTATTATCCGGCATGGCGCGAAGGTGCTGTACGCTTATTCAGAGGCAACCGTTCCTAAAATCAGTGTCATCACGCGCAAGGCTTACGGCGGCGCTTATGTGGTGATGAGCAGCAAATATCTGGGAACAGATGTCAATTATGCCTGGCCGAGCGCGGAAATCGCCGTAATGGGGGCTGAGGGCGCTGTCAACATTGTTTATAAAAACCAGATCGCCGCTGCCGCCGACCCGGCAGCCGAACGCGAGCGTTTAATCCAGGAATACCGGCGGCAGTTTAGTAATCCCTATTATGCGGCGGGTGCGGGGTACATTGATGATATCATCGAACCCAGAGAAACGCGGGTAAAACTCATCGCTTCGCTGGCCGCGCTGAGAGATAAATATGCCCCTGCCCCGCCGCGCAAACATGGCAACATACCAGTATGAAACACCAGCATGTAAACCCGGATTTGGCAGATGAATCCTGACCTCACTTATGCACTGCAAATCACATTGATTGGCATGAGCCTTGTTTTTGGGGCGATTATGCTGCTGTGGGGCGTTATGGTGATAATGGTGCGTTTGATGAACCCGCCCGCAGCACGGGAACTATCCTCAGAGGCTGAAATGAAGCAGCGTGCCGCTGCTGCTGCCGTATCCTTTGCATTATCGAAACAGTCGCAGCAGGAAGCGCATCTCTTCCCCCTGCCCCCAACTGCTTTCGTCAGCGCGTGGCAGGCCGTAACGCGCTCAAACCAGCTCCGTCAAAGAGGTCCACGATGATATACCGGGTAAAAATTGCTGATCGGGTTTTCACGGTTGAGATCGCCAACCTGCAAGATAGACCGATCGTTGCTCTCGTAGATGGTGAGCCGATTGAAGTCTGGCCTGAAGATGAACCTCGCCCTACCCCACCACCGACGCCACCCGCTCCATCAAAAAAGCCATCTAACGCGGCTGCACCCTCGCGCATGGTGGTTGCCAGCAACGGCGCGACCAATAAAATTCTGGCCCCTATTCCGGGCGTCATTGTCTCCATTGCCGTCCAGCCAGATGCTGAAGTCGCTTTCGGCCAGGAACTATGCGTCCTGGAGGCGATGAAGATGAAAAACGCCGTTCGGGCGACCAAAGCCGGGCGCATTGGCTCGATTTACGTTTCGATTGGTCAGCAGGTTAAACATCACGATGTCCTTATGGATTATGCCGAGGCATGAACACTCAAGAACTGATCGTTGAGCTTTCTAAGGGCATCACAAGCCTGACAATCGGCCACATTGTCATGCTCCTGGTAGGCGGCATCCTCATCCATCTGGCTGTCGCTAAAGAGTACGAACCGGTGCTTCTGCTGCCAATCGGCTTTGGCTGTATCCTCGCCAATATTCCTTTAACCGGCATGACCGAAGGACAGGGATTGTTTGCAGTTTTGCACAGCGCGGGTATCGCCAACGAGCTGTTCCCTCTGCTCATTTTCATCGGCGTGGGCGCGATGATTGATTTCAGTCCATTATTGTCGCAGCCCCGGATGGCGCTGCTTGGTGCGGCAGGTCAGTTTGGTATTTTTGCGACGCTTATTCTGGCAACCTTGATCGGGTTTCCGCTGAACGAAGCGGCCTCAATTGGTGTCATCGGCGCGATAGATGGCCCGACTTCGATTTTTGTGGCGACCAAATTAGCGCCGAACCTCCTGGCGCCCATTGCGGTTGCCGCCTACTCGTATATGAGTTTAATCCCGATCATCCAACCGCCGCTGATGCGGCTGCTGACGACCCGTGATGAACGGCGAATCCGTATGGTTTACGCGCCGACGCCGATTTCCCGGCGCGTGCTGATCGCCTTTCCGGTCATCGTGACACTGGTCGTCGGCATATTGGTGCCGGACGCTACCCCGCTTATCAGTATGTTGATGCTCGGTAATTTGCTGCGCGAGAGCGGCGTTGTTGAAAGATTGAGCAAGGCTGCTCAGAACGAGATCATTAACATTGCCACGCTCTTTTTAGGGTTAACCATTGGCTCAACCATGAGCGCCAGTAGTTTTTTGAACACACAGACTGTCGCCATCCTGCTGCTGGGGTTGTTCGCCTTCGTCCTTGATACAGTCGCCGGCCTTATTTTCGGCAAGCTTCTGTGTGTGTTAAGTGGGCGGCGGATTAATCCGCTGTTGGGTGCAGCCGGCATAAGCGCCTTCCCAATGGCCGGTCGCTTAGTCGCCCGTATGGCGCTCGACGAGGATTTTGATAACATGGTTCTCATGCACGCGATGGGCGCTAATACTGCCGGCCAGTTGGGCAGTGTGATGGCCGGCGGCGTGCTGCTGGCGCTTGTAACCGGCATCCTGGGCTGACGCGGTATTGATAAGCGCGCCTGGGGGGTGTTAGAATTCCCTCCGCACTGTTTTCTGAACCTCACTGTTATAAGGTTAATCATGAATACTCAGAAAAAGCGGGTTTTATCCGGCATACAACCCTCTGGCAATCTCACTATCGGCAATTATATCGGCGCGCTGCGGCAGTGGGTTGAAGAACAGGAACATTACGAATGTTACTTCTGTATCGTTGACCTTCATGCGATCACCGTGCCGCAAGACCCGACTGCGCTGCGCGAGAAAACGCGGGAAGTCGCTGCCCTGTATATCGCTTCGGGGCTTGACCCGGAGAAAGTCACGATTTTTATTCAATCGCATGTGACGGCTCATGCCGAACTGGGCTGGATTCTGACCTGTTTGTCGCCGCTGGGATGGCTGTACCGGATGACGCAGTTCAAGGATAAAGCCGCCAAACAGCAGCAGGAATCGGTGGGCGCGGGTTTGTTGAACTATCCCGCCCTGATGGCCGCCGATATTCTGTTGTATCAGGCTCATGCCGTCCCGGTTGGCGATGACCAGCGCCAGCATCTGGAGTTCACGCGCGATTTGGCGCAGCGGTTTAATTCGCTGTATGGGGAAACCTTCGTTATTCCCGAAGTGATGGTTCCCAAAGCCGGCGCGCGTATCATGGGGTTGGATAACCCTACCGCTAAAATGAGTAAAAGCGAAGAGTCCGAGTACCATGCCGTTTATATGCTGGACAGCCCCGCACAGGTGAAAAAGAAAATCATGCGCGCCGTAACCGACTCGCTGGCTGAAATCGGATTCAGCGATGACCCGGAACGGGCCGGAGTTAATAACCTGCTCACTATCTATCAGGCTTTATCGGGGCAAACCGGCGATGAAGTTATGCAGCAGTTTGCCGGTAGGGGTTATGGTGATCTCAAAAAGGCCGTCGTGGAGCAGGTGAACAGCCATCTGGAGCCGCTGCAAGCGCGTTACAATCAGTTGATTCACGAGGCCGGTTATCTGGACGGTATCCTCGCCAGGGGTGCGGAAAAGGCCGCTGAAATGGCTGAACACACGCTGAATACCGTTAAAGAGCGCATCGGCTTTTTGCCGAACAGATCGCGCCGCTGAACGTCTGGGCTGCGCCGTAAGGAAACCAAGTAAAACGCCATCTTCAGTACGATGAAGAAGATGGCGTTGTTATTATGTGCGCGCCCAGAGGGATTCGAACCCCCGACCGCCGGTTCCGAAGACCGATGCTCTATCCACTGAGCTATGGGCGCATCTGACGTGTATTGTAACCCACTTTTCGCGCGCGTCAACCGGCGGCGCGCGCATCCAACAGCCGTAGGTTGTGGCGCGTCACTTCCAACGCCACCCGGTCGTTCATCCGTTCCTGAATGGCTTCTGCCGCTGTGAACAGGTAGTGCGCTTCGTCCCAGGATTCGGCGTGCATCATCAACGCGCCCAGGTTGACCTGCGCCCGTGCCAGTGCAAACAGATCGTGTTGGGTTTCCAGCAGTGTAACGGCAGATGAAAAGTATAACCGGGCAGCTTCCCAATCTTCGGCCTGTTCGCAGACTCTCGCCAGCAGGGTATAGGCGCTTGCCAGTTCTGCGGGATTGTCGCTCGTCTCTAATATAAGCTGGTGCGCGGCTGTCCGGCATGGTTCGGCCTGTTTCACCAGCAGCCAGGTTTCGCCCAGCAGAAAACGCACGCGCCGGCTTTGTGGCAGCAAGCTCAAAATCGCCAGCGCATTCTGCGTGTCGCCCCTGTCTACGGCAATCTGCGCCTTTTCGATCTCAACGGCGCGTAGTAAATCTCTGTCCTGGTAACGGCGCGCGATTCGCTCTGCACGGGCAAGCAGTACGGTGGCCCGCTCGTATGCGCCTGCTTGTCGCAGCAGAACGGCGAGTTCCAGCGATGCGCCGGCCTGGTCTGGAAATGCTCCTGCGCGTCCGGCTTGAAAGATGATTGTCTCAAGAACCTGCTGTGCCTGACCCCACTCCCCTACTTTGCGTAAACAGACCGCGTATGCGATCTGCGCCGGAGGGTTGAGAAGATGGCTGTGTGTTTGAAACAGGTGCTTCCAGACAGCGTAACGCCCACGTTGTAAACCTTCGCGCCAGATAGCGTTAATCCAGTTTCGGCGCTGTTCCGAGTCAATCTCCAGCCAGCCTGCAAGCAGAATATGCTCAAGAACCTCGTAAAGATATGGCGCTAACGGCTGTGTCGGAACGAGTTCACCGATCAATTCTCGAATGATGGCTTTCGCTTCGCCCCGATTCTGGCTTGCGATGAAGTTGCGTGCCGAACTGGTCAAAATGGCACTTGTTTGCATAAAACCCGCTGGCTCTAGAAGGTGCTTCCGCAGGAGTTCGGCGACCGCCCCCCGGCTGATATGAGAAGGCCAGATATTCAGCAGATGGTCTATATTAACCACCCCCGGCGGACACAGTGCGAGCGCGAACCAAGCCCGCCGCGCTTCGGGGGTGAGGCGCGCATAACTTTCGACAAAGAGCTGTTCGACGCTGTGAGCAATCAGCGCCTCCCGGTTAAAGATATGGATGTTCTGGGCCATCAGACTGATGGCAAGTGGATTGCCTCCCACTTCCTGCCACAGTGCCTCGTCCGGCCAGTCCTCTTTTTCGGGATAATTGATTTCAAGCCAGGTCTGAAAGAGCGCCGCTGCATCTGCGGGAGACAGTTCCGGCACTATGATATGCGCGCAGTCGGGCAGCGCGAAATGCTGGCGGCTGGTTAAAATAACCTGGGCGGCGGCGAGTTCATCCAAGAGACTTTTAAATGCTTCAGCATCCAGTCGTTCTATACCGTCCAGGACAATCGCCACGCGATACAACTGCAAATAATCCTGGAGTCTGATGCGTCTCGCCTCTGGGAGCAGCCTTTCGTAGAGTTGGTGGCGGGCAAATTCCACAGTCTCTGGTTGACCGATCCAGATTAACTGTTCGAAAGCCTGCGTTTCGATCTGCCGGTGTAATAAAACTTGTGCCAAAGCAGTTTTGCCGACACCCGCCGCGCCGGTCAGTAAAACGTGCGGTGAGGTTTGCAGGACATTCAGGATATGATTGAGCAGTTCATCTCGACCGATGAAAATGTTGTGGCCGCTGAAGGACGGCATCTCGCTGTATAAACGGCGTTTTCGCTGCTGGACGCGCGCTGCCCACTCTGCCTGGATAAGTTTTTCGGTGAATCTTTTGAGGGCGTGCTGCTGGTAACGCCGCAAGGTGCGCTCATCCAGATGCAGCGTCGAGCAGAACGTAGTTTGCGAGATGTTCAGGTCAACGCGGACATACCGGCAGTATAACCAGTCCCAGCCGATCAACTCAGGAGAGGCTGAAGCAGCGTCGGCAGCCAGTGTGGACAGCAGGCTGTCGGCACTTGTATCCTGCCGGAGCGGTGACAGCCCCAAATTGTGGCGCAAGGCTTGAAGTTCATCGGAGATCATCTCCGTTAAAATGGCATTCAGGGCAAAACTGCGATCATGTTGAATAAGCGGGATGTCCAGATGGGTCAGGTATTCATCTACCAGCCAGAGATGCTGTAACGGGCTGAGGGGTTTTTCTATGGACGTATACAGTAAAGACTCAAGCGCCGCACGTACAGTTTCGTGACTAATGAACGGTTCACCAGATCGCATTGGGAAAAGTATTCACACCCGCGTGTATTCCCACTCGTTTATACATCTGGAAGCCGGTGAAGGGATGCCCCAGAATGCCGTCATGGATAGCCCAGGAGCGGCCACGAACGGTTTTCCAGGCATCCGGCTGTCGAAACGTTTTATCTGCGGATAATTTCTGGTGAAGTTCGCCGCCGGGTTGGAATTGTTCGTTGATACGCACCATTTCCCGGTAGCCTCGAATGTAGTTGAAACCATATTTTTCAAATAAGATGGCATTGTGGTAGGCCAGCGGCTCGATCAAAAACAGATCATGGCCCATCCTGGTGATAAACTGCTCGAACAGCGGCACGGCATGTTTAAAGTAGCGTAAACCCCGCCGAATTTGCCCCGGCGCTAATCCCGCCTTCATGGCTGCTTCTTCGGCGATCAGGTTCCGGCCAGTTGTCCCCAAATGGGTTGAATTGCCATATTCATCCACATCAATATTAAAACGCTGCGACTCAGGATCATTGATGACTACCAGCAGCACCAGCAGTTGGTTGTTAAATGTGTCCGCCATGTTGAGGTACAGCATGGGGTCAATGCTGCTGACGCAGTGCCGAACCGAGATTTCCATTGCACGGCTGCCTTTGGGACAGCGAAAATGAACGGCCGGCTGCCCGTCTACCGTCAGGGTATCGTAGTCCACGCCATAGTTGGTAAAAAGCCACTCTGGCAGCAGGAAGCGGTAGATGTTCCGCTTCTGGTCTTCGGGAAGATCATTGATTTCGCGTATGGACGACGGCCAGCGGTCACTATCTGTCATAGGCACACGCTAATAATTTTCCTTCAAGGCCCGTTTGATTTCACGGTCGGAGTCGCGTTTAGCGATTGATGCTCGTTTGTCGTACAGTTTTTTACCCTTTGCCAGCGCGATTTCGACTTTCGCCAGCCCGCGTTCCAGGTGAATATTGATCGGAATTACAGTATAACCACGTTCGCGCATCTTCGTAATAAGCTGGGCGATTTCGCGCCTGTGCAGCAGAAGTTTTCGTGGGCGGAGCGGGTCGCTGTGGCCGAACCGACTGGCCTGTTCATAAGGCGCGATATGCACGCCGACTAACCACAGTTCGCCTTTACGTTCCTCGACATATCCTTCTTGCAGGCTGACGTTGCCGGCGCGAATAGACTTGATCTCAGACCCCTGGAGCGCAATCCCCGCTTGATAGGTGTCCTCAATGTGGTAATCGTGGAATGCTTTTTTGTTTCTGGCAACGATTTTAACGCCGTTTTTCTGGCTCATATGGGTTTAGCTTTGTGGGTCTGATATCTGCTTCAACAGGATATGTATCGCTTCCCCTAACTCAATATCGCGTCCATTAGGGTCGGGAATGATGGGATAATCTGGCTGCAATCCCTCTCCATCTAACTGGCGGCGGTTGGGTGTCAGCCATTCTGCCGAAGTAACGTGCAAGGAGGATTCGTCCGAAAGCCGGAATATCTGCTGCACCGTCCCTTTGCCATAGGTGGCCTGACCGATTAAAATGCCGCGCTGGTGGTCGCGTATCGCACCGGCCACCAGTTCGGCGGCGCTGGCCGTTCCCTGATTGATAAGAACTGCCAGCGGTAGGTGTATTTCCTGACCGCCGTTTTCGGCATTGATAGGCTTTTCTCCGCTGTTGTTGCGCTCATAAGCGACGACTAACCCGCCATCCAGGAATTGGCCTGCTACTGCGATTGACTCCACCAGCAGGCCGCCAGAATTATTACGAAGGTCAAGGATTAATCCTTCAAGCCGGTTATCCTGCTGTAGTTTCTCGATAATCGCTGTCAGTTCTTCCGGCGTTCGGCTGGTGAAGCGTTGTATCTGAATATAGCCCAGATTCGGCGCTTCTGATAAAACTCGCCCGATCACCGACGGCACGTTAATAACGGCAAATGGGATAAAAACGGTGTATGTTTCATTGCTGTCCGGGTGAATGGCCGTGATTTCTACCCCGTTACCGTCTTTAACTTCGCCGCGCAGCATTTGGTCTACCGCATCTTGTTGGATGCTTAGCTCGATTGTTGTATCGTTCACAACCTTCAGGATGTCGCCCTCGCGGACGCCGGATGCAAAGGCCGGGCCGTCTGCAAAAGGATAAAGGATAATTTCCCCGGTTTCGGAACGCTGAATTTGAACGCCTATTCCCCCATAAGCTCCTGCCAGAACGTCCGACTCGCTTTGCGCGACAGGGGGGTCAATCAAAAAGGTGTAACGATCATTCAAAACGCTTAGGACACCTCGTATGGCCGCATACTGGCGCGCGGTGAGATCGGGCTGCTGTCTTAGATAGTGCTGGTCGAGCAGGTTTTGTACCTCATTAAGCAGCGGATAGCCGGTTGAGTCGGAAGATGCGGATACGACCACTGCCGGGAAGTCCAGCACGCCGCGAAAGAAAAAACCGGCGGCGAACATAACGACCATGCTGATTCCCGTCAGCGCCCCAAACAATAAAGAGCGTTTGTAGTGTCGTAGGCTTCTGGAAAATTCTTGCATTCCAACCCGTTTATATGTTCTACTATGTGTTATCCACATTGTAGCATTGCATTTAAAAACCGCACAGGGTTTATGTGCCTGGCCTAACTGCTTAGAGGGGCAGGAAATGTCTGAACCGAGTTCGCCGCTGCTTCTGGTCGCCGATGACGAAATCCACACCACTGTTATGTTGGAGCGCATCTTCGAGCGCGAGGGATTCCGAGTCAAGAGTGTGAATGATGGCTTGGCTGCGCTTGAAGCCGCGCAGCGTCTTTCGCCTGATCTGATTTTGTTGGATATTCAAATGCCGGGTATGAACGGCTTTGATGTGCTTCGGTCGCTGCGCGACAGCGGGCGGACGAACACTATCCCGACCATATTGATTACGGCGAAGGCGCGCCAGCCTGAGGATGTCGCTCATGGGCTTAACCTGGGCGCTGATGATTATATCCACAAGCCGTTTGACCCGCGCGAGTTGGTGGCGCGCGTTCAAAGCAAGATTCGCGCACACCAGCTGGAAGACGCGCTCCAGCGCCGCACTCAGGAACTGGAGGCTCTGCTGCGTGTCGGCGAGCAGCTTAATCAGCACCTTGAAGTCCAGGATTTGCTTAGTCTGGTGACGTATCTGGCGCTGGATTTGCTGCCCGGATCGGTGGCTGCGATTTATCAGGTGGATGATTCGGGTACGTTGGTGGACTATTACGCTCAGGCGAAGTATGAGGCCATTATTGATGAGCGGTTGGGGGATGCTGACTGGGTGAAGCGTGTCTGGCAGCAGCTCGGTCACAGCCTGATGTGGCCGGGCAAAGAACCGCCGATGATTGAAGGTTATAGCAGCGGTATGATCGTCCCGCTCCAGCATGGCGCAAATATCCTGGGGATGCTGATGCTGCTTTCGACCGATATACGCTTTGATGAGAATCATCTACGATTATTTAGAGAAATCGGCAGGCAAACCTCGCTGTCCTTGCGGAACGCGCAGTTATATGAAATTCAGGCCGATTATGCACAGCATCTCGAAGATATGGTTGCAGCCCGAACGGCGGAGTTAAAGTCTGCTCAGCAGCTGCTGATACGCGCCGAAAAACTGGCTGCAATCGGCCATCTGGCCGCCAGTATCGCCCACGAAATTAATAATCCTTTGCAGCCAATCCTTATTAACCTAGAAGATATGATGGAAGATATTCGGGATAAAGCGCCGATTGATATTCGCGCTTTGCAGACAATACAGGAGAGTGTGGAACGGATTCGGAGAATTGTCAGTCAACTATTGGAATATACCGGCAAGCGAAACGCGGCAGTTTCCGGTTTGCAGCGTTTGGATATTGGCCGCGTCCTGGAAGGTATTATCCAGTTAAATCGCAAGCTGTTCGAGAAAGAGGGAATTACGATTATTTCGCAGTTATCCCCCCTACCCTTAATTTATGGCAGCAAAGACCAGCTTGAACAGGTTTTTATGAATATGATGTTAAACGCACAGGCGGCAATGGAACGCGGCGGCAAGCTGTATGTGCGTTCGTGGTTAGACCGGGATAATATTGTTATCGAGTTCGCGGATACCGGACATGGCATCGCGCCGGAACAGATAGACAAAATATTCGATCCGTTTTTTTCGACCAAACCGACTGGGACCGGCTTAGGTTTATTCGTCAGCTACGGCATCATCCAGGGACATCACGGGACGATTCAAGTGCAGAGCGAAGTTGGCGTCGGAACGACCTTCACCATTCATCTGCCGGTTCAGTCAGATTCCTCACAGTGATTTCCAGCGCGCCTGGAATTCTTCCTCGCTAAGGTCTCCGCTGGCGTAATCCTGCGCGTCGGCAGCCGCAGCTACGATCAGCAGCAGCAGCGTATTGTCCTGGCAGTTTACCATGCGTGCGCCTACGGCGTCTGTCTGGGCAGGTAAAGGCTGCCGGGCCAGGGTGTCCATCACAACCGGCAGTGCTGATCGCAGGTCTGGCCCGGCGGTTACGCATATGCCCACCAGCAGGGTGCTGCCGAGAGATGTCTGCTCAATACTGGCCGGCTCGCCCGTGAGTTGGAAGCCGCTGAGAGCTTCGGTATAACTCGCCAGGTCGGTGGGGGATGCGCCGGCAGCCTCAGGCAAAATTTCCGGTGTTTCTAAAGTTTCTAAAATAGTGTCTGTGGGGATTAGTTCTGCTGTTGTCTCAATGCTGGTAGGCTCGATAAACACTTCAGGGGTTATCTCGGCCAGCGCGGTTAAATCCGGCACAAATGCTGCCGGCGTTTCGGTAGGGTTGGCTGCCGAGATACCGGCGGTCGGCGTGACGGCAGCCGGCGTTTGGGGGCGGGAAGTTATCACGGCAACGGCGATGATGATAAGAACAACAATTGTTCCTAAAACGGCCAGCGGCAGCAGCCGCGAACCTGCGGCCCCCTTTTCTTCCTTCTCTTCTTCATCTATATCAATATCTAGATCGGCATCGTCGAAATCTATATCTATAAATTCATCTTCGGCTTCAGGCAGATCGGGAAGCGTGGCCGGGATATCGGCTAGGAACGCTGGTTCCAGCTCGCTGACGGGAACAGCCGGGCGCGAGGCAGCCTGTTTTTCGACTTGTTCCAGCAGATTGATAATATCCGGGTCGTTTGGATTTAAACTTGCTGCTCGTTTAAGCGCGTCGCGCGCTGTATCTGCATCGGTCACGGCATGGGCGTACAGCCACCAGACATCCGGGTTATCCGGCTGTGTGGTTAGAAGTGGCGTGAGAAGTTTCCGCGCGTCTTCTAATTTGTCAACCTCGATCAGGTTGAAAGCCTCCGCTAAAATTCGCTCGGTCTGTTCGCTCATGTGATCTCCCATAACGGGATGATGTAGTTATTTTCTCGCAGTTTACACGCAAGTATGTTTGCTCGCAAGGCGTCCACATGGGGTGAAAACAAAATCCACTCTTAACCAGAGTGGATGCTGTCAACTGATGCCTCGGAGAGGACTCGAACCTCCACGCCCAAAGGGCACAGGCCCTCAACCTGCTGCGTATGCCATTCCGCCACCGAGGCGCTGATATGTTGTTGTTTATTATACCCCTACCCTTTTGACTGTCAATTCTTTTGTCAAAGTTTCTGGCCGCCTCGTTCCTGACCATAGAATAAAGCTTTAACTTTTGTTATGCTATTTAACCCTGATGATAGTTTTTTAAAGCAAAACTGGCTTGAGGATGGCCCACTATGCGTATCGTGGTAGATGCGATGGGCAGCGACGAATGCCCGGTTCCCGATGTTGCCGGTGCGGTTATGGCTGCTCAGGAATGGAATGATGCGCTGTTCCTGGTTGGCGACCCCCAGCGTGTTCGCCAGGAACTTGACCGGCATAACACACGCGGTTTAAACGTGGAGATTGTCCCGGCAGAGCAGCAAATTTTGATGACCGACAAACCCGGTGTGGTCGGGCAGTCAAAGCCCCATTCGTCAATGCACATTGGTATGAACATGGTGAAGGATAACCTTGCGGATGCCTTTGTGACTGCCGGCAATACCGGCGCGGCGATGGCAATTGCGACGCTTTTTACGCTGCGGCGGATACAGGGGGTGCGCCGTCCCGCGTTGAGTTCGATTTTTCGGGTCGGCACTCAAAACCTTATACTGCTGGATATCGGCGCGAATGCTGACTCAAAACCGGAGTGGCTTGGACAGTTTGCCATGATGGGAAAAATCTATGCCCAGCAGGCGCTTGGTATTCAGAATCCACGTGTGGCGCTGCTTTCAAATGGGGAAGAAGAAGGTAAAGGCAATCAGCTTATTCATGAGGCTCAGGCGCTTCTGCAATCCCTGGAGCTGCGGTTTATCGGTAATGTAGAACCTAAAGATGTCTTCAGGGGACAGGCCGATGTGGTCGTTGCCGATGGTTTTGTGGGGAATATAGCCGTTAAATCCTTTGAAGCTGCGGCTAGTCTGTTATTCGATCTGATTCGGACGGAGATTAAAAGCGATCTGGTTTCGACGATGGGCGGGCTGTTAGCGCGCCGGGCTTTCCGCCGAGTTTATAAACAGGTAGACCCTTTTGAGGTTGGTGGCGCGCCTCTTTTGGGGGTGAATGGTGTTGTGATTATAGGTCATGGTCGGTCGAACGCGAGGGCCGTTAAAAATGCCATTCGGCAGGCGCGGCTGGCCGTTGAAGGTCGTATTGTTGAGCATATTCAGGCCGGTCTGGAAAAGCATTCCGATATAAAAATGGGTGCTGGATAACAGATTCGGAGTGGCTGACAAGTGAGGTTATCATGGAACTACTACGAAATGGTCGTCCGCGAGTGGTCATTACGGGGCTGGGTGCTGTGACTGCGCTTGGGCCGGTTAAGGCGCTTTGGGAAAGTTTGAAAGCAGGCCGGTCCGGGATTCGCCGTATCGAAACAATCCCCATAGAGCATGTGCCTGTGAAGATTGCCGGCGAAGTGCGTGACTTTGATGCGTCGGAATATATAGATCGCAAGGAAATTCGCCGGATGGGCCGCGCGTCCCAGTTTGCAGTGGTCGCCTCCAGGGCGGCGCTTGACGATGCCGGGTTAACGATTGAAGACATCGAAGCTGAAGGCGAGCGTGTTGGTGTGGTGATCGGCTCATCCCTGGGCGCGCACGAAATGGCGGAGCAAAGCACCTTTAAATACAAAACATCCGGGTATTTAAAGCCCAATCCGCTGGGGCTTATTAACTCTCTGCCGAATATGCCTGCACACTATGTCAGTCGGTTTTTGAGGGCTTTAGGGCCGCTGAACGCGCCCTCGACCGCCTGCGCCGCCGGCACACAGTCCATCGGCGAAGCCAGTGAGCTGATTAAAAATGGGCGCGCGGATATGGTTCTGACGGGCGGTGTTGAATCTGTTCTTCAGGATTATGCGATTGCTGGTTTCGACGCCATGAACGCCCTTGCCAACGAGTACAATGATAACCCGGAGGCCGCAAGCCGTCCCTTTGATGCCAACCGCTCCGGTTTTGTTTTCAGTGAAGGCTGCGGCGTCGTTGTGGTCGAAAGCCTGGCTCATGCGCTGAAGCGTGGGGCGCGTATCTACGCCGAGGTACTGGGACACGCTTCAGCTTCGGACGCTTTCCATATCGCGGCGCTCGATCCTGACGGCGGTGGCGCGATGCGTTCGATGCGCTGGGCGCTGGAAGATGCTCATCTTAACCCGGAAGATATCCAGTACATCAACGCACATGGCACGTCCACGAAAGCCAATGATGTGATGGAAACGCTGGCGATCAAACGGGTTTTTGGCGAACACGCCTACAATCTGGCGGTGAGTTCAACCAAGAGTATGCTTGGTCATGCTCTGGCCGGTTCGGGCGCGATCGAGGTCATCGCCTGTGCGCTGAGTTTGATCGAACAGGTGCTTCACCCGACCATTAACTATGAAACGCCCGACCCGGAATGTGACCTGGACTATGTTCCAAATGTCGCGCGTGAGGTCAAAGGACTGAAGTATATTCTGTCAAACAGCTTTGGTCTGGGTGGTCAAAACGCCTCGATTGTTCTGGGTGCGATCTGAATTTCCCCGACCTATATCCAATCGTTTGTTAACCTGAACGCGCGGCTGCCCCCGCGCGTTTTAGGTTCCCTGCGGTTATAATGAAAGATGTAAAAGTATAGCGAGTCGAAAATGGAAAAACTGGAACAGGTTGACCTGTTAATCACCAGGGGTGAAGTCAAACGCGCGGATGTGCTGATCGCCAAGAAATTGCGCTCCAATCTAAATGCAGCCGAACGCGCTGAACTGCTTTTGCGCCGGGCGCGCGTGCGTCTGTTAAGCGCGCGCCCCGATGACGCGCTGGATGATCTCCGGGCTGCGCGCGAGCTGCTGCAAGATGATGGTTTTGAAACGCCGCAGAATATGGAACTGCTTGGCGACTGCTATCTTGCTCGTTTTGAGCTGGCAAGTGTAGGTTTTGCCGACCGCCAGGCTTTGCTGGCGGCAGAACAGACCTATATGCGAATTATTGAGATGTTCCCCCAGTATGGCAATCTGGGGTGGATCTATTACCAGCTGGGCCGTGTGGCGATGGCAAGTAATCAGAGCGAACGCGCGGTGAGTTTGTTTCAGCAGGCGCTGCTCAGCCCGGCTTATGTAAGCGCCTTAACCGCCTATTGTTACGAGCGGCTTGGTTTCATCGCCTTTTATGAATGGCGCGATCTGGATAAGGCTGTTGGGTTCCTAAACCGCGCAGTAGATACGTTTCCCGCTTCGGAAGACCGCGCCTGGTTGGTTCAGGTGCATCTCAGGCGCAGCCGTGTTCTGCGACAGATGCAAAATTACGAGGCCGGGCTTCGGGCGGCTGAAACGGCACTGGCGCTGGTGTCGAGCGGCAGTGTGGAAAACAGGCCGGTGATGGCCGAGGCGCTGCTGGCTATTGCTGATCTGCTAACGTATATCGGGCAGCGAGATCGAGAGGTGGTATCCCGCTTGCAGCAGTTTATGCAGTATGCCAAAAAACCCCTGGGGGTGGATGTCACCTGGTCGCGGGTGAATGAAATGCTCGCCGACGCTTATTTTAATCTCGGCCTGTACGATGATGCAATTGTCGCTTATCGCGCGGCCTTGCAGTTTAACCCGGATCACCCCTGGGAATTATCGCTGCTTTATCGTATTGCCAGCAGTTACTATCAACTGCGCGCTTACCAGAAATGTATCGAAGCGCTTCATAACCTGCTGGATGCGGCGAAAACCGATGAGCAGGTCATCAATGATTATCGTGTTTATGAAATGTTAGGGGCAGCTTTTTTTGCGTTAGGCCAATATGCTAAAGCGATTGATGCTTACGAACGTGCGTTATTGTTAGATCCTCCTGATGTAAATGCGGATAAAATTAAGACTTATCTGGAGTATGCCCGCGAGCATCTGTGAGGTGGGTTTAGATGATGAGGTTGGATGATGGTTCTACACGATGGGCGGCTGCCTGTAAAAATCATCGGCGGCGGGCTGGCCGGTTCGGAAGCGGCCTGGCAGCTTGCCGAACGCGGTTTTCGGGTTCAACTGTATGAAATGCGCCCCCACAAGATGACAGGGGCGCATGTTTCGGATCGTTTCGCCGAACTGGTGTGCAGCAACTCGTTGGGTTCTAAGCTGCCCGACCGCGCATCGGGGCTGCTCCAGGCCGAACTTAAACTTCTGGGGTCGCTGTTAATCAACTGCGCGGAACGAGCGGCGGTTCCTGCCGGTGGAGCTTTGGCCGTAGATCGTGAATTATTTGCCGGTTTTGTAACCGAGGTTCTGGAACAACATCCCAATATTCAGATTGTCCGTGAGGAGGTTGAAACCGTTCCGAGCGGGCCGTCCATTATCGCAACCGGGCCGCTCACTGCCGATGCTCTGGCGCGGGATATAACACGGCTGGCCGGGCAGAATCACCTGTATTTTTATGACGCTGTTGCGCCAATCGTCACTGCCGAAAGCATCAATATGGATGTCGCGTTTTTTGCCAGTCGTTATGAACGCGGCGAGGTAGAAGAAGGTGACTACATCAACTGCCCGATGAATAGGGAGCAGTATTCACGTTTTATCGAAGCTCTGCAAGCGGCAGAAAAAGCCGAACTGCGCGATTTTGAGCGCGAAGACCCGCGCTTTTTTGAAAGCTGCCTGCCAATCGAGCAGATCGCGGCGTGCGGCGAAGATGCGCTTGCTTTTGGCCCCATGCGTCCGGTTGGCCTGCGTGACCCGCGAACAGGCCAGCGGCCTTATGCTGTGGTGCAGCTCCGCCGGGATAACTTGGCGGGCAGTCTTTATAACCTGGTTGGATTCCAGACCAATATCCGTTGGGGCGAACAGGAGCGCATCCTGCGTTTGATTCCGGGGCTTGAAAATGCCGAGTTTGTCCGAATGGGGCAGATGCACCGTAACACCTTCATCAACTCCCCTGCTCTGCTGCTGCCGACGATGCAGTTCCGCAGCCGAAGCAGCCTCTTTTTTGCGGGTCAGATCACGGGCGTTGAAGGTTATGCCGGCAATATTGCAACAGGTATTGTAGCGGCCATCAATATGGCGCGGTTTCTGGTTGGGCGTCCGGGCTGGATTGTTCCGCCGGCCACGATGATCGGCGCGTTGTGCCATTATGTTACACATGCCGAGCCGGAACACTTCCAGCCCATGAAGGCGAATTTTGGCATCTTGCCGGGTTTGCCCGTTCATATTAAGAATAAACGTGAGCGGTATCAGGCTTATGCTGAACGCGCGCTGGCGGATATGCGGCAGTCGCTTAAGGATGCTGAGGTAGTCGCGTTATAGGCTGGTAAATAGTAGAATTATCAACGAAACACTTCGGCATTGAAAGCAGAGGGTTTAGGCGGCATGGAAGAACTGGCGCGCTGGATTGAGTCTTACATGGATATGCTTATTGAGGCATCCGTTGCTCAACTATCTCAGAACGAGGCGCTCAAGTCGGAAGTGATGGAATCTGTTGAGGCGTTTTTCGATGGGCTGCTGCGTACAGTCGCCTCTGGTGATGCCCTGCCGCTGAACACGATTCTGATTGATTGGGTCGAGAGTCGAAGCGTCCCGGCGGAAGTTGAACTCACTACCTCCGTTCCGGTGCTGGCTGCTCTTAAACGAATTACATGGGAACAGATTCTACAGCATAGCCCTCTGGATGTGGCTGTGCCGCTGCTGGTTCAGGTAGATGAGGTTTTTACAGATGGGCTGATTTATCTTTCAAAGTTGGAAGCCGACGCGCTGTTGGTGGATATGCGTAATCAACTGCGGAAGGCTGAAGCGCATGTGCGCCGCCTGGATAAAAGCAAGTCGAACTTTATCGCGGTGGCGGCGCACGAACTGCGGACGCCGTTAACCCTGGTCGAAGGTTACGCGGATATGATTGCTAACACCACCTGGGCAGCCACCGATCCTCAGGGGCGGCTTCTGTTGGATGGTATTGAGAGTGGGATGCGGCGTCTGCGGGAGATTATCAATGATCTGATTGATGTGTCGCTTTTGGATTTGAAGATGATGGAGCTGCACGTACAGCCGGTCTGGCTGCTGCACATTCTGAATGCGGCTGAACGTAATGTAAATAAGGCGCTGGGTACGCGAAATGTTGATCTCACCATTGAGCGTGACACTATTCCTGTGCAGCCAACTTACGCCGATTCTGACCGTTTGTTACAGGCGTTTGAAAAGGTGCTGATGAACGCCATCAAATACACGCCAGACGGCGGAAAAGTAACGGTGCGGGCGCGTGAGCTGCCGGGTTTTACCGATATTATGATTATTGATAAGGGTATCGGTATATCCTCGACCGATCTTCAACGCATTTTTGATACCTTTTCGGCTTTGGGTGATGCATCATTGCATTCCAGCGGCAAAACAAAGTTTAAGGGCGGTGGGCCTGGGTTGGGTCTGCCGATTGCTAAAGGTATTATCGAGGCGCATGGCGGCACGATCTGGGCGGAGAGTGATGGCTACGATGAAATTGCCTGCCCTGGAAGCACTTTCCATATCATGATCCCGATGCGTACAGCAGCCTCAAATGATAGAATAGACGGAACTGCTCTGTTAGATACGCTACAGGAAAATGACTTATAGTGCCGACACCAGCTTATCGTCTTAGCGGTTTGCCCCCTTATGCATTTGCCGTTCGTGGGCAGCGTATTCAGGAAATGTTATCCGCAGGCGTGGATGTTATCAGCCTGGATATTGGAAGCCCCGATCTGCCACCGCCATCTGAGGTTGTGGAGTCTCTTGTGGATTCTGCCCGGTTGCCCGGCCATCATGGTTATTCCGGCTACCGGGGTATACCGGCCTTTCGACAGGCCGTAGCGCGGTATTATCAACGACGTTTTGGTGTTGTTTTAGACCCAGAACGTGAAGTGCTGCCCCTCATCGGTAGTAAAGAAGGTATTGTAAACCTGGGGCTGGCCTATCTCGATAAAGGTGATGTGGCGCTTGTACCGGATGTGAGCTATCCCCCTTATTCGATGGGGGCATATTTGGCGGGGGCTGAAGTCTGCTGGATGCCGGTTACACAGGAATCGGGTTATTTGCCGGATGTATCGTCCATCCCGGTTGAGGTTGCGCGCAGATCAAAGATTCTGTGGGTTAATTATCCACACAATCCAACCGGTGCAACTGCGGAATTGAGCTTTTATGCCGAAGTTGTGAGTTTCTGCCGGGAACATGATATTCTGCTTGCGTCGGATAACCCCTATGTAGATGTGACCTACGATGGTTATCAGGCTCCGAGCGTCTTACAGGTTCCGGGGGCGATGGACTGTGCTGTCGAGTTTATGTCCTTCTCAAAAACGTACAATATGGGCGGCTGGCGGTTAGGCGCGGCGGTTGGAAACAGTGCGGTACTCAAAACGCTTTTGCAGGTTAAGAGCAATGTGGACAGCGGCCATTTCCGGGCAGTTTACGATGCGGGTGTAACGGCAGTTGAAACGACATCGCAGCAGTGGATAGAAGAACGTAATCGGGTTTATCAGCGGCGCAGAGACTATGTGCTGGAAATTCTTCCCGAAATCGGGCTTCGGGCGGATAAACCCAAAGGCTCGCTCTATGTCTGGGCGCAGGTTGTTGAGGGTGACGGCAGTTTTTATGCCGATCAGGCATTGAGTCAGGCTTTTGTGGCAGTTGCCCCTGGCGAAATTTACGGGCCGGGTGGTAAGCAGTATGTGCGCTTGAGTGTGGCTGTCCCCGATGAGCGTTTGAAGCAGGCGCTTGACCGCTTGCGACACTGGTATGTTAATCGCTGAGGTTTGTTTTGGAACAATATCAGGTCATCAATTCAGGAGAGGAACGCGCGTTTCTCGTTGGCGCGGACGTTCGTTCAGGCCGTCCGCTCTTGAGCCTGGAGGATTCGCTGCGCGAGCTGTCGCTGCTGGCGGCCACAGCCGGTATGGTAGTTGTAGGACAGACAATGCAGCATATGCAGCGAATTGACCCGAATACTTTTATCGGCAGCGGTAAGGTCGAGGAAGTGCGTGAAGCCCTGAGTGAGGTGGATGCAAGGGTCGTTATTTTCGACGATGAGCTGTCGCCGCGTCACCTGCGCGAGTTGGAAAAGGCTTTAGGCGAGGAAGTTCGCGTTCTGGATCGTTCGGCGCTGATTCTGGATATTTTTGCTCAACATGCGCGGACTCGTGAAGGTGCGCTCCAGGTGGAGCTGGCGCAGTACGAGTATCGCCTGCCTCGCCTCACCCGCCAGTGGACACATCTGGCGCGTCAGGCCGGCGGTGGCGCGGCGCGCGGCGGTGCAGCGGGTGTTGGTCTGCGTGGGCCGGGTGAAACGCAGCTTGAGGTGGATCGCCGGGATATACGGCGGCGGATCGCCAAGTTAAAGGGTGAACTGCAAGGTGTTCGTCAGCATCGCAGTCAGCACCGGCAGCAGCGCAGCCGAGCGGGCGTTCCTGTGGTGGCACTGGTGGGGTATACCAACGCGGGTAAGTCCACTTTGCTGCACGCATTAACCGGTGCTGATGTTTATATTGCAGATCAGCTCTTTGCTACGCTTGACCCTCTCTCGCGGCGCGTGGATATGCCTAATGGCCGCCATGTTGTTGTGACGGATACCGTTGGGTTTATCCAGAAACTGCCTACGACGCTGATTGCCGCTTTCCGCGCTACGCTGGAGGAGATTACAGAGGCTAGCGTGCTGCTGCATGTTGTGGATACCTCGCACCCCAATGTGTTGCAGCAGATTGAAACGGTGGAAGATACGCTGGCGGAGATTGATGTGCCGCCGGTTCCCCGAATTCTGGTGTGGAACAAGATAGATTTGTGGGGTGACAGGCCGCTGCCGGTTTATTCTGGTGCTGCCGCTTATTGGGCGGAGGTGGCGGTTTCGGCGCGCGAAGCGGTGGGTATCCCTGCTTTGTTATCTATTCTTGAGACGACTTTAGATAGTTATGCGGTTCCCATGAAGCTGCTGCTGCCCTATCAGCGTGGAGATTTGATCTCTGCGCTGCATGAGTCTGCGACCATTGAGAGTCAGCAGCATACTGAAGATGGGGTTCTGATGACGGTTCAACTGCCGCTGTCTTTAGCCGAACGATTTAAACAGTATCGGGTGTGAAAATGTTTAGACGGATTGACCGATCAACAACGCTGGCCCGGTGGATTGAGCGATTGTCCAGTTTTTTATCCCGTCGGCGGGGTCTGCCGGTGGTGATAGGAATCATACTTGTGGTAGTCGGTTTTGTATTCCAGTTGGTGGAAGTTTATTCCCCTACCCCTGCTGTGCATCTGTTTGCTGTGATTTTTCATAATCTGGGTGTTATTCTGGCGCTTATTGGCCTGCTGCTGGCCGAGCCGCTTGGGAGATAAAGAGTGGCTGTTGAGTATCGTCTGCTCGATAGTATTTCGGACCTTGGGCAGGTTGTTGATCTTGAGATAGCTGTCTGGGGTTTGGACCCGCGTGACGCTGTTCCGCTGAATATCCTGCATGCGCTGGTGTGTAATGGTGCTGCTGTGGTCGGTGCTTATGATAGCAACCGTCTCGTCGGTATGGCGTTTGCGTTTCCGGTGCGGCGAGGGAAAAAGTGGATGCTGTGGTCGCATATGACTGGCGTTCATCCTGATTATCAGGGACATGGTATTGGTTTTGAGTTAAAGCAGCGCCAGCGGTTATGGGCGCTTGAGCAAGGGTATGACGCGATTGGGTGGACGTTCGATCCGCTCCAGCGGGGTAATGCGAATTTTAACTTACATCAGTTGGGTGCAGTCACCAACATCTACCACGTTAACTTTTATGGCGAAATGTCCGACACGATCAATCAAGGGCTGCCATCAGACCGTGTAGAAGTGATCTGGAAACTGCGGGATGCGCGGGTTAAGGCGCTTGCAGGTCAGAAGCCGTCATCATCGGTTCAGGTTTCGCCGCCAGATGAGAGCGCCTTTGCGCTGCGTTGCGGCCAGGGCGCTCAGCCTGTCTCGCGTGAGTTTTCTGATTCGACCCGGTATATTGAGATACCCTACGATCTGGTGAAACTTAAACGACTTGATTCGGGGTTGGCGCGCGCCTGGCGGCTGGCGCTGCGGGATACGCTGATGTCGGCCTTTCAGCGGGGATATGTTGCGGCGGATTTTTCAGCTCATGACAACCGCTGCTGGTATGTATTATCACCGCCGGCGTTTTGGTTTTTGTATGTTCTGGAGTGCAGCGATCTTTCGCTTTATACAGGCATTACAAATGATATTCTGCGCCGTCTGGCCTTACACAATTCAGGGTGCGCGGCAGCTTATACTTCCACTCGCCGCCCGGTAAAATTATTGGCCGCCTGGAAATTCCTCGACCGGTCGTCGGCGCTGAAAGCAGAAGCATCGTTTAAGCGATTGGCGCGTCAGGCCAAGCTCGATCTGGTCAGGCGGCAGGCTGCTTATCATGATGCGCCTGTTGTAGACGCAGCAGAGTTAGCTTGATTGCCTGCCGGTAAATGGGGGACTTCTCCACATTCGCGGAGAAGTCCCCCATTGTGTTTTAAGGGGATGGCAGTTGTACCCAGTACAGATCAGGGCTGAACATGCTGTGGACGTAAAGACGCATATCGGTCGAGATCGTCAGTCCGGCTAATGGCACAGGCAGCTCGGTAAACACGACGGTTTCGATCTGGTCATTTGTGCATCCGCCGTTTTCGATACATTGTTGAGGGTCAACACGTCCTATAACACCGCGTGTTCCGAGAGAATAAGCAAAGTACAGCAGTCCATCGTAGCCTAAAGTGATGCTTGTAACATTCTGAAGGCCGGATACCAGAATGCTGCCTTCTTTATCGGCTTCAATAGGGATGCTGTCCGTTTCATCCGAGTCTGGAAGATCACTGATGGAGAACCATTCGATTGCTCGGCGTGCGCTTCCAGTGTTGGCGACATACAGGTAATTGTTGTCGGCAGCTGTTCCGGTTGGGGAACGTAGATTGCTGATGACTTCTTGTATTGTGCCGGTTTTGCTCACCAGTACAACATTATTATCTTTTAGGTTTGTTACAGCAAACTCTGATTCATTGATGGGGGTAATTCCCCATGGGCCGTTAAGCGAGGTTGTGATTGTCTCTGTTATTCCTCTGGTGATGCGTGTTAAGGTGTTGGTCTGGAAGTCGGGTATCCATAAGTCGAATCCGCCGTTTTCGGCTGGAGCGGCATAAATGGTGTGTGCGTTGCGGATGCCGTAGATGTATTGTGCGGTTTCGCCGGTTTCGGCGTCTATTTCATAAACTGTCCAGTCACCTGTGCATACGGTGTAGAGTTTATTGTTGTACCAGACCATGCCGTTCGGTCTTTGTGTGTTTCCTGTAATAATGGATAGGTCTGTTTGAGTAAATGGTTTGAGAATGTTGGTCTCGCCGGTTGTGTCGGCAAGTGGTGAGGGGGTTGGCTGTATGGTGCTGCTGGGTTGAGGGGTTTTTGATGGTGCTGGAGTTGGCGTGTCTGGTTGAGTGAATGCTGTTGTTGTGGTGAATATGGTGATGAGAGTTAGGATGAAAGTGATTTTTGCTGCTGGTGGCATCTTCTTTGTTGTTTCCTTTTTGTTGTTTCCTTGTGACTACACGAATTACAACTCATCAAGCTGGATGGGCGGCAGACACAAATACAAAAAATGTCGTGCCGCTGCCTTCATGGCTCTTGAGCCACACACTACCGCGATGGTTTTCCACAATAGTTTTAACGATGCTCAGCCCCAGGCCGGAACCGCTGATGCCTTCCACGCCCTGCTGCCCCCGTTGTGCGCCGCGCACAAAGCGATCAAATACGTGCGGCTGTAAATTTTCCGGTATGCCGATGCCGTTATCTTCCACCTCAAACAGCACGCCACCATCCTTTGCGCTTGCGCGGACAGTAACGCGACCACCTTGTGGCGTGAATTTTATGGCATTTTCTACCAGGTTGATTAATGCTCGCTCAAATTGGCCGGGATCGCCCATAAACCAGGGGGCATTTTCTTCAACCACCGAGCTAAGTTGAATGTGTTTGCTTTCCGCAAGCGGCTGCATCTCATCCAGAGCGGCGGCGACAATCTGCTGCGGGCGGCACAGCACCATTGCCAGTGTTCCGGTTTTCAGACGTTCTAAATCAAGAATGCCCGCTATGATTCGACTCATGCGCGTAAGTTGTTTCCCAATCGCTGTAACTGAGGTCTGCACCTCCGGGCTTGCGGAATCCGCCAGGTCTTCCTCAAGCAGTTCGAGGTTCGCCATCGCTGCCTGTAGTGGGTTTTTCAGATCATGACTGGTCATACGCACCATCTCACTTTTTAGCCGGTCTAGCTCTTTTAACTGTGTAACATCGTTGAGAACGGCCACCCATCCATCTGCGCGCGGCTGTCCGAAGCGCCCCACATGGCAGAGATAAATACGAGCTTGAAGCGATACCTCGTAAGTATATGACCCCTTGCAGCGAAGGCTGTGTAGTGCCTCCTTATAGTTTGACGGCAGTGTATTACCCGAAAAAAATTTAAATATTGGCCGCTGCGTATCATCTTTACTGATCGGCAGCAGTTGATATGCCGCCGGATTGGCAAATATTAACCGGAACCGTCGGTCAACTGCAATAACGGGATTTTCGGTGCTGGCGAGAACGGTTTCGAGCTGACTGCGAGCAGCTTCGACTTGTTGAGTGAGTTCGCTCTGTTCGGTGAATAGATGACTATGGGCAATCGCTACGGCGGCCTGCGCGGCCAATAATTCGAGCGGGCGCACGTCCTCCCGTCGAAACAAACTGCCCTGCCGCCCGGCGATCACCATCAACACGCCGATTGCATCACCACTGTACGTCAGCGGAACGGAAATCACCGACCCGAAGGTTTCTTTGGACAAAGGCAGGTCGGCCACACCTTTCCAATCGCGTCCATAGTTCTCAAGATAAACAGAACTTCGTTTCGCAGCAACCGTTCCAACAACCCCCTGCCCTACCTGGACGATTGAGTGCAGATAACTTGTCGGCAGATTAAAAACCGTCGCCAGTTTTAAAAGCGGCCCCTCGGTTAGAAAAATACCGGCGGCATCTGCGCTCAACCAGCCGGCCGCTCGACTTGCGATCTGCTCAAGAACCTTCTCAAGGCTGATCTGGCTTGTGATAGCCAAGCTCACCTCGTATATGGCCTCAAGCTGTGTGATTCGCTCTGCCAGCGGCGTAATAATTTCTTGCCTTAAAATTGCAAAACTGATGATAAGCGCCGCCAGAGAGCTGATATTGATCGAGAGTGAGGATAAACCCAGCGCCGGGTTTAAAAACCCCAGGCTTTGCCCCACGATAAACAGATTTAAAGTCCAGAAAAGGCTGGACGAACGCATCTTGCGGCGATAACGCCACAACAGGTAAAAAGCCAGGCCGTCAAACGCAAAATAAAAAACCGCTGACAGCGGCTGAAATCGGTACTGGAAACTACCATCCTCATTTAATCTGAACAATGTCGGGGTTCTATTGACTATAAGAAATATCTGATAGCCCAATACCACCAGCAAGCTCGCAAATGCCAGCGTCCGAAACCGCCGGGTATGCACCCCCACCAGCACAGCTGTCAGGGTATATATCGCTATACTCGTCCCCGTAAATCCCAACTCCATAACGCTGGCGGCTACCGTTATCCACACGGAGCGTATATCAATGATGGAAATGCCCAGAACCAGCAAAGACCCCACATTCCAGACCGTCACCAGCAGCAAAAATACGGCAAAGAATTGGTTCAGTTCCTTCCGTACATCGTGCCACAGGACAATAATCAAAAAACCCAGCGCCAGCGCCAGCGTTAAACCATTGGAAAGCAGGGTGATGATACTTAAAACCGACATCACCTCATCCTACGGGCCAGTTTCATCGTGATTGTCTGTTAGGAGGGTTTTTCTCGAAGCGGTAGCCAATCCGATGCTCGGTCAAAATATAAATGGGATTAGCCGGGTCAGGCTCTACCTTACGGCGCAGTTGGCTGATATAAACGCGCGGGTAGTAAACATCATCAATATATTCTCGCCCCCACACCTGTTCCAACAAATCGCGCTGCGTGACGACCCGCCCCGCATTTTCCATCAGAACCGCCAGCAGCTTAAACTCTGTTGGCGTCAGATGCACTTTGCGATTGTTGACATGCACGTGCCGCCGGTGCAGATCAATGCTCAAATAACCATCGCTGTACCCTTGTTCAGCCTCCGCCACCGTAACCTGAGAACGGCGCAGCAGTGCATTCACCCGCGCCACAAATTCGTTCAGGCGCACCGGTTTGATGAGATATTCATCCGCCCCCGCGTTAAGCCCCTGGATAATGTCCTCCTCTGTTATCGCCTGCGCCGACAGCATCATAATCGGCGTATCCGCAACTTCCCGTATGCGCCGGCAGACAGTCAGGCCATCCATGCTTCCCGGCATCACAATATCCAGAATCACCAGATCAGGGCGTTCTGCATGAAAAGCGCGCAGGCCCTCCAATCCATCGCTGCAAGCCACGACTTCAAAATTTTCGCGCCGCAGCTTCCGCCCCAATGCATCGCGGATGGCCTGCTCATCGTCAACAATCAGCACTTTCATGGTTCGCTCCGTAAGCGAAAATATAATGCCATCAAAGCACAAACATCTAAAGCCAGTGTAGCATTAGATCAATTTTGCAACAAGTGATTGCAATACAGTCAGGCTAACGTCAGGTTCGCATGGGCAATAACTGTTATAATTTGTATAAACCAGCTGCCGAAGAACGCATTGAAAGGCTTTTTCCAATGCTCCGCTCCTTAAATCTCAAAATTACAACCATCCTGCTGCTGTTAATGACGATTATCAGCGCCTGCAATCTGACCAGCGCGCCGGAGGAGCAGTTATCGCTCACCGAGATACCGACCACCACACCGCAGCCCACGCGCACGGTTCCCCCTACCGGCGGCATTCCCACCACCCTGCCGCTGACTGCCTTTGTAGTTCCAACACTGCCCTCAGGACAGATTCCGCCGACCACGATTGCTTTACCCCCCACCTGGGTAGCGTCTGCCCCAACCAGCACGCCCGTTCCCATCAGCATTGTTATCCTTTCGCCAATTCCGGGTAATGTGGTTGCCGGCAATGTCCAGGTCTTAGGAGCGGCCATTCATCCCCAATTCCTGCAATATCAGTTGGAATATGGGCCTGACCCCAACCCCGGCAACCTGTGGTATCCCGCAACCGGCATCGTTCAAACGCCGGTTTTAAACGGGTTTCTTGGCATCTGGAATACAACCGTCGTACAGGACAGCATTTATCAACTCCGACTGCGCGTAACGCTGCGCGACGGTAGCAGCCTCTCAACGGTCGTGAACAGCATTCGCATTCAGAACCGCGTGCCAACCCCTGTCCCGTCGAACACTCCCACCACCCCGCGCCCGATTGCCGCCTTCACGCAGGATCGCACCAGTGGACAGGCCCCGCTTGTCGTGCGCTTCACCAACCAATCCAGCGGCAGCATCAGCAGCTATAGCTGGAGCTTCGGCGACGGTGGAACCAGCCCGGAAATCAACCCGGTATACACTTTCCGCTCGCCGGGCGTCTATAATGTCACGCTCACCGTCGCCGGCCCTGGCGGCTCGTCGAATGTCTCCCGGCAAATCAATGTACAGAGTCAGACTCCGCCGGTCGCCGGATTTACACAGGACAAAACCAGCGGGCCATCGCCTTTAACGGTCAAGTTTACCAACACTTCTACCGGCACAATCACAGCTTATGCCTGGAACTTCGGCGACGGCCAGACCAGCACCGAACAAAACCCCACCCACCAGTTCACCGCCGTCGGCACATATAATGTAATTCTGACCGTTACCGGGCCGGGCGGCTCGTCGTCAGTTACGCGCAAAATCACCGTCGAAGACCCGGTTGTGCCGCCGCCCAAAGCGGCCTTCATCACCGACAAAACCTCCGGCGATGCGCCGCTTACGGTTCAATTTATTAACCAATCCACCGGACAGATTCAGAGCTATAATTGGGATTTTGGTGACGGCGAAACAAGTGCCGATGCCAATCCCCTGCATACCTTTACCAAACCCGGCGATTATACGGTCACGCTGACCGTCATCGGGCCGGGCGGCCAGAATACCGCCCAGGCCGCCATTAAAGTTACGCAAAAGCCGGATGCGCCTACGGCAGCCTTTACGCAAAGCGCCACCTCCGGCGACGTGCCGCTCACCATTCAATTCACCGATCAATCCACAGGCAGCATTACCACTCACGCCTGGGACTTCGGCGATGGTAACACGTCGAGCGAAGCCAGCCCTTCGCACACCTTTACCACAGCAGGAACGTATACCGTCATCCTCACCGTCACCGGCCCCGACGGCTCGGACGACGCACAGGTTATCATCAGCGCCACACAGCCGGCTGCCGCGCCGGTGGCGGCCTTCACCGCCAATCCCACCTCCGGCGACGCGCCGCTGACCGTCCAGTTCACCAACCAGTCCTCCGGCCAGAACTTGACACATAACTGGGATTTCGGCGACGGCCAAACCTCCAACGAGGTTAACCCGTCCCACACCTTCACCAACCCTGGAAATTACACCGTTCGTCTGAGTGTCTCGAACGAGGGCGGCACAAATACTGCCGAAGCGCAAATTTCTGTTAACCAGCCGGCTGCCGCGCCGGTGGCGGCCTTCACCGCCAATCCCACCTCCGGCGACGCGCCGCTGACCGTCCAGTTCACCAACCAGTCCTCCGGTGAC
>QUBZ01000187.1 GCA_014338005.1 Chloroflexota bacterium | reverse complement strand
TGGCGACCAACACCCCCTTGCCCGGCCTCGTCCCGCCTGCTGCCGCCCGCCCCGACGCGCCGTTCGAGCGTTATGCCCTGCGTTTGTGGACGGAAGCCGACCTGATGAGCGAATTAATTGCCCAGATCAGGCAGCTTGAGGCCGGCGACACCGAGCGCCAGCTGGCGATACAGATTCTCCAATACGAACTTCAGCGGCGTTTTCCCGGCGCGCCCCGGCGCGCCGAAGCGCGCAGCCAACTGCTGGACGCTATGTTCAATGCGCCGCGCGGCAGCGTGGACAAACGCCTGACGGCGCGCGCCGCCGTCGAAGCGGCGTTAAATCAGGCGCGGCCATCCTTTGCCGGCATGACTTCCCTGGACATCAACGGGTTCAACATCACCATCATGCCCGCCAATGCCGACGGTATCCCCTCCACGCTGGATGCCGTCCTGCACACCCGCTATCCGTCTGCCGGCGAGGCGCTGTACGAGGATTATACGGTGGCGCAGGTGGACGAATCGGGGACTTACCGCGTGCTGGATTCCAGCCCTGCGCTGCCGGCAGCGCCGCTTGGTGATGTGTTTGCCATCAGCCTGGAACGCCTGGGCGATGTCAATAACGACGGCGTGGACGAGTTAAGCCTGGTGCTGGATGCCGGTGATACCAACCGGGAACTGCTGATTTACGGCTGGCGCGGGGGGCGTATGGTCAGCCTGGTTGCGCCCGGCGAAACCATACAGTTCGGCCAGCTTGTGGACTGGCCGCTGCAAAGCGACTCGCTGACGGCGCGGGTTTACCGGGTCGAATCGGCGGCCTGGGGCTGCCTGGGGGAACAGGATGTGCGCTGGCGGTGGAGTCTGAATTACTTCCGCCCGCTGGCGCAGGGGGATAATTTTATCTTGCAGAACCGGCTGGCCTGCCTGCTGTATGGCCTGGAGCCGATCTTTGAAAAGCCGGCGCAGGAAAGCATCAACCGGCTGGAAGGCATTTTACAGTTCGCCCAGCCGGACGACCAGAGCAGCCTGCCGCGCGCCCGGCTGGTGATGGCGATGCTGTACCTGTTCGACAGCCGCACGGACGAGGCCATCCGGCAGGTGCGGGCGCTGCAATCGGAGGCCGAACCCGGCTCGTGGCTGGCTGTACAAGCGGCGGCCTTCCTGGAAGCAGCGGCGCAGCCCGGCGCCACTCCCATCCAGGTGTGCGCCGCGCTGGAGGCCGCCGGCCAGTACGCCGCCTGTGACGTAGACCAGGCGCTTACCCGGCTGTTCAGCGAAAATCCGCTGCACCGGGATGAACCCATCGAAGCGCAGCTTGCCGCCCTGGGCATTACGGTGCTGGATAAACAGACTATCACCTCCGTCGGCAAACGCGACCGCCAGGCCTTCCGTTTTAATCTGGCCGGCGACCGCTGGTGGGCGTTCGCACCGCTGCAAGAGGACGTGTACGTGGCCGAGAAGATTGATCCGCTGCCCGGTTACGAGTCGCCGTCGCCCGCGCCGCTCTCTGCCGCAGCGCCCCCGGCCACCGCCTACGACGCGCTGTTCCAGGACAATCCGGCGCTGGCTTTAAACATCCTGGATAACACGGTTCGGGATAACCCCGTTGCCGCGTCGGCTTCTTCGGGGCGGTTTTTGCGGGCGCTGGCTTATGACCTGCTGGCGGATCGTGCTAACGCCCGCCGCGCCTACTTCGCGCTCTGGTCAGATAACCCCGATTCGGTCTGGGGGCAGTTGGCGGCGGCGCACCTGGAGCGGCGTTAGTTCGACTCCGGCATTCAATACGGGCAGTGATCCCAGGGGCAGCCCGGCATGGCCGCCCCAGGACTTTTGTACATACACAAGGAAATCGGATATTTTATGAAACTGGCAACCTTCACCCACAACAGCCACACACACATCGGGCAGATTCTTGGCGACCGCATCTACAGCACCGCCTGGACAGATACCATGCAGCATATGATCCGGCGCGGCATCACCTCCAGCCGCACGTCGAACAATTTTCCTCTGTCCGGTGTGAAGCTGGAAGCGCCGCTGCGCCCGCCCAAAATCATCGCCATCGGGCGCAATTACGCCGACCACGCCGCCGAAACGGGCAGCGAAGTCCCCAAAGCGCCGCTGATCTTCGCCAAGTTTCCGAGCAGCGTCATCGGCCAGGGCGATACGATCACCTGGAATGAGGCGATCACCACTCAGGTGGACTGGGAAGGCGAGCTGGCCGTCGTCATCGGCAAACGCACGCGGGACATCGGCGAGGACGAGGCGTTGAGGGCCGTGTTCGGCTACACCATCGCCAACGACGTGACCGCGCGCGACCTTCAGCTGCGAATAGACAGCCAGTGGACGCGCGGCAAAAGCCTGGATACCTTCTGCCCACTCGGCCCCTGGATTGTCACCGCCGACGAAATCCCCGACCCGCACGCCCTGAATATCAAAACCGCCGTCAACGGCGAAGTGGTGCAGGACAGCAGCACCGGCGACATGCTTTTTAAAGTGCCAGCTTTAGTCGCCTACTGCTCGAAGATGTTCACGCTCGAACCCGGCGACATCATCCTGACCGGGACGCCGCCGGGCGTGGGGGAAGGCCGCAAACCGCCGGTTTATCTGAAAGATGGGGATGTGGTAACGGTCACGATTGAGGGCATCGGAGAATTAAGCAACCCCTGCCGGACGATCAAAGCGGAGGAATAGCCGCCCAGGGAGCAGACACCGGCGCTCCTCTACAATGTCAGCGGGTTAATTTTTCAAAGGCCATTTGTTTTCGTTCGGTCGCCAGATTCGAGAAAACGGAAGCCGCCGTTTTTTAGCCCTTCTCCCCGGAATTCGGCGACCCGAATGGGGACGTATGTCCCCTAAGAGGAGAAGGGTTGGGGGTGGGGTCAAAGGGCAAAAGCCTGCTTACTGAGACGAAGTATCTTCAAGCGATTACCCTGCCTGCAAGGCGCCGGCTTGTAGTTTTCTGCCGCCTTTTCCGTTATACTCCCGCGCGGTAAAGGTCGGTTTCCCGAACTTGCACACACGGACAGCGGATGGACATCGAACTTCGACACATTCATAAACATTTCGGCCCTGTCCACGCCAACAACGACATCAGCCTGAGCTTTCGCGGCGGGCGAATCGTCGGCATCCTGGGCGAAAACGGCGCGGGCAAGTCCACCCTCATGAAAATCCTCTCCGGCTTCCAGCCGATGGACGGCGGTGAAATTTACATCAACGGCGCGCGCGTGGATTACACCGGCCCGCAGGCGGCCATCCGGCACGGCGTCGGCATGTTGCAGCAGGACCCGCTGGACGTGGCCGCCTTCACCGTGCTGGAAAACTTCATCTACGGGCAGGCCGGCGGGCTGGCGCTCAAACGGCGGGAAGGCCGCGCGCGCCTGGAGCAGATTTGCAGCCGCTTCGGGTTTTCGCTGGATGCCGAAACGCCTATCGCGCAGTTGAGCATCGGCCAGCGGCAGCAGTTGGAGATCGTCCGGCTGCTTTCGCAGGGGGTCAAAACGCTGATTCTGGACGAGCCGACGACCGGCATTTCCGCCGAGCAGAAAACCATCCTGTTTAACGCCCTGCGCGATCTGGCGGCCAGGGACGGCATGTGCATCCTGCTGGTTTCTCATAAGCTGGAGGATGTGATCGCGCTGTGCGACGAGGTGGCCGTGCTGCGCGGCGGGCGGCTGGTCGGCACGCGGGACATGCCCGCCACCACCGGCGAACTGGTCGCCATGATGTTCGGCCAGGAACTGCCGCCCCAGACGCGCCAGCCGCTTGACCTGGAAGGCGCCGAAACCGCGCTGGCGCTGGAAAACCTGACACTGCGCGGCAAGCGCGTGACGATCGAAAACCTGTCGCTGCAGGTGCGCGCCGGGGAAATCGTTGGTCTGGCCGGGCTGGACGGCAGCGGCCAGGAAATGCTGCTGCGCGCCTGCGTCGGGCTGATAAAACCGGCGCATGGCCGGGTAATCGTCGGCGGCGAAAACCTGACCGGTGCGCCTTACCGGGCGTTTCTGGCGCGCGGGGTGGCCTTTGGCGCGGCGGGGCGGCTGGAAGAAGGGCTGGTGGCCGGGCTGTCGCTGACCGAACATATCGCGCTGGCGCATGAAACCGGCGCGCTGGTGGATTGGCCGCGCGCCCGCCGCCATACCGAAGAACAGCTCCGGCACTACAACGTGCGGGGCAGGCCGGAAAGCCGGGTCGAAACGCTGTCCGGCGGCAACCAACAGCGGCTTTTAATGGCGCTGATGCCGCCGCGCCCCCTGCTGATGGCGCTGGAACAGCCCACGCGCGGCCTGGATGTCGATGCGTCGCGCTGGATATGG
>QUBZ01000047.1 GCA_014338005.1 Chloroflexota bacterium | reverse complement strand
CCGGGGACTTGATCGCCATCTGGTCTTCGATAAACGCCCGGATGGGGACGACCGCCGCCGCGCCAACTTCCGACAGGCGCGGCCCGCGATAGCCCAGAATCCAGGGATAACCGTCGCCGTCCGCGCCCAGGCTGCCGGTTTTCATCCCCAGGCCGTCCAGCGCCTCGGCCAGAACAGCCATCGGGTGCGGGTCGCCCGGATATTCCAGGTAAAACGCCACGTCATCCACCAGCGCGTTGGCCCGCGCGTGTTCCACTTCCAGCCGGGGCACAAACAGCGCCCGCCGCCCCTGCGCGTTCATCAAAAACGCCATCGGACGTTCAGTGGGGATGAAGGCAAACCCTGTGTAGTACAGGATGTAATCGCTGTCGAACACCACAACCCCGGCCAGCTTTTCAGTCTGGAGGTATTCCAGCAGGCGCTCGCAGCGGCTCAGGTGTTCGGAATCGCTGATTTTCAACTGCGCTTTCGAGACGGTCATTTTCTACCCTCTTTCGCACACGCCGAATCCAGAGCGCGATTATAGCGCCGGAAGCGGCAGCGCGCGCCGACCATCAGGCCATTACCGCCGCGCTCTGGCGCATGAGCCAGATGTAACCGTCCTCCAGGCTCGGCTCGACCGGCTGCGCCGACGGGTACAGCGCGCCCGGCTGGCCAAGAACGCGGTACGACACGCCGTCGTGCATTTGCAGCGTGGACACCACCGCCAGGCTGCCGTTAGGCTGCTCCCCCTGCGTGGTGATCGTCCACACGTGGCCGCGCGCCTGTGTAATCAGGTCGCTCGGCGCGCCCCGGAACACCACCCGCCCCTTGTCCATCACCGCCAGATCGGAGCAGCTGTGGCCGATGTCCTCCACGATATGTGTGGACAGGATGACAGTGCAGCGCCCGGCCATCTCTGACAGCAGATTGCGGAAGCGCACGCGCTCCTCCGGGTCAAGCCCGACCGTCGGCTCGTCCACGATCAGCAGCTTCGGCTTACCCAGCAGCGCCTGGGCGATGCCGATGCGGCGCTTCATGCCGCCGGAATAGGTTTTTAAACGCCGGTCGGCCACCTCGGTCAGCCGCACCAGTTCGATCAGCTCGCCGATCTGCTGCTTTCGCTCCTGGCTGTCCGTCACTCCCTTGAGGATTGCCATATAATCCAGGAATTCTCGCCCGCTCAGGTTCGGGTAAAACCCCAATTCCTGCGGCAGATAACCCAGCAGGGCTTTCGCTTCCTGCCGGCCTCGCTGCGACGCCAGATCATGGCCGAACACCCGAACGCTGCCGGCGGTCGGGCGCAGCAGCCCGGCGATGATACGCATGAGCGTGGTTTTGCCCGCCCCGTTGGGACCGACCAGCCCGAACATGCCGCTGCCAATTTCCAGTTCGATGCCGTTGAGGGCATGGACTTTGCCCGCATAGGTTTTTATCAGATTCGTGATTTCGATCATTTTGTTTCTCCTGTTCTGCCGCCTGTTACGAGAAGCCGCGCGTTTGGGTTCACGTGCGCTCAAAACCCCGGCGCAGCCAGCCCCAGGCCAGCGCCCCAAACACGACCAGTTCAGCCGCACCTGCTCCCACGCTCAAAAACACGTCACGCCCGGTGAAATGCGAAATTAACTCCGGTCGCTCAGGTATGAATCCGGTGAAATAGTGCATCACAATCGGGGCCCGTATCGGATTCAGATAGACCCACACGCCCTCTCCGCCCAGGAAAAGCGCGCCACCCATGACCACCGCCATTAAAATAAGCGCGGCGCGCCGGTTGGACAGGCCGCAGGGCAGCAGCACCGCCAGGCCGCCGTTTAAGATCAGCAGCGAAAGCGCGCCGATGCCCCAGATTTCCAGATACGGGCGCGGGTCGAATCCATCCAGCAACCACCAGAAGATGATGCCCACGCTTACCATGATGACCACCAGCCCGGACAGCGCGCTCAGCCACAGGCCGAGCAGCTTACCCAGCAGGTAAACGCCGGTCGGCAGCGGCATACTTTCCAGCAGGGGATACACACGATACTGACGATCTTTCGGGATCATGTCGGAAGCCAGAATCGGCAGCACGCCGGCCAGCGTAATACACAGCGGCCCCCAAACCATCGAAGCAAATGTACGGCTCATATCCGCTTTTGTCTCCGGGGGAAACGCTTCAACGCCGGCCAACATCTGGGCGTGCTGCAAGACATCATACATGGGGCCAAAGAAGATCACGCACATAACCAGGAGCATACCGAGCATCACCAACATGATCTTCCCGCGCCATACCAGCAAAAATTCATAGCGCGTCACGCCGGCCAGTTGAGCCAGCCGCCGGGTATTCATCGCCCAACGCTCCGCCAGCGCAGCCAGCCCCAGGCCAGCGCCCAGATAATCGCCAGTTCGGCCAGGCCGGCCAGGATGGTATCGCGCACCATCTCCGGCGGAACCATCAGCGCGGCGCTTTCCACGCTCAGGCCGGCCTCCGCCTGCACATTAAACAGGTAGCGGTTGATGATCGGCATTCGCAGCGGGTTAAGAATCTGGCCGTTGAAGCTCAGGCGTAAATCCCAGTTATTAGTGACTGCCGGCAGCACAAGAATGAACAGCGCCAGCGCACCGATGACGACCAGGATGGCCCGGCGGCGGGTGGGCTGGCCGACCGCCAGCAGCACGCCCAGGCCGCCGTTCAGGATAGCGACCGACGCCGCGCCGGCGAGCGCCATCTCCACATAACTGCCCAGGTCAAACACGCCCACGCGCAGCATCCACACCAGGGCTACAAAGGCCAGAGCCATGCCCAGGCCGATCAACACCGCTGCCCACATGCCCACCAGCTTGCCGCCCAGGTAAACCGCCCTGGACACCGGCAGGCTGTCCAGCAGGTCGCGCACGCCGTACTGCCGGTCAAGCGGGATGGCATCGGCCACCATCACCGGCAGGATGAGCGCCAGGCCAACCCCTAGCGGCATCCAGGCCGTGAAGATGGCGTAGGCCGAAACAACCTGCTGATAGCGGGTTTCGTCCAGGTTTTCCGGCTTTAACAGGCTGTCCCCCGCGATCAGGATGCTCGCGCCCGTCAGCACGACGAAGGCCAGCATCATCACCAGCAGCGCCCGCCGCCGCCAGTGCATCCGAAACTCATAACCGGCGATGCCGCGCAGCTGCGCCCATGCGGTCATATCACAGTCCTCCTTGTGCCATAAAGTCTACGAAGATGTGCTGCCGGATGCCGGACGCGCCCCACCCAACACGCGCTCCTCATCGCGCAGATGACGAACGGCGGCCACCAGCAGCAGCACGCCGATGGAAAGAACGATCACCCGGTTGAGGTTATAATCTGCTGTTAGCACGTCCTCCGGCTGCAAATACGGGTTAAACGCCCAGATGAACGGCTGAAGCAGCGTCAGCGGCCAGAAGGTCGGCACGCCCGGCATCAGCCCGCGCCCGAAAAGCGCAAACACAAACCACACCACCCCGGCCACCGCCGCGCCGAAGGCCGCTACCCGCGACCGCAGCGTGACATAAACCCCCACCCCGGCCAGGAAAAATGCCGGCGGCAGCCAGCGCGCCAGCGCCAGCGGCACATCCAGTTCCGGCAGCAGCGCCCGGCTTATCACCACCCCGGCCAGCGCCACGCCCGCCTGCGCCAGGAACAGCACCATCAGCCTTTCCAGCAGCAGCCACGAGATCGGGCGCGGGCAGGCCAGCATCACTTCCAGCGCCGGTTCGTCGTCCGGCGAAAAAATCAGCGCGGCCTGTACCGCCAGCACCAGCGGGATAACCGCTTCAACGGCGCGCAGCGGGCCGGCTACCGGCAGCCCGGTCGGCGGAGTGTTATCCCCGGAAACCAGCACCAGCACCCCGGCGGCGCTGGCGACCAGACCGGCCCACCCCATCAGACGCAGGCTCACCTGCCAGGCGATCTGCTTCGGGCGGCGCAGTACGGCCCGCCCCGCGCCGATCAAACCCCAGGCCGCCAGCCCACCCAGCGCCACCGCCGCCCCTTGCGCCAGCGGACGAGTCTCGTCCAGCGGCATGCTGAAGTCGCGCGGGACACGGCTGATGACGAAAACCAACCCGGCGAGGGCGGCCAGATACAGCACGCCCGTTTTAAACGCGCTGACCGGCAGCGAAAAACGCGGGTTAACTATTTTGAAGTCCTCAGCTTTACCACTCACAGCGTTTCTCCCATTCTCCGTTCGGAATCACCGGCCAGCCATAGGGCGGCCATCACCAGCAGCAGCGCCGCCGCAAACAGGAACGGGCGGGCGGCTGGATCGGCCAAGCCGGGCAGCGATAAAATCCAAGACAGGTCGCCGGATGCGGGCATCGAACGCACAAAAACGTGCATTCCCCAGATCGCCAGACTGAAGACCGCCCCGGCGATGGCATCCCCCGTCACAACACTGAGCAAAAAAGCCAGCGCCGACAGGAACGCCATCGGCGCCAGCCAGGACATCACCAGCGGCCACAGCAGCATATCGGCGCGCAGCAGCGACAGCGCCACACTCCCGCCCAGGCCAAGCGCCAGATTAAACCCAAATACCAGGGTCAGCCGCGCCAGCAGCAGCAAACGCGCCGAAACCGCTGTCGAGTCCGCCAGTTCCAACACCTGCTCCATATCAGAGTCGTAGAGCAGCGCCATGCCAACCGCCGCCACCACCGGCGCGAGGATGGTCAGCGGCGTGGCGGCGTTTGTGCTGTTGATGCCGAGTGTCGTCAGCACACCCAGCGCCATCACCAGCGCCGAAGCCAGCCAGATTTCACGGCGGATGATTCGCGCTTCGGCGCGCAAAATCAGCAGCGGCCACCACTGCCCAGGATGCCGGCGCTCCGGCTTCGGCAGTTCCGGCAGCAGCTTTTCGACCAGCCGCGCGGTTTCCTGCGGCGTCGGAGAAGGCGCGTCCCACCGCCGGATAAAACGAACCGTCTCCAGCAGCGCCTCGGTTTCTTCCGGTGTCTCAGCATCCTCGGCCAGCAGCGCCCGCAGACGGCGTTGTTCGTCGTCTTCTCTGTAGATGTGTCGCTCGTCGGCCATCATTCTCGCTCCAATACCAGTTCCCGCAGCCGGCTTATCCCCAGGCTCAGGCGAGATTTCACCGTCCCCACCGGAATCGCCAGCGCCTCGGCAATCTCCGCCAGCGAGAGTTCCTGGTAATAACGCAGGATAACCGCTTCCCGCTGGTGCGCCGGCAGGTTCATCAGCGCCAGGGCGATCTGCTGCGCCTGCATGTCGTCAATCAGACGTTCCTCCGGCGCGGCGCTTTCATCCGGCGGCGGGTCTTCTGGCATCGAGATGGTATGGCGCTGATCGGCCTGTTTGTAATAATCTCGCGCCAGGTTAGTGGCGATGCTGTACAGCCAGGGTTTAAACGGGCGCGGATACCGGTAGCTGGCAATGCCGCGCAGCACCCGCACGAAAGTTTCCTGCGCCAGGTCTTCCGCCAGCGAGCGGTCGCCGCCCGTCATCCGGTATAAATATCCCAGCAGCGGGCTGTGATGCCGCTCGACCAGTTCAACCAGGTCACCTCGGTGGCCCTGCTGCAAACCTCTCGCCAGGTCTTCGTCCCGTTGCAAGCCCGCTACTCCGGCTGTTTCCCTCGTACAATCCCTGTTACGAGGCCGGGGGTAAAAGGTTCACGCCGCCCAGCAATCTGCGTTATAATCGTTCACACTTTTTTTCACACAACTGACCTCATCATAAAGGATCGTCATGGTTCAGGACAAACGACCCATCACGGCGGAAGACCTCTGCCACATCACCACCATCGAAGACCCCCGCATCAGCCCTGACGGGCGCTGGATCGCCTACGTGCAGGTCACGATTGACGGGCTGGAAAACGGCTATAAACGTAATATCTGGCTGGTTTCGACCGCCGGTGGAAAACCCATCCAGATCACCCGCAGCGGAAAAGACACCCAACCGCGCTGGAGCCCTGATGGCAAAACGCTGGCATTTACCTCTGCTCGCAACGAAAAATCACAGCTTTACCTGCTGCCGGTGGTTGAACCGGGCGGCGAACCCCGCTCGCTCACACATATGCCCAACGGCGCGCACAGCCCGGCCTGGTCGCCGGACGGCCGGCAGATCGCTTTTTTAAGCGCCGCCAACGCCCACGAGTGGGAACACGAAGATCGCGGCGAGGAAGAGCCGCAGCCATCCGACAAGCTGGAAAATAAACACCGCAAAGAACGCAAAGAATACGACGAGGCACGGCGTTGGGACCCGCGCATCGTGCGGCGCATTCCCTACCGCAGCGGCACAGCCTACCTGGACGACCGCTTCGCGCAGGTTTACGTAATTCCCACCGATGATGACGAAGCCAAACCACGCCGGCTGACCGGCATAGACGCCGACCACAGCCAGCCGCAGTGGTCGCCGGACGGCCAGTACCTGTACACGGCCCGCACCGACGATCCCGAACGCGGCGAACCCTGGCGCTGGAGCACCCTGTACCGCATTCGCGTCGGTGACGGCGCGCACGAAGAACTGACCGGCGATGATTATGCCAGCCATGCCCCCCTACCCTCGCCCGATGGCCGCTGGGTGGCCTACGTGCGCTACCCGCGCGAACGCATCAGCGAACGGATCACGCGGCTGACGGTTTTACCGGCAGACGGCGGCGAGCCGCGCGACCTGACGCTGACCTTCGACCGTTCGGCTGCCGATTTCCGCTGGCTGCCGGACAGCAGCGGCCTGGTTTTTACGGCGCTTAGTTCGGGCCGCATCGAAATCTACCGGCTGACGCTGGCCGACGGCGCGGTTGAAAAAATCATCGCCGGCGAGATGCACGCCGAAAACCTGGACATAAGCCAAAACGGCGGCATCGCCTTTGCCGCCAGCACACCGTCGAACCCGTCCGAACTGTACTGGCAGTCCCCCGACGCGGACTCGCTCACGCCGCTGACAGCAGTTAATCAAAAATTCCTAGAGCGCGTGATCGTCCAGGAAACCCACGAACTGCGCTGGACATCCCCTGCCGGTATCGAAATCCAGGGCTGGTACATGCTGCCGGTCGGTTACGAGGCCGGTAAAACCTACCCGCTGGCCTTTAATATTCATGGCGGCCCGCACGTCATGTGGGGGCCGAGCATGAAATCCATGTGGCACGAATGGCAGTTCCATGCCGCGCGCGGGTATGTCGTGTTTTACGCCAATCCGCGCGGCGCGGACGGTTACGGCGAGGCGTTCCAGATGGCGCTGCACGCCGCCTGGGGTGACGTGGCCTACGAAGACCTGATGGCCGGCGTGGATGCACTGTTGGAGAAGGGTTTCGTTGACCCGTCACGCATGGCGATTACCGGCGGTTCATACGGCGGTTACATGGTCGCCTGGATTGTCGGCCATACCGACCGCTTCCAGGCGGCAGTGGCGCAGCGCGGCGTTTATAACCTGCTCAGTTTCACCGGCACGACCGATATTTTCAGCTTCATCGGCACGGAATATGGCGTGGAGATGTGGGACGATCCGATGTTTTTGTGGCAGCAGTCGCCGCTGGCGCACGCCCACAAAATCAAAACTCCGCTGCTGCTTGTGCACAGCGAGAACGATTTCCGCGTGCCGATTTCGGAGGGCGAGCAGCTTTTTGCTTACGTACATCGCAGCGGCGGTACAGTCGAACTGGTGCGCTTCCCGCGTGAAGGGCATGAACTGTCGCGGTCGGGCGAACCCGAACACCGCATCAGCCGGTTAACACACATGGTCGAGTGGTTCGACCGCTACACCACCGGCGATCAGGCTTAAAAACAGCCGTCATGCGCCCCACAGCGGCGGCAGGACGGCCATAAAAGCGGCCAGCTCGCGCAGATCATCTTCCCAGGCCGATTCGGCGGGCAGCACGACGTACACGCGGATGTTCCGCCCGCGCATCTGGTCGGCCAGCCGATCTTCCGGCGTGCCGGTCGCGCCGTCGGTCAGCAGCAGCACTTTATGCGCCGCCGGCTCGACTGCCAGAGCATGTTCCAGCACGCAGTTGATGTCCGTCCCGCCGGTGGTTTGCAGCCGTCCCTGCCGCAGTTGGGCGAACGGCAGCGGCTCGACGAACGTGGAAAACTGGAAAACTTCCGCCTGCCCCCTGGCGACATAGGGTAAAACCAGCCCCAGGACGTGCGGCAGCACTTCGGCCATCGAGCCGGACACATCCAGGTAAATGTGCGCCTTGCTTGGTTTTTCGGGAACACGCGCGCGCACCATCCCGGCCTGATTCCAGATCGTCCCCGGCAGCCCCAAACGCTGCCGGGCCGACGCCAGGCGGTCGCGGGGGTTCGGCAGCACGCCCGTCCCGGTGATGCTGCTGACGGGCACTCGCGCGCGGCGGCGCTGTCCCCCGGCGCGCGGGCCTAAACAACGCTGCAAAATCTGTGAAAAAGCGCGGCGGGCGCGTTCGGTAGCTGCGGCCACATCTTCCGCCTGCTCCTGGTGCGTGCCGCCGGGCCCGCGTTCGCCCACCTGCGCCGGCATCTTACTGGCGATGCGGCGCAGCAGATCGCCTAACAGCGGGTCGGCCAGAGCTTTGCCTTCGGCGTTCAGGTTATCATGATCGCCCAGCAAAAACGGCTCGCCGGCGGGCCACACCCAGCCATTTTCTTCGGCATACCGGCGCAGCAGTTGGAGGATTTCATCATAAAAAGGCATCGGGGCGGCCTTCGCGCCGGGCGGCGGATACAGCCGTTCCAAAATCTGCCGCGTCCCCGCCGGGCCAACCTCCGGGTAAACGGGGTTGGACGGCCAGCCTTCCGGCGGGCGCAGCAGCAGATGCGGAAACTGGTCAGGCGGATTTAAAGCCTCAAAAAATCCGCGATATTCTGGTTGGTTGTACTGCCGCGACAGCCCAGCATTGATGATCGCGTCGAAAGCGACGTTGTGCGCGGGCGTCATGCGCGGCTGCAAGCGGGTGTGCGCCAGGATGATATGCCACAGCTCGTGCATCACCAGCAGGAAAAGATGTTCATCGCGCTGGCAGTGCCGGGCAGCGAAATCCGGGTTAATCAGCAGATGCGGGCGATGAACGCACTCAACCGCCGCCGTCGGCACGGCTGAACTGACTTTTACGCCCGCCAGACGGCACAGCGTCTCCATTTCGATGGTGGCGGCAGGCACGCAGCCCACCAGCCGAGCAGCCAGCCTCATACTTTCATCCGCTGCCTGCATGGGTTCGTCCTTTCCGGCAATCCACGAAAGGTCATTTCATCATCAGCGGTTCTTCGATGCAGCCCGTCGCCCGCGCCAGCGTGACCAGGCGCGGGTCATCGGTGAACAGCGATTGGCCCAGATATTGGTATTCCAGGCCCAGCGGCGCGCGGCTTAGCAGAATGTTTGACCGGGTGCGCGCCAGAATATTCATCACCAGGCACATATCCAGCGCCCGCAGAAAGACCGGCGCAGCCGGTTTATCGTCTTCATATTCTTCATCATCGGTGTCATCCCCTGTCACCACACGCCCCACCATAACGTGGGGCAGTTCTTTGCGCCAGGGGTACAGAAGTACCGCCCCATGCAGATTGTATTCCTGCCAGGCCGTTTCCAGCAGCATTTCCAGATCGTTTAAATACTCGCCGCCGGTTTCGATGGTTTTAATGGCCGCCTCGGCATCCGCCAGTCTGACATCCAGCGGTTTGCCCAGCAGCCGGTGAAACGGGTCGCCCAATCCCCGCAGATCAAAACGCACGACAGAATCGGTCACCGGCACGATACGCCAATGGGTTTTATTTGGGCCAAACCGGGGCAGCCCGCCCAATCGCTGGCCCGGCGGCGCGGCGGGCGCGGGGCTGTTGGCCGGGCGCGGAGGGCCGCTGGCCGGGCGCTGACCGGCAGCGGCAAATGGGCTAGGACGGGCCGGGCCGGGCGCGTTTTGCTGCTGGCTCATGGCTGATTCACTTCCCGAATGCTGAATAACTCCAGGTCGGCGACAAAACGATCTAATGCCTCCCGCCAGTTTTCGCGCCGCCACAACTCCGGGAAGCCGCACAGAACATAGTTCCGCATCAGCCTCGACAAAAAGTTGTTCGCGCTGTCATCCGGCTCGGCCAGCCAATCTTTAATCTCCTGCCATACCGTCACGTCCGAACCGGGACGAACCGGCGCCGACATCGGGCGCGGCTCCAGCACACGTGCCGCCAGCTGCGCCAGCGGCTCCCAGGCGGCGGAGGTTAATTCGCGGCGATCACGATAAGCCAGGAAAATCGCCGTCCCCAGGCCGATCCGCCGGGGTTCGGAGGCCTCAGCGCCCAGGGCTTGCGTAATCAGGCGCGAGATATCCAGATCATCAAACCCCAACTGGTCGGCCATCACCACCCGGCGGGCAAAATCCCGTTCTTCCAGGATTTGCCGCCAGACATCATCATCCATCAGCGAGGCGATTTCCCACGCCTGCCGGTGTACCGCCGCTACCGTCGCCTGCGAGGGCGGCACTTCCGCCGCGTTCTGCGGCAGGCCGTACATCAGCGCGATTTCGGCGCTGTCGTCCAGGCTGGCGTCCTCGCCTTCCAGCACCAGCCGGGCGGCATGGACGGCAATCACCGAACGCGCCAGCATCCGGGCGCGCCGAGGGCTTTGGGCTAACTGCGCTTTATCCAGCAAGTCCATCACCAGCAGCAGGTAATCGGACACCCAATCATCCAGTTCCACTTCCAGGGCAGCAATGCGCGCGGCGCAGGCGTCCACCAGTTCCGGCAGGCCGGACAGCGCATCGTCCGCCGGCGTGTATTCCACGCTTTCCTGGTGCGAAACCACCCGCCGGCGGTCGTCTTTTGAAAGCTGCTGCCAGTCAGGAACGGCCACCACAAATGGAAAGCGATCGGCCAGCGCCGGGTCAAGCGGCTCGGAGCCGAGATAATAGTTCATCGGCTGGTTGGCATTGTTCGGCAGGGGTTCGTCCGGGGCCGGCGGGTTCATCGCCGACCAGCGATGACGCAGCCGGGACAACTGAATGCCCGCTACGCGCCGCTCGTGGATAATCGGAAACATTTTGTTCTGCAAATCAGGGCGGCAGCGGGAAATTTCATCAAAAAACACGAACTCGGCATCCCAGATCGAACCCGGCGTGGCGATAAACCGCAGGCTGTTATTATCTTCCTCCGGCACGGGAATACCGACTAGATCATCATAATTCAACAGCGAAGCATTGTAATGCCGCATCGAGAGGCCCAGCGCCCCAGCAATCCGCTCGATCAACAGGGACTTGGCCGTACCATGCGGCCCGACCAGCAGCAGCGGCGATTCCGTCGCCAGCGAAGCCAGCAAAACAGCATCCAGGTGGCTCCAACCATAAATGGAGAGCGGCCCCGTGATGCCGATACGGGCTGCCTGATTCTGGTTAATCACATTTGACGCTCCCTGCACAGCCGATCTTAGCGCCTACCATAACATAGCCGGTTTCAAATTACTACCCCAGTAAATGGGGGCAGAATCTGGCCTGCGGCGTGCAGCCCCACTCCACCGGAATCTGTTATACTTAAAAACGTTAACAAACAATTCATCGTCGTTAAATGAGGAGCCAGCATGTCATCAATTCTGGAACGGGCGCGCGGCCTGCAAGAAACTATGGTCGCCTGGCGGCGCGACATTCATATGCACCCGGAAATCAGCTTTCAGGAATATCGCACCGCCCGGCTGGTGGCCGAGGCGCTTCACGAAATGGGTATCGAAGCCGAAACCGGCGTCGGCAAAACCGGCGTCGTCGGGCGGCTGGGCGAAGGCCGCCCGGTGATCGGCATCCGGGCGGATATGGACGCGCTGCCGATTCATGAAGCCAACGACGTGCCATATCGTTCGCAGACGCCCGGCGCGATGCACGCCTGCGGCCACGATGCCCACACCGCCATCCTGCTGGGCGTAGCCCGCCTGCTGGCGGATATGCCAGACCGCCCGGCGGGCGAAATTCGTTTCCTGTTCCAGCCCAGCGAAGAAGACGAAGACGACGAAGGCAAAAGCGGCGCGACCCGCATGATCGAAGATGGCGCGATGGAAGGCGTGGACGCCGTTATCGCCCTGCATGTCGCCAGCGGCATCCCGGCTGGCAAAATTCGCACCGGGGGCGGTTATGCTTCGGCGGCGGTTGATTCGTTCGAGGCCATCATCACCGGCGAAGGCTGTCATGGCGCATATCCCCAGTACGGCACCGACCCAATTTACATCCTGGCGCAGGTTATCAACGCCGTTCACGGCATCCGGGCGCGGCGCATCAGTCCGGTGCGCGCGGCGGTCATCTCCATCGGCTCGGTTCATGGCGGCGACGCCAACAACGTCATCCCCGACAGCGTAAAAATCAACGGCACGATTCGCAGCTTCGACGAGGAAACCCGCCAGAAACTCTGGGACGAACTCGACCGGGCGATGAGCGTGGCGCGCGCGCTGGGCGGCGACTATACGCTGTCCATCCGCCGGGGTTATCCCGCCATGTATAATGACCCCGGCGTGTCCGACCTCATCGAGCAGGTCACGATTGACCTGTTTGGCGAAGAACACCTGTACAGCGAGGAAACCGGTATGGGCGCGGAGGACTTCAGCTACATGACCCGCCTGGCGCCGGGCGCGATGTTCAACCTGGGCGCCAAACTTGATTCGGTCAACCGCCCGCACCACAGCCCGATTTTCGACCTGGACGAATCGGTGCTGCATATCGGCGCGGCAATGCTGGCCGAAACGGCCCGCCGTCTCCTCATCCAGAAAGCCTGAAATCATCCGGGGGCGGACGCCCGGTTCGCCCCACCATAATTTATGTTACTGCCGGATAACTGCTGCTGAGGAGTATTGTTTATGTTTACGCTGGGCGGAGAACTGGTCGCGCGGTCGCTGGCGGCGCAGGGCGTCCAAACCATTTATACATTGTGCGGCGGACACGTCATGCCCATCTACGACGGCTGCCTGAACAACAATATTAAAGTGATAGACTTCCGCCACGAACAGGCCGCCGCGCACGCCGCCGATGCCCACGCCCGCCTGACCCACAACGTCGGCGCAGCGGTGGTGACAGCCGGCCCCGGCGTGACCGATGCCGTCACGGCGGTCGCCAACGCCTACCAGGCCCGCAGCCCGCTGATTCTGATCGGCGGCGCAGCCCCGCTCCGTACCAAAGGCATGGGCGCGCTTCAGGAAATGCCCCAGGTCGGCATGTTCCGGGACTTCACCAAAGCCAGTTTCACCATCACTGAAACCGGACAAATTCCCGAACGGATGGCGATGGCCTTTGAAACCGCCTTAAGCGGGCGGCCCGGCCCGGTTTTCATCGAACTGCCGTTTGACGTGCTGTTCAACGCCATCGAGCCGTCGCCCACCCCGCCGCGCGTGGCCGTCCGGCCTGTCGAACCCGAACCCGGCGCGGTGGCGCGAATGTTTGAAATCCTGCGGGCAGCGCAAAAGCCGGTTTTGATCGCCGGGACTCAGGTTTATTGGGACAAGGCCGGCAGGGCGCTGCGCGACCTGGCCGAACAGACCGCCATGCCGGTTTTCACCAACGGCGCAGGGCGCGGCACGCTGCCGATGACTCATCCCAACTGCTTCAAATCGGCGCGCGGCAAGGCGCTGCGCGAAGCCGACGCCGTAATCCTGCTTGGCACGCCGCTCGACTTCCGGCTCAAGTACGGGCAGGAGGACTGGAATCCAAATGCCCAGCTCATCCAGATCGAAAACGACGCCGCCGAACTGAACCACAACCGCCAGGCTGACGTGGCACTGGTGGCCGACGCGCGGCTGGTGCTAGAAGCCCTGGCCGAAGGTTTGCAGGGCGTGCGTTGGGAAAGCTGGCTGCGCGACCTGCGCGAGATCGAAAACCGCAAAAACGCCGAACTGGAAAAATGGAAACAGCTAAACGACGTGCCGATCAATCACTTTCGCTTCGGCGCGGCTATCAACGATTTTCTGGACGACCATACTATCCTCGTCGGCGATGGCGGCGACATCGTAAGCGCCTGCGCCAAAGTCATTGATGTGACACTGCCCGGCCAGTGGCTCGACCCCGGCCCGCTGGGCTGCCTGGGCGTCGGCGCGCCGTTTGCCATCGCCGCCCAACACCTGTTTCCTGAGAAAAAAGTGCTGATTATCAGCGGCGACGGCTCATTCGGACTCAACGGCTTCGAGTTCGATACGGCGGTGCGTTTCGGTCTGCCGGTGGTCGCCATCGTCGGCAACGACTCCGGCTGGGGGCAGATACGCACGCCGCAGATTCAGATGGTCGGCGAGGAACGCGCCGTCGCCACCACGCTGGCCCCCACACGCTACGACCGCATCGTAGAGGCGATGGGCGGTTACGGCGAACTGGTGGAAACCCCGGACGAGCTGCTGCCGGCCTTACAGCGCGCCTTCGCCAGCGGCAAACCGGCCTGTATCAATGTAACGATTGACCCGCGCGGTATGGCGAAAACCGGCGCCAGCACGCCGTATATTGTTTAAAAACCATAGGGACACGGCTGGCGTGTCCCTATTTTTCCCGCACGTGTTCGCCGATGATATTCTCCAGCATGGCTTCCGTGACGTGATTAAACACCGCGTCCGCCGGGTAAATGACGATGTTCGGCCCCGCGCCGCACATGCTCAGGCAGTTGGCGATCTCCAGCTTAACCGGCTTCAGATAAACGTCGCCGTTGATTTCATCTACCAGCGGCTCTAAGCGCCGCAGCAGGTTGTCCGCCCGGCGATCCATGTTGCAGAACTGCCCCCGGCAAACGACGATACGCCGACGGGCAGGTTTTGGGGGTTGATCGGAAGCCATGCTTCACACCCCTCCCACTGCCATCCACACGCTTCACGCTGTCTAAAATGCCGCCGTCAGGCCGTCCTTGCGCGGGTCGCTGCCGCCGAATAACACGCCGCTTTCGGCGTCGCGCCGGATGATCTGCCCGTCGCCAAAAACGCCGCGCGCCCGCCCGGATACCGGGCGCACCGTATGGCCGAGTTCGGCCAGCCGCGCCATCGTCGCCACCGGTATCCCCTCCTCCAGCGCCAGCACGCTGCTGCCTGTGCCGTCCACCAGACACCAGCGCGGGCGGTTGAGCGCCTCCTGCGGATTAAGGTCATCATCCAGCATGGCGCTCATCACCTGGAAATGCCCCTGCGGCTGCATAAAACCACCCATCACGCCAAAGCTGGCCCACAGTTCGCCGTCTTTAAGCGCCATGCCGGGGATGATGGTGTGGTACGGGCGTTTGCCGCCGGCCAGCACGTTCGGATGGCCGGGTTCGAGCGTGAAACACGCGCCGCGATTTTGCAGGAATACGCCCGTCCCTTTCGCCACAATGCCCGCGCCGAAGCCCATATACAGGCTGTTGATGAACGAGCAGGCATTACCCTGGCCGTCCACCACGCTCAGGTACACCGTGTCCGACCCGCCCAGCGGCAGGCCGTAGGACGGCGGCTGCATAGCCTGGTCAGCCGAAACGAGGGCGCGCCGCTGCGCCGCATACGCCGGACTCAGCAGCGCCTCGACCGGGGCGGGGTCGGTGTGCAGGTCGGCGATGTAGCGGCGCGCGTCGGCAAAAGCCAGCCGCATCGCTTCCACCATCAGGTGCAGGCGTTCCGGCGAATCCCAGGGCTGCGCGCTCAAATCCCAACCCGCCGCGATATTCATGGCCTGCAAAGCCGCCAATCCCTGCCCGTTCGGGGGGTGTTCGTAAACCACGACGCCGCGATAGCTGACCGAAATCGGCTCACCCCAGGTTGAAGTATGGTTTTTCAGGTCATCATGGGTCATCACGCCGCCAAGCTGCTGCAAGGTGGAAACGATGGCATCGGCAACCGGCCCGGTGTAAAAGGCTTCCGGCCCGCCTTCGGCTACGGCTTGCAGCGTGTTCGCCAGCCCTGGCAGCTTCACAATCTGCCCGACCTGCGGCGCGCGCCCGCCGGGCAGGTATTCCTCGGCATTGGGCGCGTTACGTAAAAAGCCCTCCGAGGCCTGCCAGCTTGCCCCAAAAACCGGATGCACAGGAAATCCCTCGCGGGCATGATAGATCGCCTCGGCCAGCACATCTTTGAGGCTCATCGTGCCATGACGCCGCAGCAGGTCATGCCAGCCCGCCGCCGCGCCTGGCACGGTCACAGCATGGGCGCTGCGTTCCGGCACATCGGTAAACCCGCGCAGATGCTCCAGTGCGAGCGCGGCGGGCGCGCGTCCGCTGCCGTTAAGCGCCGTGACCTGGCGGGTTTTCGCGTCAAAAAAGAGGGCGAAGCAGTCCCCACCGATTCCGGTGGAGGCCGGTTCGGTGACGTTCAGCATGGCGGCGGTGGCGATGGCCGCGTCGGCAGCGTTACCCCCCTGCTGCAGGACATTTAGCCCGGCCTGAGCCGCCAGCGGATTGCTGGCTGCCACCATACCGCGCCGGGCGACCACCATCGAACGGCGTGACTGAAAATCAAAAGACATCGTTTTCACGATCGGTTCATCCTGTGAGCAAAATTTATCGTCCGGGAAGTATAACACCGGATTGAAAACCGGCGCAGCACGGCAAAAACCTTCTTTCCGGTATTTCGTACAGGAAAAATGATATGGAGAGTCTTAAGCCTCCTCCCCGAATTCGAGGAGGAGGTTTGGATGTGGGGTCAAAAGGGGACGAAAATCGAACCGCACCCGCTCATTCATCTGCCGGCGCAGCGTTGAAGCGAAGCCGGTCAGTTTTCACCCAGGTAAACACGCTTGACCATCTCGTTATTCATCAGGTTGACGGACGTATCCTGCAAAACCAGACTGCCGCTTTGCAGCACATACCCCCGCCGCGCAACTTCCAGCGCCATCAGCGCGTTCTGTTCAACCAGCAGGATGGTCGTCCCCTGTGCATTGATCTTTTTAATGATCTCAAAAATACCTTCCACCAGCACCGGCGCAAGCCCCATCGAAGGTTCGTCCAGCAGCAGAATGCGCGGCTCGGCCATCAGCGCGCGGGCAATCGCCAGCATCTGCTGTTCGCCGCCGGAGAGCGTGCCGCCTTTCTGCTGGAAACGCTCCCTCAGGCGCGGGAATAACTCAAACATCTGCTCGACGCGGCGGCTGATTTCGGACCGGCTCTTGACGTTCCAGGCGCCGATTTCCAAATTTTCCTGTACGGTCAGCAGCGGAAAGATTCGGCGGCCTTCCGGGACGTGTCCCACGCCCAGAGCAGTGATTTCATGCGGTTTCATGCCCATGATGTCCTGGCCCGCCAGCCGGATGCTGCCCTGCTTGGAGCGCACCATACCGCTGATCGAACGCAGCGAAGTGCTTTTCCCCGCGCCGTTCGAGCCGACCAGGGTAACGACCTCACCCTCCTCGACAAAAAGGTTGATACCTTTGAGGGCGTGAATATGGCCGTAAAAGGTGTGGACGTTTTGCAGTTCTAACAGTGGCGGCATTTAATTCACCTCCGCGCTTGTCTCAGGTTCGACCACACCGGCAGCGCGGCGGCCCAGATAAGCCTCAATCACGCGCGGGTTGCTGCGAATTTCGTCGGGTGTGCCTTCGGCGATTTTCTGGCCGTAGTCCAGCACCGAAATATGCTCGCTGATGCCCATCACCACGCGCATGTCATGTTCGATGAGGACGACCGTAACCCCCAGTTCGTCGCGCACCCGGCGGAACAGTGCCATCGCATCCACCGTTTCCTGGGGGTTCATGCCCGCCGTCGGCTCATCCAGCAGGATAAGTTTGGGGTCGCTCGCCAGCGCGCGGGCGATCTCAACGCGGCGCTGATCGCCATATGGCAGGTTGCGGCTAACCTCATCGCCTTTGCCGGCCAGTCCCACAAAACGCAGCAGGTCGCTGGCTTTTTGTTTGACGTGGACTTCCTGTCTGTTAAACCCGGCAGTACGGGTCAGCGTGTTAAAAAGCGAAATATTAAGCCGCGAGTGCATTCCAACCATCACGTTCTCTAACACGGTCATGCCATGAAACAGCCGGATGCTTTGAAACGTGCGCGACATCCCGGCGGCGTTCACCTGGTCGGGGCGCAGCCCCACCAGCGAATGCCCATCAAACACCATCGTTCCTGTGTCCGGTTTGTAGATGCCGGTAAGCAGGTTAAACAGGGTCGTTTTGCCCGCGCCGTTGGGGCCGATGATGGCGCTGATGCTCTGCGGCTCAATGCCAATCGTAACATTGTTTACTGCCGTCAGACCGCCAAATTTTTTCGTCAGGTTACGCACATCCAGTAATGGAGCCACCGAAACCTCCTAAGCCTGCTCGGCATCGGGCCGCACTGCCGACACAACCGGTTGTTCGTCCCCCGCCTCCGGGGAGATTTCTTCGTCCACGATCTCCTCATCCTTCTCTTGCAGTTCCATGCGGCGGCGGGGTTCGGGCAGCAGACCTGCCGGTCGAAAGATCATCATCACAATCAGCAGCAAACCAAAAATGAGCCGCTCATATTTCGCCGGCTCAAGCTGCGTCGGCCAGTCTCGAATGTGATAATTAATGATCGGGATGACAAAATCAACGTTGCGGAGGGCATTGATCTGTAACGACAGATTCTTCAGCACCAGCAGGTTCAGCATAGTCACGATCACCGCGCCCAACAGCGTGCCGCGAATCCCACCCATCCCGCCGACGATCACCATCGCCAGGATGCTGATGGACTGGATGAGGCTGAAGCTCTCCGGGCTGACGAATGTTTGTTTGGCGGCATAAATCACGCCGATTGCGCCCGCAAACGATGCGCCCGTCGCAAACGCCAGCAGTTTCATCCGCACCAGCGGCACGCCCATCGCAATCGCCGCTACCTCGTCCTCGCGGATGGCCGTCCAGGCGCGGCCAATGGGCGAGTTGTCCAGCCGCCGCGCCACCACGATGATAATACCTATGATGGCGATGGCGATGAAATAAAATAACAACTGCTGGGAAAGCGGATCAACGTTGGTTATTGATAAACCCAAAGCACTCTCAACCGTTAAAACGCCGTCCCGCAGGAAAAAAGGCACCGGCGGACGCCCCACTCCGAACAACCCCTGCGAGCCGTTGGTGAAGTTAATCGGCTGGTCGAGATTATTGGCAATCACCCGAATCATCTCGCCAAAACCAAGCGTGACAATCGCCAGATAATCACCGCGCAGCCGCAGCACAGGCAAACCCAACAAAATGCCGACGATGGCCGCTACGAAAATGCCCAGAAAGATGAAAAGATAAAACGCAGAGCCGGAAACCAGCCAGCCGTTGATGTTAAAAACCGTACTCGCGCCAGAGGTAAACATCGCCCAGGTATAAGCGCCCACCGCAAAAAAGGCAATGTAACCCAGATCGAGCAGCCCGGCGAAACCGACCACAATATTCAGACCCAGCGCCAGCCCGGCAAAGATGCAAATCTGAATCACCAGCTCCAGATACGAGCTGTCGCGCATCCCCAGATACGGAATGATGAGAAATAACAGCGCAACGATCAACGCCCCTTTAAACCATCCCCGGACCGGCGCCGCCAGGATGATAAACGGCGACAGAACCAACGCCGGAAACGTGAGGGTGCTGTAGAAGGGAAACCACAGGTTGCTCCGGTCAAGCGAATTCAAAATCAAAACCGCCACCAGGATATACGCGACGAGCAGGCCGCCGGCGACCGCCGGCCGTTTGAGGGCAGCACGAACCGTCGCCCGCGAACTCTGCTGAACAGATTTTACCGCCATGTGCCTTACACCTTCTCGTCCACACGCTCACCCAGCAGACCGCTGGGACGGAAAATCAGAATCAGAATTAACACCGAGAAAGCAAACACATCGGTGTAACGCTGCCCCAGTGCCGGGAAATAAACCAGCAGGCCGTTTAGGAAGGACTCGACCAATCCCAACGTCAGGCCGCCCAGCAGCGCACCGGTAACATTACCGATGCCGCCCAGAACTGCCGCCGTGAAGGCTTTAATGCCGGGTATGAAGCCCACAAAAGGCGTCACCGTGCCGACGTTCATGCCAAACAGCGCGCCCGCCGCGCCGCCGAATGCGCCGCCGACAAAAAACGTCAGCGAAATCATCCGGTTTACGTTGATGCCCATCAAACCCGCCGTCGTCATATCCTGGGAAACGGCGCGGATACCCCGCCCCAACTTAGTGCCGTTGACGAAGTAGTTCAGCGCGATCAGCGTCACCACCGCGCCCAACACCACGATAAACTGCGTGGGGCGGATGTTAATGGTGTTTTCCCCTATTACCAGTTTGAACGGGCTGCGCACCCATTCAAGCTGATTCAGCGGGTAAGTCAGGTTAAAATCGTTGCGTGTGATGGCTTCCACCGCACGCACCAGGTCTATCATAAAAAACGAGATGCCGATGGCCGAAATAAGCGGCACCAAACGCGGCGCGCCCCGCAGCGGGCGATACGCCACCCGCTCGATGATAACCGCCAGCAGCCCACTCGCCAGCATTGCCATCAATATGACCACAACCACCAGGAAAACCGGACTCCAGGCCGGCAGATGCCCGGTATCTGAGAGACGCTGCATCACTTCAAAACCGACTACCGAGCCGACCATAAAAATTTCGCTGTGCGCGAAGTTAATAAACTTCAGAACACCGTACACCAGCGTATATCCCAGGGCGATCATCGCATAAACGAAGCCGATGGTGATGCCGCTGATAATCATGCCCGGTAGCTGGCGATTCACTTGATCTATCAAAACGATATTGGGGCGCGGCTCTGGGAATGCCAGGGCCAACAGAAAGGCCAGTACGGTCAGAAAAAGGGCAGCGCCGACGATAAAAATCAGCATCTGCCCGATTGGAAAAAGGATAAAACGGTAGCCCCACTCCAAAATCGAGCGAGAGGATACCGAACCCAGAGAGCGCCGGGCATCCAACATAAATCTACTCCGTGCCGTGTACATGCTTGAAACAAGGGCGGCGGGCTACCACCCACTGCATAGCGCCGCCGCCATCTACTCAACTACCGTTTGAACCTATGAGCTGGGTGTAGCTTCAGCCTCAGCCTCCGCCGCAGCAACCAGCGGGGAAGGCGCCAGGAACTGATCCAGCACAACATTGCTGTTCCACTCAGCCGGGTCGCTCGATACAACCTGAAGGATTACGTAGGTCGCCAGTTCGGGGTCGCCGTTGTCGTCAAACGTGTACGTGCCGGTAATGCCTTCATAGTTCTCGGTCGCGCGCACTTCCGCTGCCACCGCTTCACGGGTCAGCGCCTCGCCGGATTCCAGAATTCGCTGAATAGCGGCCAGCACGATGCCGGTGGAGTCGTAGGACTGGGCCGCGAACGGCTGCGGCGGTTCGCCAAACTTGGCGGTGTAGTCTTCAATAAACTGAGCAGCCGCCGGGTAGAAGGTGGGCGGAGCAGCCACCGACGTGTAATAGGTGTTCACGCCAGCCTCGCCGGCCAGTTCCGCAAATTCGGAGGCATCGAAGCCGTCCGGCCCCATATACAGACCTTCATAACCGGCAGCGCGCGCCTGGTTGATGAAGATGCCCGTCTGGGAGTAGATGCCGCCGAAATAAATCAGGTCAGGGTCGAGCGCCAGAATAGGCTGGATAACACCCTCGAAGTTAGCCGTTTCGGTCGTGCCTTCAAAGCCCAGCACCGTCAGGCCTTGTTCTGCCGCAGCCTTCTGGAAGAAATCCGCCACACCCTGGCCGTAAGCAGTCGTGTCGTGCAGGACGTAAACCGTCTCGACACCTTCCAGCGTCGCCGCGAAGGCCGCGCCCGCCGCGCCCTGGGTATCGTCACGCCCGCAGATGCGGTTCACCACCGGCAGCCCGCGATCGGTAATCGCAACGTTGGTGTTGGCCGGGGATACCATCGCCAGGCCGTTGTCGTTGTAAACTTCCGATGAAGGAATCGCCACACCGCTGTTCAGATGGCCGATAACCGCCATAATGGCCGCGTCATTCACCAGCAGGTTGGCATTCGCCACGCCAACATCCGGGGTCGCCTGGTCGTCAAACGGGACAAATTCAACCGAATAGCCCATTTCAACCAGCGGGCCGGAAAGCTGCTCAATCGCCAGCTCGGCGGCGTTGCGGATTGACGTACCCAGAATAGACTGCGGGCCAGAAAGCGGACTCTGGCTGGCAATCTTGATGACCTTAGCATCCTGAGCGCCTACCAGCGGCACGCTCAGGGCCAGGACGACGATAACAAACAAAAATACCAGGCGTTTAAACTGCATATCTCCCTCCTTAGACAAATCCTGTATTAAGTAGGTCGCCGGAAATCTTACAATCCCTTGTGAAAAAGTTCACTGTTGTTACTGCTCAAAACCTCCCTATATTGATTTAGTCATTTAATACAAGTACCTGGGGCGTAAGAATACCACGCGGGCTGCGAAATGCAAAATTTTCTCATTGCTCGCCTAAATTTGAGTCCCGGCTTTCATTTAATTTTTTTTCAACATTCACCTAATTTATCTTCCCCCTTGCGCGGCGCGCTTCAAACACGCTAAAGTGAATCCCCTCGAACAACTTTACATCATTGAAGGCGCGAAGCATGTCCAACACCCTGCGCGGCGCGGTTTACGGCCTGATGGCGGCAGCCATCTGGGGCGCCATGTACATCATCAGCGACATCGTTTTACAGACCATCCCGCCCTTCACCCTGCTTTCGATGCGTCTGGGAATGGCCGTCATCATCCTGGCGCTGCTGCGGCGTGGTTCTCCCCGGAAGCTTAACCGCCGGGAAATTTTGGAGCCGCTCGGCGTGGGATTGGTTGGTTTTGGAGTCAGCGTCGGCGCGCAGTTCGTCGGCACCGATCAATCTACCGGGGTGAACGGCGCGCTCATCACCAGCGCATCCCCGGCTTTCATCCTGGTTTTCGCGGCGCTCATTTTGCGCGAGCGATTAACCGCGCAGCGCCTGGCGGCGGTTTCGCTGGCGACGCTGGGCGTTTTTGTCATCATTGACCCCGGCAAGGCCGATTTCAGTTCCGCCGCTTTTTTCGGCAATGTCGCGCTGGCGGTGGCGGCGCTCACCTGGGGGCTGTATTCTGTACTGGTGCGGCGCGCCAGCGCCCGGCTGGACACCACAACCGTTTCGTTTTACGCGCTGGTGGGCGGCCTGATGCTGACGCTGCCGGCGGCGGCGCTGGAAATGCAGACCCGGCCTATCGGCGTTATTGACGGCAGCACGATTCTGGGCATTCTTTATCTAGGCATCGTTTCAACTGCCGCAGCTATGTGGCTGTGGAATCGCGCCTTCGCCTTGGTGGATGCCTCGGTCGCCTCGCTGTTCTTTTTCGCGCAGCCGCTGGTCGGCGCGGTGTTAGGCGTGGCGCTGGGGCAAGAAATGACGCCGCAGTTGATCGTCGGCGGGCTGCTGATTGGCCTCGGCGTGTTAATTTCGATGATCGCGCCGGAACGTATAGCGCGGCGGTTTGTTAAATCCGCGCCGCAGGGCGTCGAGCCTTGATTGTCACTCGACCACCCGACCGGCTTTGATGACCGCGCGCACCAGATTTCCGCCAAAACGATAGGCCAGGTGGCGGTAATCCGGCGTTTCCAGGACAAGCATATCGGCCTGTTTGCCCGGCTCCAGGCTGCCGATACGTTCGCCCAGGCCGGCGGCGTAAGCCGCATTCAGCGTAGAAGCCGCCAGCGCCTCCGCCGGAGTCAGGCGTAAATAGCGGCAGGCCAGCGCCATCACAAACGGCATGGATTCGCACCAGGCTGTGCCGGGGTTGCAGTCGGTCGCCAGCGCCAGGATGCCGCCCGCCTCGATGATTTTACGCGCCGGGGTAAAGTCAGTATGTCCCAGGCCGAACGGCGTGGCCGGCAGCGCGACCGCCGCCGTACCGCTGCTGCCTAACGCGGCAATGTCCTCGGCGGGCGTGGCGACCAGATGGTCTGCCGAAACCGCGCCCATCTCCACCGCCAGCCGTGTGCCGCCAATTCCGGCAAATTCATCGGCGTGGATTTTGAGCGGCATCCCCGCCGCGCGCCCCGCTTCCAGCACCCGGCGCGACTGTGCCACATCGAACGCGCCCGGCTCGCAAAAAACGTCCACAAACGGAGTCGGCTGGTCATGAGCGGCGGCGAATTCGATCACCGCCGGAATCATCTTGTCCACAATTAAATTTATGTAATCACCGGCGCGCCCCTGATATTCCGGCGGGACGGCGTGCGCGCCCATGAAGGTCGAGACGATGGTCATAGGATGATCGGCGGCCAGGCGGTAAATGGCGTCCAGTTGTTTGATTTCGTTGGGTATATCCAGGCCGTAGCCGGTTTTGATCTCGACGGTAGTTGTCCCCAGGCGCAGCATCCGGTCCAGCCGCGCCCGCGTTTCCGCCACCAGTTGTTCGACCGGGGCGGCGCGCACCTGCCGGACGGTGCGGTTGATGCCCCCGCCGGCTTTCATAATCTCCATATAGGATGCGCCGGCGATCCGCATCTCAAATTCCGCCGCCCGGTCGCCCACCCACACCAGATGCGTATGCGGGTCAACGAACCCCGGCACGACCGCCCCACCCTGAGCATTGATTTCGCGCGCGGCGTCGTAGCGTATCCGCAGTTCCGCCGTCGCGCCGACTTCAACAATCCGCCCGCGTTCTACGGCGACCGCGCCGGTTTCGACCAGTCCCAGCGTGCCGAGCGCCCGTCCCCGCTGCGGTCCGCCATTCACCGACGGGACGGTGCAGACCTGAGCCGCATTATAAACCAGCAGATCAATTCGTCGTGTCATTTTAACATCGGCATTTTAATCCCATGCCGCCGGGCAGCTTCAATCGCTTCGGGATAACCGGCGTCGGCGTGGCGCACCACACCCAGGCCGGGGTCGGTGGTCAGCACCCGTTCCAAGCGGCGCGCGGCTTCCGGCGTGCCGTCGGCTACGATGACCTGCCCGGCGTGCTGGCTGTAACCGATGCCAACGCCCCCACCGTGATGCACGCTGACCCAGGTCGCGCCGCCGACAGCGTTAATCAGCGCATTCAAAATCGGCCAATCGCTGATGGCATCCGAGCCGTCGCGCATTCCTTCCGTTTCGCGGTTCGGCGACGCCACCGAACCGGCGTCCAGATGGTCACGCCCGATGACAATCGGCGCTTTCAGTTCCCCGCTGGCGACCATCTCATTAAACTTCAGCCCGGCTTTCACCCGCTCGCCATAACCCAGCCAGCAGATGCGCGCCGGAAGCCCCTGGAAGTGAATCCGTTCTTTCGCCATCTTCAGCCAGCGGCCCAGGTGCGCGTCCTGCGGGAACAGCGCCATGATGGCCTCGTCGGTGCGGTAGATGTCTTCCGGGTCGCCGGAGAGCGCCACCCAGCGGAACGGGCCTTTACCTTCGCAGAACAGCGGGCGAATGTAGGCCGGCACGAATCCGGGGTAATCAAAAGCGTTCGCCACGCCCGCATCATAGGCGCGCTGGCGCAGGTTGTTGCCATAGTCGAACACTTCCGCGCCGCGCTGCCGGAAGGCCAGCATGGCCTCGACGTGCCGCGCCATTGCCGCCGTCGAACGGCGCATGTATTCCGCCGGGTCAGACCCGCGCAGACGCTCGGCTTCCGCCAGGCTCAAACCGTTCGGCACGTACATCAGCGGGTCGTGCGCCGGCGTCTGGTCGGTGACGACATCCGGCACGACGCCGCGCTGCGCCAGTTCCGGGAAGATGTCGGCGGCATTGCCGATCAGCCCCACCGAAAGCGGCCTGCCGTCCCTTACGGCTTCCTCAACCAGCGTCATGGCTTCTTCCAACTCGTCCACCACCACGTCCACGTAGCGGTGATCGAGCCGCCGCTGCGCCCGCGTCGGGTCTATCTCCACGACCAACCCGACACCCTCGTTCATCGTGACCGCCAGCGGCTGCGCGCCGCCCATGCCGCCTAGTCCCGCCGTCAGCACGAACCTGCCGCGCAGGGACGGCCAGCCCTTCTGCCGCGCCAGCGCGCCAAACGTTTCATAAGTGCCTTGCAGAATGCCCTGAGTTCCAATATAAATGAAAGATCCAGCAGTCATTTGCCCATACATTAATAATCCACTTGCTTCAAACCTATCAAACTGCTCCTGCGTCGCCCAGTGCGGCACGATATTGGTGTTGGCGAGCAGCATACGGGGCGCATCGGGGTGCGACTTAAAAACGGCCACCGGCTTGCCGGACTGGATGAGCAGGGTTTCGTCCGGCTCAAGATTTTTGAGCGATTCGAGAATCGCCTCGTAACAGTCCCAGCTGCGCGCGGCCTTGCCGCGCCCGCCATAAACGATCAGTTCATCGGGCTTTTCGGCCACGTCCGGGTCGAGGTTATTCTGCACCATACGGTAAGCCGCTTCGATCAGCCAGTTTTTGCAGGTTAGCTGCGTGCCGCGCGGCGCACGAACCACACGCGGTTTTGCAAATGGTGTATTGGTCATTAAGAATACCCTTTGAACACGTAGGGGCGGGTTTCTAAACCCGCCTACAAAATCTTATTCTGATTCTAAAACGGCGCCTGCCGCCCGCGCCACCGCGCCGGTTTCGACCAGTTCGCGCATGGCCTCGACGTGCGGGTACATCACCGTATCGGCTTCGATCACCGGCACGCGCGAGCGAATCAGCCGGTATACCGCCGCCGTACCCTGCCCCAAACACGCCCCGGTTCCCAGCGTTTCCAGCCGGAAATGGATGCCCTGCGCCGCCGCAAACAGTTCCAGCGCCAGTACGTTTTCGAGATTGCCCGCGATCTCCGCCGCCTGCCGCGCCGCGATTGACCCCATCGAAACGTGGTCTTCCGCGTTGGCTGACGACGGAATCGAGTCCACGCTGGCCGGGTGCGCCAGCACCTTGTTTTCGCTCACCAGCGCCGCCGAGGTGTACTGCACAATCATGAAGCCGCTGTTCAGACCGCCTTCACGGGTCAGGAAAGCCGGCAGCACTCTTTTATTCACCTTCTCGTCTATCAGCCTTGCCAGCCGCCGTTCGCTGATGTTGGCGATTTCCGCCAGCGCGATTTTGAGGTAATCCATCACCAGCGCCACCGGCTCGCCATGAAAATTTCCACCGCTCAATACCGTCGCGCCGTCCGCGTCCACGAAGATCAGTGGGTTATCGTTGGCGGAGTTCATCTCCACTTCCAGCGTATGCCGCGCCTGGGCGATGGCGTCCCGCGCCGCGCCGTGAACCTGCGGCGTGCAGCGCAGGCTGTAGGCGTCCTGCACATCCAGCGGGTCGAACGAACGGAGAAAATCCGACCCCTGTAACAACCGCCGCAAAAACGCCGCCGACGCGGCCTGCCCCGGATGCGCCCGGACGGCGTGAATGCGTTCATCGAAAGCTGCCGGCGTGCCGCGCAGGGCTTCCAGGCTCAAAGCCGCCGTGATGTCCGCCGTCGCCGCCAGCATTTCGGCGCGCGCGACCGTCAGCGCGCCGACCGCGCACATGAACGACGTGCCGTTGGTCAGCGCCAGCCCTTCTTTGGCGGCCAGTTCCAGCGGCACGATTCCCGCCCGCCGCATGGCTTCCGCGCCGGGCAGCCGTTCGCCCTGGTAAAACGCCTCGCCCTCGCCGATGAGCGGCAGCGCCATATGCGCCAGCGGCGCGAGATCGCCGGACGCGCCTAACGAACCCTGGGTCGGGATGACCGGGTACACGCCCCGGTTAATCATCGCCACCAGCGTATCAATCACCGCCGGGCGCACGCCGCTGTAACCCTTGACCAGCGTTTGGGCGCGGATGAGCATCATGGCGCGCACGACGGGCGCGTCCAGCAGCGGCCCGACGCCGACGGCATGGCTCATGATGATATTGCGCTGAAGCTGCTGTACTTTGTCCAGCGGAATCAGCCGGTCTTTAAAGTCGCCAAAGCCGGTAGTGATGCCATAGATGATCTCGCCCCGCGCCAGAAAATCTTCCACCGCCTGGCGGGAGCGTTTCACTTTTTCGAGCGAGGCCGGGGATACCCGAACGGTGATTTCGGCGGGCTGCCGCCAGGCAGCGGCGACAGCGGCCACATCGTCAATCGTCAGGCCGTCGCCGTCCAGTTCAATCACGCGCATAATCAAAACTTCCGAAAAAGACTATTCGGGCGCAGTCTCAGCGCCGCGCCCCTACATTAAATTATACCTTAAATACGGTTTGAACCGCCAAGACACCGGCCAGGGGCGCACGGCTGTGCGCCCGCCTACATGCGGCTGCCCCGCAAGTGCCAGGGGTTAGTTTTTTCCTGGCGTCCTCGGCGTCTTGGCGGTTATCTTCTTAAGCCTTACACTTCCAGTTTCGCCCGTTCTTTCAGCGCCTGATGCACCCGTTCTTCCGCCGCCTGCATCCGGGCGCGTAGTTCGGCCAGCGCGTTCAGCCACACGTGCGCGGCCACCTTGTCGCGCACGCCCGCCGCGTTGGCATGAACGTTCATGCTGGCCGCCATGAAAGCCGCCACGCCCATCGCCGCGCCGGAAGCAGCGTCGGTCACGCTGTTGACATTGCCCGTTTCGGCCACTTCCGCCAGCAGTTCCAGCACGTCGGTCACCTGCCGGCACACATCCAGCGGCACGTGCGCCGCGCCATGCGTCGCCACTTCGACCGCTTCTTCGCGTTCGGCTTTTTCGGCGTCGGTGTCCTTCGGCAGTTTATAGGCGTCCATCACCGCGTCAAACGCCTGCGCGTCCAGTTCGACGGCGCGTTCGAGAGAGGCGCGCAGGTCGTCCGCCTGCGCCGCGATTTCGCGCATCCGCGCTTCCACATCGGCGTATTTTTTCTTACCGATGGTCAGCCGCGCCGCCATCGCCGCCAGCCCTGCCGCCATCGCCCCGGCATATGCCGCCGCCGAGCCGCCGCCCGGTGTGGCCGTCCCCGCCGCCAGCCGCTCCGTGAACGGCGTTTCGTCCTCGCCCTGCCCCATCGCCGCGTACAGCCGCGTTTCCAACACCTGATCGGGCGCGAACTGGTCTAGCTGCAAGTACCACTGTGCCGCGTCCACCAGCGCCGCCTGCGGAATCAGCCCCACCAGTTCGGTATGGTGTATCATCACACCGTAACGCGCGGCCTCCCGGCGCACCATCTCCACCACACGGGCGACCGGCGTGCGCGTATAGTCGGTCAGGTTCATACTCACCTGCGCGCGGCCATCCACCAGCAGCCCCAGCGACTTGACGTAATGCAGCCCGCCCGACGAGTGCCGCACGGCAGAAGCGATTTTTTTGGCGATGCTCACATCGTCGGTGGTCAGGTAGACGTTGTAGGCGATCAACGGCGTGCGCGCCCCGATCACGGTCGCGCCGGCAGTCCCGACCGAGGCCGGGCCAAAATCGGGCGCGCGGTTCGGGTCGGTGGCGATACTGTCCTTCAGCCCTTCGTATTCGCCGCGCCGGATGTTTTCGAGATTGGTGCGCTCCGGGCGGGTGGCCGCCGCCTCGTACAGGTAGACCGGGATGCCCAGTTCATCGCCCACGCGCGCGCCGAGCGTCCGCGCCAGCGCCACGCACTCGTCCAGCGTCACCCCGGAAAGCGGCACAAACGGCACGACATCAGCCGCCCCCAACCGGGGATGTTCGCCCTGATGTTTGTCGAGATCAATCAACTCGGCGGCCTTTTTGATGCCCGCGAACGCCGCATTGACCGCCGCTTCCGGCGGCGCGACGAACGTCACCACCGAGCGGTTGTGGTCGGCGTCGCTGGAGCAGTCCAGCACCACCACGCCGGGAACGGCCTGAATCGCGCTCACAATCGTCTCCACCACGCGGGAGCGGCGGCCTTCGGAAAAGTTGGGGATACATTTAACCAGTTTTTGTGTCATAAAAACACCTTCTAAACAAAACCGCAGACCAAAATCTGCGGTTAATCGTACCTCATTCTGGCGGCTGCGGGGTATTCCCGTAGCAGCGGCCCGGTGTAATCGCCCTGGGCAGGCACATCGGCCTGCCCCTGCGATCACGCTTTACGCTAATCCCCCGTTGGCAGCGGCAGCGGTTCACGGCTGCCGTTGGTTGAAGGCGGCGGCGTTTCCTCCTCGCGGCGGAACTGGCTCATATACAGGTCGTAGTACGCGCCGCGCTGCGCAAGCAGTTCGGTATGCGTGCCGCGCTCCACGATCAGACCGTCCTTCAAAACCAACACCTGATCGGCGCTGCGAATGGTGCTGAGGCGGTGCGCGATCACGAAGCTGGTGCGGCCTTCCAGCAGCTTTTCAAACGCTTTCTGGATCAGCCGCTCTGTGCGCGTGTCCACGCTGGAAGTCGCCTCGTCCAGGATCAGCACGCGCGGATTCATCAGCGCGACGCGGGCGATGGCGATCAGCTGGCGCTGCCCCTGGCTGAGGCCGCTGCCCCGCTCGCCCAGTACGGTCTGGTAGCCCTGCGGCAGCCGTTCGATGAAGGTATCCGCCGACACCAGTCTAGCCGCTTCGATCACTTCTTCGTCGGTCGCGTCCAGCCGCCCGTAACGGATGTTGTTCATCACCGTATCGGAAAACAGAAAGGTATCCTGAAGCACGATACCAATCTGCGACCGCAGACTATCCAGGCGCACATCCCGCACATCCAGGCCGTCAATCCGCACCGCGCCGTCGGTTACGTCGTAAAACCGGGGCAGCAGGTTGATGATAGTGGTTTTGCCGGCCCCGGTCGGCCCGACAATGGCGACCGTCTGGCCCGGCTCGGCGCGCAGGGTCACGCCGCACAGCACCGGCTCATCCGGTTTGTAGGATGTCCAGACCTCCTCAAACTCGATCAACCCCTGGATGAGCGGCATTTCGACCGCATCAGGTTTGTCCACAATCGTCGGCTCAACATCCATCAGGCCAAAAATCCGCTCGCCGCCTGCAATCGCGCTCTGGATATTCGTCCACAATACGGCGATCTGCTGAATCGGCTGACTGAACCGCTGGACATACTGCAAGAAGGCGATCACCGTCCCCAGCGAGATGACCGCCGTCCCTAGCAGCGGTTCATTCCGCAGCACCGACAGCCCACCGGCCACCACCACGACAGCCAGCGCCACATATCCCAGCGCCTCCAGCACCGGGTTGAGCGCGCTGGTAAAACTGGCGGCACGGATGTTGGCGTCGCGGTTGGCGGCGTTCACCCGGCGAAACTGCTCGATATTTTCATCTTCGCGGTTAAAGGCCTGCACCTCGCGCACCCCGGCGATGCTTTCCTGGAGGTCAGCGTTTACGCTGCCCATTTCCCGCCGGCTCAGCCGGAACGCTTTACGCGCCTGCGCGGAGAAATAAAACGTCGCCAGCGCCATAAACGGCACAACCGAGAGGCTTATCAGCGCATACGGCACGTTGGTCTGGAGCATCTCGACCATAATCCAGACAATCAGCAGCGCCCCGCTGAGTACCTGCACCAGCGCGAAACTCAATACCTGCTGGATGGTTTCCGAGTCGCTGGTGAAGCGGCTCATGATATTGCCGGCCTCGTTTTCGGCATAAAAACCCAGCGGCAGCCGGTTCAAATGACGGAACACGTCCTTACGTATCTGCCGGAGCGCGCCCTGGCCGGCCCAGGTCATCAGGAAAAACATCAGCCCGCTGAGGACCGAACCGATGACAAACACCACCGCCAGCGTGCCGACGATGTTTAACAGACCGGCTGTCTTCGCGGCGGTATCGGCGTCCGGCGTGATGGCCGGGTCGTACCAGCACAGCGAGCCAGGGCGCGCAAACAGATAACAATCTACGGCCTGCCCGATCAAACGCGGGCCAAGCACCTGAATCCAGGTCGTAACGATCATCAAAACCAGCACCAGCGCCAGGGCATACCACCGCTGGCGGAAGTAACGCCAGAAGCGCCCCAGCGTCGCGCCGACATTTTTCGGCTTGCTGATCTCGCGTTCAAAGATACGGCGTCCGCCATCCAGTCCACCCATCATGGTCGTTACGAAGCCTCCTGCGCGTCGCCAACTGTCTCGATTTCGGCATCCCCCACCAACTGCGAGTGGTAAATCTCGGCATAAATCGGGCTGGTTTCCATCAACTCCTCGTGTTTGCCGCGCGCCACCACCTGCCCTTTGTCCATAACCAGGATGAGGTCGGCGTTTAATACCGTGCTGATGCGCTGCGCGATCACGAAACTGGTGCGCCCCATCATCAACTTATCCAGCGCCTTCTGGATGCGGTATTCGGTCATCAGGTCTACGCTGCTGGTCGAGTCGTCCAGGATCAGCAGGCGTGGATTCAGCAGCAGGGCGCGGGCAATGGCGATGCGCTGTTTCTGGCCGCCGGAAAGAGTCGCGCCGCGCTCGCCGACCGGCGTCTCGTAACCGTCCGGGAAGCTGGTGATGAAGTCGTGCGCCTCGGCGGCCTTCGCCGCTGCGATCACTTCTTCCATCGTCGCTTCAGGCCGCCCAAAGGCGATGTTATCGCGGATCGTGCCGCTGAACAGGTTGGTTTCCTGCAAAACGATGCCGATCTGCGAACGCAGGCTGTCCAGTGTAACCGACCGCACATCGTGGCCGTCAATTAAAACCGCGCCTTCGCTGGCGTCGTAAAACCGGGGAATCAGGTTGATAATCGTCGTTTTGCCGCTGCCGGTCGCGCCCAGCAGCGCAATCGTCTGTCCCGGCGCGGCGGTAAAACTCACATCGTTCAAAACCGGCTCGCTGCTGCCGAAGTAGCGGAAGGTGACGTTTTTGAATTCAACATGCCCTTCAATCGGCGGCAGGGTGATGGCATCTGGCCGGTCGGTCACGTCGCTCTGGGCATCGAGGATTTCAAAAATGCGCGAGGCCGAAGCCGATGCCTGTGACATCAGCGAAATGATGAACCCCAACTGCCCCAGCGGGAAAAAGACATATACCAGGTACAGGCTGAACTTCTGGTACTCGCCCAGGTTGAGCGTGCCGTTCAGAATTTGCTGCCCGCCGAAATACAGGATGGCCGCCTGCCCCAACTGGGCGATCAAAAAGATGACCGGGAACAGGAAAGCGAACGTCCGGCTGACCTTGATGCTCTGGAAAAACAGGTCATCGGCGGCACGATCAAAACGTTCCTGCTCATACGGCTCGCGCACGAACGCTTTGACAACTTTAATACCCGCCAGCGCCTCCTGCAAAACCGTGTTCATCCGCGAAATACGCCGCTGTACCTCGACAAAAAGCGGCTGGCTGACGGCCCCAAAAATGATGAACAAGACCAGCGCCAGCGGCAGCGTCGGCAGCACCACCAGTGTCAACCGCCAGTTGGTGGTCAGCAGAATCGCCAGCGTGATCGTCAGCAAAATAAACGCCTGCGCGGCCAGCACCAAACCCTGGGCGATGAACAGACGCACCTTTTCGACATCATCCGTCGCGCGGATCATCAACTGGCCGGTCTGGTTCTGATCGTGATAGCTGAACGAAAGACGCTGGATTTTCGCAAACAGATCGTTGCGGAAGTCAAAAGCCACACCCTGCGACACCTTTTCGGCCATATACGCCTGTACAAACGAGAACAGGCCGCGCATGATCGCAAAAGCGGCGATGAAGATGGCGGCGTTAACCAGCAGCGTTTCGGCATTGGCCTGGTCAAGCCGGAGCTGTTCCAGCGTTTTGCCGGCCTGCTGCGCGGCCAGGTTTTGCGCGGCTTCCGTCAGCGCCGGCAGCGGCATCTCGATGCTCAGGATGGCATTCGCCACCGTGCCGCCCGTCACTGCGTCTATCATGTTCTGGACAAGCTGCGGTACGGCAAGCTGCGCGATGGTGGCGATCAGCAGCGCGCCGTAAGCGATGAGCGTAGCGCGGCGCTGCCGGCCCAGGAACCGAATCGCCCGCCCCAGGCTGCGGTTGTCCATGCGCGGGCGGCCTGCTCCACGACGATTTTGCATGGCTTGTGCTTGCAAGTTAATTCCCCTTCCTTTAGCGTATCAGGCGAAACCGGCAGTAAACGATCATCTCGCAGCGCATCAAAACTCAATACCCCCTTCCGACTCCTTCGCCCTCATGGCGCGTTCCAGCGCCTCGACAATCATACGCTGCTCATCCAGCGACAGCGCGTTTAGCAGTTCGGCTGCCGCCGCGCAGCGTTTCGCGTGCGACTCCTCGATGAATGCCACCGCTTTTTCGCTGAGGAACAAACACATCACGCGGCTGTCTGCCCCTTCTTCTTGCAGCTTTCGACGCTCGACCAGACCCAACGACTCCATATGCTGAACGGCTGTCGAGATGGCCGCCGGGGTAAGCCCCATACAGTCGGCCAGCTCTTTTTGCGCGATACCGGGCCGGTGATGCAGGATATGCAGCGCCTTAAAGTGACTTACCGCCAACTGCCCCGCCAGATCATCCGGCATCCGGTAATGCGTCAGCCTGCCCAGCACTTCCAGCACGCGCAAAAAACGGCGTGCCAGCTCAAATGTTTCGCTGTCCTCACCCATAACCACTCGTCTATCTGCTGTATACGATCTAAAAACGGGAAAAGTAGTTAATTAAATTGATTAACTCGCTCATCGTAAGGGAAATCGCAGCGGTTGTCAAATGAGAAAATCCCGAAAAACGGGAGCGGCGGCCGCACATTGTAATTTCTATGCCGAATGTTATCGAAAAAGCGCCGTAAAACCCCAACCTTCGCACTTTGGGGAGATAAGGCGCACTGGCATGAGATCGTGTTTGCGTGCATACTATTTGTATAGTGAGAGCCAGAAAAGCGTATGAGCCAGGTCGTTGAAGTCCGCCGAACCTACAAATACCGCCTGTATCGCTCGAAGCGCGATTTTCGGCTGCATGACAGTCCGATGCATGGCGTT
>QUBZ01000186.1 GCA_014338005.1 Chloroflexota bacterium | reverse complement strand
TTTGAGCGGCAAGGAACGCAGCTCAACCTGTCCGACAACTCGGCTATCGAAGTTGTCGGTTAAGTCGCTTGTGTCAGATCATGTCTTGTCTTTTACAAAACACGGTAGTAGGACTGTGGTTTAATGCGCCGCCGCTTTTTCTTCCGCGACCGTTGTGAAGTTCAGGCTTTCGTCGTCAGCGACATCAATGATGATGTGATCGCCTTCCTTCATATCCCCCTCCAGGATATGCAGCGCCAGCGGGTCTTGCAGGTCGCGCTGGATAGCGCGTTTGAGCGGGCGCGCGCCAAAAACCGGGTCGAAACCGCGTGCGGCCAGGAATTGTTTGGCTGACGGAGTCAGCTCGATGGTGATCCGGCGGTCGGCCAGCAGCTGCTCCAGCCGTTTGAGCTGAATATCCACGATACGCACGATGTCTTCCTGTGACAGGCTCTTGAACAGGATGATCGAGTCCAGACGATTGAGAAATTCGGGGCGGAAGTGCCGGTCAAGTTCCCGCATGACGGCATCCCGCAAGGTGCGATCATCCGTCCTGGCGCCCATTTGTTTTATCAAGTCACTGCCGACATTGCTGGTCATGATGATGATGGTATTGGTAAAGTCCACCACACGCCCATGTCCGTCGGTCAGGCGGCCATCGTCGAAAACCTGCAAGAACACGTTAAACACTTCGGGGTGAGCTTTTTCCACCTCGTCTAGCAAGATGACCGCGTAAGGCCGCCGGCGAACAGCTTCGGTTAGCTGTCCACCTTCATCATAGCCAACATAGCCGGGCGGTGCGCCGATCAAACGCGCCACGCTGTGGCGCTCACCATATTCGCTCATATCAATACGCACCATAGCCGCTTCGTCGTCGAACAAAAACTCGGCCAAGGCGCGCGCCAGTTCAGTTTTACCGACGCCGGTCGGCCCCAGAAACAGGAAGGTGCCGACGGGACGGTGCGGGTCTTGCAGACCAGCGCGCGCGCGCCGTACTGCCGCCGCCACCCCGCGCACCGCTTCATCTTGCCCGACGATGCGCTCGTGCAGCCGTTCCTCCATTCGCAGCAGCTTTTCGACTTCCCCTTCCAACAGCCGCGACACCGGGATACCTGTCCAGCGCGAAACCACTTCGGCGATGCCATCGGCATCCACTTCTTCGCGCAGCATCATGGTCGGCTGCATCTGTTTGACCTGCGCTTCGTATTCGGCTTGTTTGCGTTCGAGTTCGAGCAGCGTGCCATAACGCAGCCGTGCCGCTGTCTCCAGGTCGGAGCGGCGCTCCGCCTGTTCAAGCTGCACTCTGGCCTCATCCATCTGCGCCTTGATGGTGCGGAGGTTCTGGATGAGCGTTTTTTCCTGCTGCCAGCGCGCTATCAGTGCATTCAACGACTCGTGTAGGTTCGCCAGTTCGTTTTCCAGCACAGCCAGCCGTTCCTGAGAGGCGCGGTCGCGCTCTTTCTTCAGCGCCTCGCGTTCGATCTCTAACTGCATAATCTGCCGTTCGACATCATCGAGCGCCTGCGGCTTAGAATCGATCTCCATCTTCAGCCGGGCTGCCGCCTCGTCAATCAGGTCAATGGCTTTGTCGGGCAGCTGGCGGTCGGTGATATAGCGCGCGCTCAAGGTGGCGGCGGCGATCACGGCACTGTCTTGAATCCGCACGCCATGATGCAGTTCGTAACGCTCCTTCAAACCGCGCAAGATACTGATCGTATCCTCAACACTGGGTTCATCCACAAAGACTGGCTGGAAACGCCGCTCTAGTGCGGCATCTTTTTCGATATATTTGCGATATTCATCGAGCGTGGTTGCCCCAATGGCACGCAGTTCGCCCCGCGCCAGCATCGGTTTGAGCATGTTGCTGGCATCCATCGCGCCTTCGGCGGCCCCAGCACCAACAATGGTATGCAGCTCATCCAAAAACAGGATGATACGCCCATCGCTGTCGGCCACCTCTTTCAAAACTGCTTTCAGCCGTTCTTCAAACTCGCCGCGATATTTCGCCCCCGCGACCAGCGCGCCCATATCTAGGGCGATAATCTGTTTGTCGCGCAAGCCTTCCGGCACATCACCGTTGACGATACGCTGCGCCAACCCTTCGACGATGGCCGTTTTGCCGACACCAGCCTCGCCGATCAAGACCGGGTTGTTTTTGGTACGGCGGCTGATGACCTGGATCACACGGCGGATTTCGTCATCGCGCCCGATTACCGGGTCTAGCTTGCCATGCCGCGCCAGTGCCGTCAGGTCGCGCCCATATTTTTCGAGGCCCTGGTAGGTGCCTTCCGGGTCTTGCGATGTCACTCGCTGGCTGCCGCGAATGGCCGTCAGTGCCTTAAGAATAGCATCGTGGGTAATGCCATGCCGCTGAAGAGTCGTGCCGACAATTTTATCGTCGGTCAAAGCCAGCAGAATATGTTCGGTGCTAATGTATTCGTCGCGCATTTTGCCCGCTTCGCGCTCGGCACGAGTCAGCGCGTCGAGTGTAGCGCGGCTTAAAGCCACTTGTGCATTGCTGCCGGAAACGCGGGGTTGGTTATCAAGTGTGCCTTGCAGGTCGGCCCGCAGCGACGCCGGACGAACGCCGATTTTGGACACGATCTGCGGTACAACGCCGTCCTCCTGCGCCAGCAGCGCAATGATAATATGCAGCGGCTCGATGTACGGGTGTCCGTACTCAGCCGCCATTGTTTGCGCTTTAAGTAAAGCCTCTTGCGATTTATTAGTATAACGGTTCAAATCCATGACTCAAAACTCCAGGAGCCACCCCCATTTTTACGCCGAAAGTGTAGCGCAATAATGTGTGAAATATATCAGAGATGCATAAAGGATATGCATAAAACAGAGGCAAAACTTAGAAGTCTATTATGACCCATTTTAACCCCATCCCCAAATCTTAGAGAGATAGAGGAGACGAGCAATCGTAGGAGCGGCGTTGACGCCGCCGGCGAGGACAAAATCTCCAACCGGACTCTAACCGGCGCGTAGGGCAGTCGTGGGTTGGGCGTTCAAGCTGCGCCAAACGTGGACGGCTGAAGCGCCTATAATGAATAAAGACGATAATCAAAAGCGAAATCGCCATGCAGCCGCAGAGTTCACCTGTACCCGCATCTCATCCCCGACGGCCTGTTAAACGCGCGCCGAAGCGCCCGGATTACCGGGTCTGGCTGCTGGTCGGCGGCGCGGTGATGGCCGGTTTTACGCTGTTTTTGGGGATGCTGGGCCTGCTGGCGCTGGTTTTGCTGATGCCGGAGCGCGTGCCGTCCGGCGTACAGGTGGCCGGCGTCCCCCTGAGCGGCCAGTCCGCGCGGGAAGCCGCCGAGCGGCTGCGCCCGTATGTCGCCAACCCTTCAGCGGCCTTCGTGGACGGCGACCGGAGCTGGCTGCTGCCCCTGGCGGACATCGGCGTATCGGTGGATGTGGAAGCCAGCATCGAGGCGGCGCTGGCGGCGGACGCTAACGCGGCTTTGCAGCCGGTTTACCGCGTTGATCTGAACCAGGCGCAGTTCGGCTTTTTGAACCTCAGCGACCGGGTGAACATCGAAGCGACCGCCAACCGTCCGGGGCGGGCGATGGACATCCCGGTGATGCTCGACCGGCTGCGCGTGGACGCCGCCGGGGAACTGGCCGACGGCCTGTTCGAGCTGGATATGTTCACGGTTGAGCCGGTTAGCATCCGTCCGGGCGGGTCGTACAGCGGCGCAACCACCACGCACATCGTCGCCCCCGGCGAGGAACTGGGCCTGATCGGCAAGCTGTACAACGTGTCGGTGGCAGACATCGCCAACCTGAACGGCATCGCCAACCCTGACCTGCTGTACGTCGGCCAGGAGCTTATCATCCCGGCGGCGGGCGTGTACGAGCCGACCGCCGCCGATGCCCCGCCCGCCCCGACCAACACGGGCAAATCCATCGTCGTCTCAACCGATGCTCAGCGCATCTTCGCCTACGAAAACGGCCAGCTGGTGCGCTCGCGGCTGGTTTCCACCGGCCTGCCCGCCACGCCGACCGTCAAAGGCGATTATAAGGTCTACGTCAAATACGTAGCCGACGATATGAGCGGGCCGGATTATTTCCTGCCGCAGGTGCCGTACACCATGTATTTTTTCCAGGGTTACGGCATTCACGGCACATACTGGCACAACAACTTTGGCCGCCCGATGAGTCACGGCTGTGTTAACCTGCCGGTGGGGGAGGCCGAATGGTTCTTCAACTGGGCGGAGGTCGGCACACCGGTGCGGGTGATTTAGCGCCCATCTAAGCCAGTAGTCGAAGAAAATCCACGAATGCGCAAAACTCGTTGGGTATGAGCCGACGAGTCAACTTCACCCTTACTGACGAACAGCTTGCTGAGA
>QUBZ01000046.1 GCA_014338005.1 Chloroflexota bacterium | reverse complement strand
GTGAAGGTGGATGTGGCCGCTCACAGCCCGCACATGGACGCGCTGCGCCCGGAACTGGTGCGCGATCTGGCTGGGCTTCAGCCGGTGAATGTGGCTGTCCCGGTGTACTCGACCGTGACCGGCGAACTGCGCGACGGCGCGGCGCTCGACGCGGATTACTGGGGCGCGAATCTACGCCAGCCGGTGCTGTTTGCGAAGGCTGTCCGGCACGCGCTGGAGGATGGATACAACACGTTCATTGAGATCAGCCCGCACCCGGTTTTGCTGCCGGCGATTGAACGCGGCCTGCGGGATTATGGCCTGGATGATGAAACGGCGGCGGGCATCGCAACGCTGGTGTCCACCAAACGCGATGAGGACGAGCGGCTGGTGATGCTGGAATCACTGGCGGCGCTGTATACACGCGGCGGCGCAGTAGATTGGCGCTGCCTGTATCCGGCGGGTGGCCGAGCTGTCCGGCTGCCAACTTACCCCTGGAAACGCGACCGTTACTGGTTTGAAGCGCAGCCTGCCCGGCAGACCGTGCGCCGCGCCGACGGCCATCCACTGCTCGGCCCGCGCTGGGGTTCGGCGGTTCATGCCGGCACGTATTTCTGGGATGCCGAACTCGATGCAGCGGCGCTGCCGTACCTGGCCGATCACCGGGTTGGGGAAAATATCGTTCTGCCGGCGGCGGCTTTTGGCGAAATGGCGCTGGCGGCGCTGGCCGAAGTGTCCGGCGCGGGGCAGCTTGAAGCATTAAGCATCCAGCAGGCGCTTATTCTCTCGGAAGATAAAGCGCGGGTGGTTCAGGTGGTGCTGACGGCGGAGTCGTCCGAAACGTTCACGTTCCGCTGCCTCAGCCGCCCGGCGGGCGAGGCAAATTCCGAATGGACGCTGCACGCCGCTGGTGTTGTGCGGGCGGGGACGCCGGCGCAGCCGGAAGCATTTTCGCCGGAAGCTATCGAAACGCGCTGTGTCGAGTCCGTGACCGGCGCGGAATATTATCGGCTGATGGCGGCGCGCGGCTTAAACTACGGCGCAAATTTCCAGACGGTGGGGCAGTTCTGGCGCGACGAAAAATATCAGGAAGGCTTCGCGCGGTTTCAAGTGGCGGAAGTGGTTCGCACCCAGGGTCAGGCTTATCGGATACATCCGGCGCTGCTGGACGGCTGCTTGCAGCTTCTGGTGGCGCTGCTGCCGCCGGGAGATGATACTTATCTGCCGGTCAGCGCAGAGCGGGTCTGCCTTTATGCCGAACCGGATGTCCAGGCCGATTTATGGGGATACGCTTATCGTTCGTCGGAGGCGGGCGATTATGCCGGTGGTGATGTGTTCCTTCTGGATGCTAATGGCGGCGTGATCGCGGGCGTTTATGGCCTGCGTTTGCAGCGCATCGAACGCGCAGCCAAAGGCGATTCGCTCGACCGGCTGCTGTACCATATCGAGTGGCCGGAGAAACCGCTGCTGGGCGGCGTGCTGCCGCAGCCTGACGTGCCGGGAAGCTGGCTGGTGCTGTCCGGCGGGGGCATGGGTGCGGAACTGGCCGCGCGCCTGGAAGCAAAGGGTGAACGCTGCATCGTGGTTTCGGTCGGAGACAGCTATCGCCAGATTAAAACCGGGCATTATATGATTGATCCCACCGATGCCGAGGGTTTTGGGCGGCTTTTGCAAGAGGCGTTCGAGGCAGGGAAACCCGCCTGCCGGGGTGTTATCCACCTGTGGGGACTGGAAAGCGGAGACGCGCTGGCAGAGGCCGAAACACGCGGAAGCATCGGCGCGCTGCATCTGGTTCGGGCGCTGGTCGAAGCCGGGTGGGAGACGCCGCCGCGATTGTGGCTCATTACACGCGGGTCGCAGGCGGTGGACGGCGCGGTGGAAAATGTTGGGCAGGCTGCCCTGTGGGGTCTGGGCGCGGTGATCGCCAATGAACATGCCGAACTGCGCGCTGCCCGCGTAGATTTAAGCCCCGAAGGGCTGCCAGAGGACGTGGACGCGCTGTTCCGTGAACTGTGGCTGAATGACGGCGAAGATCAGATCGCGCTGCGGGGCAGCAAACGTTACGTCGCGCGGCTGGCGTTGGGTTTGCCCGCGCGCGAGGGCAAGCGCGTCGAGACACAATGGGTTACGGCGGCGGAGCAGCCGTTCCGCGCCGGCATTTCCTCACCCGGCATTCTGGATAACCTGGAACTGCGGGCGATGGCGCGCCGCCAGCCTGGGCCGGGGCAGGTTGAAATCGAAGTTCATGCCACCGGGCTGAACTTCATGAACGTGATGGCCGCGCTCGGCGCGCTGCCCGGTTATCCCAACGGCGTCGGCCCGCTGGGAATCGAGTGCGCGGGGGTTATCAGCGCCGTCGGGGAAGGGGCGGACGCCTTCCGGGTGGGCGACGAGGTGATCGCCGTCGCGTTCGACAGCCTGGCGACCCACGCGCTGGCCGACGAACATCTGGTGGCGCATAAACCTGGGCATCTGAGTTTTGTTGAAGCGGCATCCGTGCCGATTGTTTTCCTCACAGCCTATTACGGTTTGTTCCATCAGGCGCGGCTGGAAGCGGGCGAGCGCGTTTTAATCCACGCGGCTGCCGGGGGTGTTGGCCTGGCGGCGGTGCAGCTTGCCCAGCAGGCCGGGGCGGAAATCTACGCGACGGCAGGCAGCCCGGAAAAACGCGCGTTCCTGGAATCGTTGGGCGTCGAACATATCATGGACTCGCGTTCGCTGGCTTTTGCCGATGAGATCATGGCGCGAACCGGCGGCGAGGGCGTGGATGTCATCCTGAACTCACTGGCGGGGGAAGCGATTCCCAGGGGATTAGCAATTTTACGCCCTTATGGGCGCTTCGTTGAAATCGGCAAGCGCGATATTTACCAGAACAGCCAGGTTGGGCTGATGCCGTTCCAGAAAAACCTGTCTTATTTTGCCGTTGATCTGGATAAAATGGCGCGGGAGCGCCCGGCGGCGCTGGGTGTCATTCTTCGGCAGCTTGTCCGGCGTTTTGAAACCGGCGAACTGACACCGATCCCGACACGGGTCTTTTCGATGGCCGAAATGGTCGAGGCTTTCCGTCATATGGCGCAGGCCAAACACATCGGCAAAATCGTTGTGGCGCGAACCGACAAACCGCTGCCGGTGATTTTTGCGCGGGAAAACGTTCCGGTGCGCGGCGATGGCGCGTATCTCATCACCGGCGGCCTGGGTGGGTTGGGGCTGACGATCGCGCGCTGGCTGGTGGATCAGGGAGCGCGGCATCTGGTGCTAACCGGGCGGCGCGGTGCTTCTGAAACCGCGCAGGAGGCCATCCGCGAACTGGAAGCGGCGGGAGCGGCGGTGCAGGTCGTACAGGCCGACGTATCCGACGGGGATGCAGTGGCGGAGATGCTGCGGTTGATCGAAATGACGATGCCGCCGCTGCGGGGCGTGGTTCATGCGGCGGGCATTCTGGATGACAGCCTGCTGGCGCAGATGACGCGCGAACAGTTCCGGCGGGTGATGTCACCCAAGATGGACGGCGCGTGGAATCTGCACGCGCTGACCGAAGGCCAACCGCTGGATTTCTTCGTAATGTTCTCCTCGGTGACGGCGCTGCTTGGCACGCCGGGGCAGGGAAACTATGCCGCCGGCAATGCCTTCATGGATGCACTGGCGCACTACCGGCGCGCGCGCGGGCTGCCTGGGTTGAGTATCAACTGGGGCCCCTGGTCGGGTGTTGGCCTGGCGGCGGCTGAGGCGATTCGCGGCGAACGGCTGGCATCGCGCGGATTGGGCAGCTTGTCACCGGATGAAGGTATGGCTTTGTTCCATCGCTTGATGACGGATGATGTTCCGCCGCAGGTGGCGGCTGTGAGCCTGGATGTCGGTGCGTGGACGCAGGCTTATCCCGCCAGCGCGCGCGCCTCGCTGCTGATTTCGCTCCAGCAGGAAGCGGCAGCAGCCGCACAGCCGGAGCAGGCCGACGGCGATTTTCGCCGGGCGCTTTTAAACACAGAACCTGGACGGCAGCGGCGCTCGCTGCTGGAGAACCACATCCGCGAACAGGTAGCGCAGGTTTTGCGGGTCGCGCCGGCTCGAATCAGCCTTCAGCAGCCGCTGCGGGAGCTGGGTATTGACTCACTGCTGACGCTGGAGCTGCGAAACCGGCTGGAATCCAGCTTCAAGCTCACGCTGTCGGCGACGCTGATTTTCAATTATCCGACGGTGGCGGCCCTGACCGGGCATTTGGCCGAGAAAATGAATATCCCGCTGGATGCGCCGGTCGAAAAACCGACCGCACCGCAGGCTGCCGCCGAACCGGCGGCTGAACTGGACGCGCTTTCGCGCGATGAAATCGAAGCCCTGCTGGCCGAAGAGTTGAAATCCATTGATGATTTGTTGAAAGGAAACTGATGTGAGCGGCGATACCCTGGATCAACTCAAACGCGCGCTGGTGACGCTGAAGGAACTGCGCGGACGGCTGGATGCTGTCGAACGCGCGCGTACCGAGCCAATCGCCATCATCGGCATGGGCTGCCGCTTCCCCGGTGCGAACTCACCGGAAGCCTTCTGGGAACTGCTCAAAAATGGCGTGGACGCTGTCTCAGAAACGCCCGCCGACCGTTGGGATGTGGATGCCTTTTACGACCCCGACCCGACCACGCCCGGCAAAATTACCAGCCGGTGGGGGGGCTTTTTGCAAGATGTTGACCGGTTCGATCCTTACTTTTTCGGCATCTCGCCGCGCGAGGCGGCGCGTATGGACCCGCAGCAGCGGCTTTTGCTCGAAGTAACGTGGGAGGCGTTAGAGGACGCCGGCCAGACGAAGGAAGGATTGGCGGGGAGCCAGACCGGGGTTTTTGTCGGCGTTCACAGCCAGAGCGCCGATTATTATCTAATGCAGGTGGGCAACCTGAAAGCGGTAGATACTTATACCGGCACAGGCACGTCGCACAGCGTTGTTTCGGGGCGGCTGTCGTATCTATTCGACTGGCGGGGGCCGAATGTGGCTATGGATACGGCCTGTTCGTCCTCGCTGGTGGCTTTACATCTGGCGGTTCAAAGCCTGCGAAATAAAGAGTGTAATATGGCGCTGGCGGGCGGCGTAAACCTGATTTTGTCGCCGCATTTTACCGTTGCGGCGTCGCGGATGCACATGCTGTCCAATGCTGGCCGCTGCAAGACATTTGATGCTGATGCCGACGGCTTCGTGCGCGGTGAGGGCTGCGGCGTGATCGTCCTGAAACGGCTGTCGGACGCGCTGGCCGATGGCGATGCAATTCTGGCGCTGATTCGCGGTACGGCCATCAACCAGGATGGCAACACCAACGGCCTGACTGCGCCGAATGGTCTGTCCCAGCAGGCCGTCATCCGCCAGGCGCTTGCTAACGCCGGGGTGTTGCCGGAACAAATCGGATATATTGAGGCGCATGGCACAGGTACATCTCTGGGCGACCCGATTGAGGTCGAGGCGTTGGCGGGGGTTTTTGGCGGCGTCCAGAACCATGTCTGTATGCTGGGGTCGGCTAAAGCGAACGTGGGGCATCTGGAGGGCGCTGCCGGCGTTGCCGGGGTCATCAAAACGGTGCTGTCGCTGCGGCATCAGGCCGTGCCGCCGCTGCTGCACTTCAAACAGTTGAACCCGCATATCTCGTTGGAGAACACCCCGTTTGCCATCCCGACCACGCTTACACCCTGGGAGACAAACGGCGAATCGCGTTTTGCCGGGGTGAGTTCGTTCGGGTGGTCGGGGACGAACGCGCACGTTATCCTGGAAGAAGCACTGCAGCCGGCGATTTCTGCTCAGGACAAGGGACAGCCGGAGCGGGTTTATTTACTGCCGCTTTCCGCGCATTTGCCGGAGGCGCTGCGCGCCCAGGCGGGAGCGTACCGGGATTTTCTGTTACAGTCCGAGGCCGCGCTGTCAGACATCGTTTATACTGCCGGGCAGCGGCGCAGCCACCACGAGTACCGGCTGGTTCTAGCCGCGCGTTCGCGCGAAGAACTGGTCGGGCAGCTTGCGGCTTATGTTAACGGCGAAAAACGCCCCGGTATGGCCGCCGGGCGTAAAAGCCCGAATCGGGAATCCGGGCTGGTTTTTGTTTTCCCCGGCCAGGGCGGGCAGTGGTTGGGCATGGGGCGGCAGCTTATCGAACGGGAGCCGGCGTTCCGGGGGATGATTGAACGCTGCGAGGCGGCCATGCGGCCTTATGTGGACTGGTCGCTGGTGGAGCAGTTAACCGCCGATGAGACAAACTCGCGGTTGGATGAAATTGATGTGGTGCAGCCGGTGTTATTCGCCATCCAGGTGGCGCTGGCGGCGCTCTGGCGTGATTGGGGTGTTGAGCCTCATGCGGTGGTCGGCCACAGCATGGGCGAGGTCGCCGCTGCGTTTGTGGCAGGCGCGCTGAACCTGGATGAAGCTGCGCGCGTCATCTGCCGCCGCAGCCAGCTTATGAAACAAGTCAGCGGGCAGGGCGCGATGGCGGTGGTGGAGTTAAGCCTGGATGAGGCTCAAACGCTGCTGAAGGGTTATGAAGATCGGCTGTCAGTGGCAGTGAACAACGGGCCGCGTTCGGTGGTGCTTTCCGGCGACCCGGCGGCTCTCGAAGTGATTATGCAGGTTTTAAAAGAGCGCGATATTTTTTGCCGCCTGGTGAAAGTGGATGTGGCCGCGCACAGCCCGCACATGGACGCGCTGCGCCCAGAGTTGGTGCGCGACTTGAACGGGCTTCAACCGCAGGCTGCCGCCGTGCCGATATATTCGACGGTGACGGGCGCGCCGGCGGACGGACAGGCGTTAAATGCTGACTATTGGGGGCGCAATCTGCGCCAGCCGGTGCGGTTTGCGGCGGCGGTGCAGCAGCTCATCGGCGACGGCTACAATATCTTTGTGGAAATCGGCCCGCATCCGGTACTTGTGCCTGCGATACAGAGCGGCTGGCCGGATCAGGATATTACCGCGCTGCCTTCACTCCGGCGCGAGGAAGATGAACAGACCATCCTGCTGGAGGCGTTGGGCGGCCTGCACTGCGCGGGTTATCGCCTGGATTGGCGGCGCTGGTCCCCGGCAGGGCAGATGGTACGGCTGCCGATGTATCCCTGGCAGCACGAACGTTTCTGGCTGGATGCCGATACACGGGCAGTCGGTTCCGGCGAAGGTTTTGGCCGCGTTTATGAAATGCCTCCACATGCTCAACTCGGCTGGCGTTTGCAGGCCGCCGACTCTGCCGACCGTTTTATCTGGGAGAATACACTTAGCCAGACGGCCTATCCTCACTTGTACGAGAGTCGCGTTCAGGGTGCGGTAGTGTTGCACCCCGCGGTATACCTGGATTGGGCGCTGGCGGCGGCGCGGGAGGCTTTTGGCGAAGGCGCGTACATACTGGCCGATGTCGCCGTTCATCAGGCGCTGGCGCTGCCAGACGACGGCACGACGATTGTTCAGACCGTTGTTTCGGCGGTGGGTGAAACAGTGTCATTCCGCATCTACAGCCGGGCGGACGACCACTCGTGGACGGTACATGCCAGCGGTAAGATTTGGGCTGGCGGCAGCCATTCCCTTCAAATGTGGGATGCCGCGTCCGCGCTGCAATCATGCGATGGGCAGGCACGCGCCGGTGACGATTTTTACGGCCAGCTTAACGGCGGCGGTTTCTGGTTCGGCAGTTCGGCGCGCCGGTTGAATGCAGTCTGGCGCGGGGATAACGAAGCTCTGGCACAGCTTCGCTCGCCTGGTGACATGGGAGAAGCCGAAGCCGTTTTCCATCTGTCGGCGGCAGCGGCGGGCAGCGACGGCATGGTTTATGTGCCGAATTTTATACGCGAAGTTCGCTCACCATCCCCGGCGGCTTCTGCGACCTGGGCCTATGCCCGGCAGCGCCCTTCCGAAACCGGGAGCGTGATACAGGATATGGCGCTCTTTGATGAAACAGGGCGCGTCGTGTTGGAAATCGAGGGCGCGCGGCTGCAGCCGCTGGACGGCGATGTGATTCGGCTGGAGGACTGGTGTTACGAGATAGCCTGGCAGTCCAGCGCGTTTGGCGAGGCAGCACCCGCGGCGCCGGCTGGCGATTGGCTGATTTTTGCCGATCAAACCGGCGTGGCGGCGGCGCTGGCAGCGCGGCTGCGGGCGGCAGGTGTGGACAGCACTCTCGTTTACCCCGGCGCTGCATATGCCCGGCACGACGTGGGACGTTTCCAGATACGCCCCAACCAGCTGGAAGACATGCGCCACCTATTCCAGGAAACATTTGCTGAGCGCCCACCGGCCTGCATCGTCCATCTGTGGAGTCTGGATATGCCGGATACCGAACATCTGGATATAACAGAGCTGGACGAAATTCAGGCGTTGGGCTGCGATTCGGCGCTGCACGTGGTTCAGCTTGTGGCGCAGTTGAACGAGGCAGAAAAACCGCGTTTGTGGCTGGTCACGCGCGGCGCGCAGGCAGTAATTGAAGGAACTGCGCCCCGGTCGGTGATTCAATCGCTGGTGTGGGGTTTTGGGCGGGTGGTCGCCGAAGAACAGCGGGAATTGTGGGGCGGACTGGTTGACCTGTCGCCGCAAATGGCCGCCGATGAAGCGGCAAACTGGCTGTGGCAGCAGGTGCAGAACCGGGACGGCGAAGATCAGGTGGCCTTTTATGAAGGGCAGCGGTACGCCGCGCGGTTGGTGCGCGCCCCCCGTCCCACACAAACGCTGCCACCACAACGTTTCCGCGCCGATGCGAGTTATCTGATTACCGGCGGCCTGGGTGGTATCGCGCTGCGGGTGGCGCGCTGGATGGTCGAAAACGGCGCGCGCCGTCTGATTTTGGTCGGGCGCACGCCGCTGCCGCCGCGTGCCGAATGGCTTTCGACAGACCCTGACAGCCTGGCCGGGCGGCGTATTGCTGCCGTCCGGGAATTGGAGTCGCTGGGGGCAAGCGTTCATCTGGCTGCGCTGGACGTGGCCGATGAACCCCAACTGCGCGCCTTCCTGAAGCAGTACCGGCGCGAAGGCTGGCCGCCGATTAGAGGCGTGATGCACACCGCCGCCGTTATTGAAGATCGTCTGATCGCACAATTAGACCGCGAGGCGTTCCCGGCGGTTTTGAAGCCCAAAGTGGTTGGAAGCTGGCTGCTGCACCAGTATCTGGACGACTTGGACTTTTTCGTACTGTTTTCGTCGCTTGGCGCGGTGTTGGGGCAAACCGGCCAGGGGAACTATGCAGCAGCCAATGTGTTTTTGGACGCGCTGGCCTATCACCGGCGTGGACAAGGCCAGCCGGCATTAAGCATCAATTGGGGCGGCTGGGCGGAATTGGGTCTGGCGATGACCTCCGGCGCGCAGCGCACCATCCAATATCTTGAGCAGCAGGGCATCAACAGTTTTACGCCGGAACAGGGCATCGCCGCGCTCGAATACCTGATGCGCCGCCAGCTAGACGGCGTAGGTGCGCCGCAGGCTGCCGTTATGCCGGTGAACTGGCGGACCTTCCGTGAGGTTCGACTGGCGGCCAGCCAGTCCCGGCTGCTGGCCGACCTGACCACCGTGCCGGGCGTTTCGGCGGCGGACGCCGGTTCTGCTTCCGGGGCGATTCGAGCCGACCTGCTGGCCGTCGAACCTGAACAGCGGCGCGAGGTGCTGGAAACCTACCTGCAAAAACAGGTTGCACGGGTATTAAAACTCGACCCATCGCGGATTGAGCCATCGAAGCCGCTGGGTTTGATGGGGGTGGATTCGTTGATGGCGCTGGAACTGCGTAACCGGCTTGAGTCCGACCTGGGCGTGGCTTTTTCGGCCACGCTGGTATGGAATTATCCGACGATTGTCGAAATGACTCCTTATGTTGCCGGGAAGATTGGCATTGCGCTGGCTGTCGAACCTTCAGCAGCGCCGGCGGATGAGTTGCCAAAAGCGAGCCGACCGCTTGATAATGTCCTGGAAGAACTGGATGACTTGTCGGATGAAGATGCGCTTAACCAACTGCTCGGCAAAGGGTAGCGAGGCATCCACTGGGAGGAAAGCATGGGGACTGAGGCGAAGCGTTTTAAAAACGTTTCCGGTGTAAAACTGGCGCTGCTGGCGCGCCAGATGCGCGAGCAGACAGAAGGCGTTGCGCTTATCCAATCGGAACCTATCGCCATCATCGGGATGGGCTGCCGGTTTCCTGCCGGGGCGAATAACCCAGAGAAGTTCTGGGAATTGCTGACCAGCGGCAAAGATGCGATCAGCGAAGTGCCGCCGGATCGGTGGAATATCAACGAGGTGTACGACCCCGATTATACAAGACCGGGCAAAATGAATACCCGCTGGGGCGGATTTGTTGACCAGATAGACCGGTTTGACCCGGAGTTTTTCGGCATCACCCCCCGCGAGGCGCTCCAGATGGACCCGCAGCAGCGAATGGTGATGGAAGTTTCGTATGAAGCGTTGGAAAACGCCGGCCTGCCGCGCGAAAAACTGGCAGGAAGCCAGGTGGGCGTTTTCATCGCCAGTTCACTGTTTGACTACGGCCACCGGATGCTGGCCGACATCAACCAGATCGAGGCTTATGCGATCACCGGGAATACGCATTGTTTTCTGGCGAACCGGCTTTCATTTTTGTTCAATTTTCGAGGGCCGAGCCTGGCGGTGGATACAGCCTGTTCGTCATCATTGGTGGCTATTCATCTGGCGGTGAGAAGCCTGCGAAGCCGGGACAGCGACGTGGCTTTAGCAGGCGGTGTTAACGCGATCATCGCGCCGGAGATGACCGTTTCGCTGTCGCAGTGGGGGATGCTTTCACCGGATGGTCGGTGCAAGGCGTTCGACAGCCGGGCGAATGGTTTTGTGCGCTCGGAGGGCTGCGGCATTATTGTGCTGAAGCGGTTATCCGACGCGCTGGCCGATGGCGATTCAATTCTGGCACTGATTCGCGGCACGGCGGTCAACCAGGATGGTCGTTCGACGGTCATCACCGCGCCGAACGGCATGGCGCAGCGGGCAGTGCTGCGTCAGGCATTGGCCGATGGGCTGGTTGAGCCGGAGCAGATCACCTGCATCGAGGCGCATGGAACAGGTACGGTGCTGGGCGACCCGATTGAAGTGGAGGCGCTGGCGGAGGTCGTCGGCCAGCCGAGGGCAGATGGCGAAACGTGTTTTTTGTCATCGGTGAAGACTAATATCGGCCACCTGGAAGCCGCCGCCGGAATCGCGGGTTTGATTAAAACGGTGCTGGCCTTGCAGCACGGGGTCATGCCGCCGCACCTGCACTTTAAAGAACTCAATCCGCATATCTCTCTGGAAAATACACCGTTTGTGATTCCGACCGAAAACCGGCCCTGGACGCCGCGTTCTGGCCGACGGTTTGCCGGCGTGAGTTCGTTCGGCTTCGGGGGTACAAACGCGCATATCGTTCTGGAAGAGGCGCCGCAGCTTCCAACTCCGCCGTCTGATGATGCTGAACAAATCATGCTGCTGCCGCTTTCGGCGCATAACCCGCAAACGCTGCGGGCGCTGGCCGAAGCCTATGCGGCTAACCTGCCGGATAACCCGGCGCGTTTGCAGGACATTGTTTATACGGCCAGCCTGCGCCGCAGCCACCAGGACTGCCGGCTGACGGTGACGGGCCGCTCGAAAGAGGAACTGGCAGACCGGCTGTCCGCCCTGCTGCGTGGGAACTGGAAGCCGACGCCGGTGCAGCGCGGGCAGAAACCCAGAGTGGTTTTCGTTTTTTCCGGCCAGGGGCCGCAGTGGTGGGCGATGGGCCGCCAGCTGATGAAAAACGAGCCGGTTTTCCGCGAGAGCATTGAGCGGTGCGAAATGCTGCTGCGAGGCTACACCGATTGGTCATTGATAGAAGAATTGTCCCGAAGCGAAGCCGATTCGCGGCTGGATGAGACGGAAATCGCGCAGCCGGCCATTTTTGCGCTGCAAGTGGCGCTGGCCGACCTGTGGCGCTCGTGGGATGTGAAGCCGGACGCGGTGGTCGGCCACAGCATTGGTGAAGTGGCTGCCGCTTATGTGGCCGGCGTGTTGAGCCTGGAAGACGCGATTCGTGTGGTTTACCACCGGGCGCGGCTGATGCAGCAGGCCACCGGCAGCGGGAAGATGGCTTCGGTCGAGATTTCGGAGGCGGAGGCAGCCGCGCGCATCGCACCTTACGGCGGCCGGCTTTCGATTGCGGCGGTGAACAGCCCGACGACCACCGTACTGTCCGGGGAAACCGCCGCGCTGGATGCAGTGTTAGATCAGCTTGAGGCCGAGGGGATAAGCTGCCGGATGCTGCGTGTGAATTATGCCTTCCACAGCGCGCAGATGGAGACTTACGCGAGCGAACTGGCCGCCACGCTGACGGGATTAAAACCGGGACGCGCCGCCGTACCGGTGTATTCGACCGTGACCGGACAGGCTCAGGATGGCGCGGCGTTCGACGCGGCCTACTGGGGGCGCAACGTTCGCCAGCCGGTGCGATTTGCGGCGGCGGTTTATCATCTGATTCAGGATGGTTTTACAACGTTTCTGGAGATCAGCCCGCATCCGGTTCTGGCGGGTATGGTCGTTCAATGCCTGGATGCCGAAGGGCTGGCGGGCGTGGTCACGGCCTCGCTGCGCCGCAATCGGGACGAACGCGAAACCATGCTGAGTGCGTTGGGCGATCTCTATACCGGTGGTTATCCGGTTGCGTGGGAACGGTTTTACCCATCCGGCGGGCGTGTGGTGTTTACCCTGCCGACTTATCCCTGGCAGCGCGAACGGTACTGGGTTGATCCGCCGCCGAAAACAGCGCCGCTGCCACAGCGCATCGAAGGCGCGCATCCGTTGTTGGGGCAGCGGGTGAAGTCGCCATTAATCGAGGGCGCGCTTTTTGACACGCAGATCACACCGCGCTACCCGGCCTTCCTGGACGATCATCGTGTATGGGGGACGGCGGTTGTGCCGGCGGCGGCTTATCTGGAAGCCGCCCTGTCGGCTGCGGCAGAAGTTTATGCGCCGCAAGGTATTGTTTCGTTAAACGAGGTGTTCATCCAGGAGGCGCTGATTCTGCCGGAAGAAACGCCCCGGACGGTGCAGTTTCACTTGTCGGCATACCAGAACGGTGCGGCTGATTTTAAGGTTTACAGCCTCAGCGGCGAAGAAACGTGGACCCTGCATGTCGCCGGACGTTTGAGCCTGATGCAGTCCAACGGCGCGGGGGATTCCGAGCCGTTCTCGCCGGAAACTGTTCAGTCCCGCTGTGCGCCGTTCCCGGCGCAGGAACATTACAGCCGCGCCTGGGAGAGCGGCATCGAATTTGGCCTGGCTTTTCATGGCATCGAACAGTTGTGGCGGCAGGATGGCGAGGCTCTGGCGTTTATTTCGCTGCCGAAATCGCTGGCGGCAGAGGCGAGCATCTACCGGATTCACCCGGCGCTGCTGGACGCCTGCATCCAGACGATGGCCGCCGCGCTGCCCGGATATGAGGAACATCTCGATACGTATCTGCCCCTCAGCTTCGACTCGCTGCGTTTTTATGCCCGCCCCGGCGAGGTGATATGGAGTCATGCGCGGCTGCACCCCGGTATGGCAGGCGGCCAGGACACGGTGACAGGCGATATTCAGGTGTTTGACGCGGCGGGGCGGTTGGTGCTGGACATGCGCGGCTTGCGTTTAAAACGCGCCAGCCGCGAGGCGCTGCGCCGCGCGGTTCACAAACAGTCCGGCCAGGAACCGGGCGACTGGTTCTACGAAGTGACCTGGCAGCCCGCGCCGGTTTCTGAGCCGGAAAGCCGGCGCGAACCTGGCGCGTGGTTGATTTTTGCCGACCAGATGGGTATTGGTGAGGCGCTGGCGGCGCAGCTGGAAGCGTTGGGCGAGGGGTTTGTGCTGGTCAAACCGGGCGCGGATTACAGCGTGCTGGATGGCCGGCTGGTGCAGGTGAACCCCGCGAGCCGGGACGATTTTCAGCGGCTTATTCGAGATGCTTATGCGAGCAGCGCCTATCGGGGAGTCGTGCATCTGTGGGGGCTGGATGTGCCGCCGCTTGGACAGAACGATCTCTCGCCGGCGGATTCGCAGGAAGTGAGTCTGGGCGGCGCGTTGTATCTGCTGCAAGCGTTAGCCGGCGCGCGGGCTGAACTGCCGGGTCTGTGGTTGGTCACGCGCGGCGCGCAGCCGGTGGCCGGCGAACCGCCCACCGCGCCGGAGCAGTCGCCGCTGTGGGGGCTGGCAAACACCATTTTCCTCGAACATCCTGATCTGCGCCCGGTCTGTGTAGACCTCGACCCGGCGGCGCAGGATGCTGTCACTGCTTCGCAGGCGCTCCTGCGCGAAATTCGGTCGGCAGACGCCGAAGACCGGGTGGCGTGGCGCGGCGAGGGGCGCTACGCGGCACGGTTGGTTCGCAGCCAGGTTGCCGGGACGCAGGCCGGTCGTGAAGAACAGCCGATGACTCTGGACATCAGCGCGCGCGGTGTCCTTGATAATCTGGCGCGCGTGCCGATGATACGATCCGCACCGGGGCCGGGAGAAGTTGAAGTCCGCGTGCGGGCATCGGGGTTGAACTTCCGCGATGTATTGAACGCGCTGGGTATATACCCCGGCGATCCCGGCCCGCTGGGTGATGAATTCGTCGGCGAAATTGTCCGGGTGGGCGAGGGAGTGATGGATTATCAGGTTGGCGATGTCGTGCTGGGCATGTCGCCGGCCAGCTTCAGCAGCTATGTCACCGCCTCGGTGATGAAAATTGTTCCCAAACCGGCGTCCATGAGCGACGAAGAAGCGGCGACCATCCCGATCACCTTTATGACCGCCTATTACGCGCTGCATCATCTAGCGGGTATGTCGGCGGGCGACCGGGTGCTGATTCATGCGGCGGCGGGCGGCGTCGGTATGGCGGCGGTGCAGCTTGCCCAGCGCGCCGGGGCGGAAATCTTCGCCACCGCCGGCAGCCCGGAAAAACGCGCTTTCTTAAAATCGCTGGGTGTGCAGCACGTGATGGACTCGCGCACGCTGGACTTTGCCGATGAGATTATGCAGATCACCGGCGGACGCGGGGTGGACGTGGTGTTAAATTCGCTGGCGGGGGAGTTCATCCCCAAAAGCCTGTCGGTGCTGGCGGACGGCGGGTGTTTTCTGGAAATCGGGAAAACCGGCATCTGGACGGTTGAGCAGGCAGCCGAACTGAACCCCACCCTGCGCTACTACACGATTTATCTGGGGGATATGCTGCGGGATGACCCGGCGCTGGGCCAGGCGATGTTCCGTGACTTGATAGGTATGTTTGAGGAAGGTACGCTTCGCCCGCTGCCGCACCGGGTTTTTGCGGTTGAAGATGCGGTCAGCGCGTTTCGTTTTATGGCGCAGGCCAAACACATCGGCAAACTGGTGCTGAAGCAGCCGGGTTACAGCGCGGTCACGATTCGGCCTGGCGCGACGTATCTCATCACCGGCGGCTTAGGCGGAATCGGCCTGCATATTGCCGGCTGGCTGGTAGAGCAGGGAGCGCGGCATCTGGTGCTGACCGGACGCAGTACACCCGATGAGACTATTCGTGTAGTCATTGGCAAAACGGAAGCAGCCGGGGCGAATGTGAGCATCGCGTTATCCGATGTGACCAGCGAGTCGGATACTGCCGACCTGCTGGCCGAAATCGAACGGACGCTGCCGCCGCTGCGCGGTGTCATCCATGCAGCGGGCGCGCTGGACGACGGCGTTCTGCTCCAGCAGGACTGGACACGCTTTACAACGGCGCTGAGGCCAAAACTCAACGGCGCGTGGAATCTATACCGGCAGGCTGCCGGGCTGCCGCTCGACTTCTTGATCCTCTTTTCGGCGGGTGCTGCGCTGCTGGGTTCGCCGGGGCAGGGGAACTACACCGCCGCCAACGCCTTTTTGGACTCGTTCGCCCATGCCTGTCGCGCGCAGGGACTGCCCGCGCTCAGCATCAACTGGGGCGCCTGGGAAGATACCGGCATGATGGCCGGTTTGGGCAGCCTGGAACGCTGGGCGAAGGAAGGTATCGGCGCGCTGACTCCTGAACGGGGCTTGCAGGCTTTTTCGCTGGCGCTCCAGAATGTACAGGCCGCGCAGGTCGCCATCCTGCCGATGGTTTGGGCCGATTTTGCGCGTTCAAGCCGGATGCGGCCATTTTTTGCAGAGGTCGTTCGCGCCCATCAACCGGTTGAGGCAGCGATTAAAACTAAAACGCCGCAGCGCCAGACCGAAACTTCTGACCTGCTGCGCCGCTGGGTTGAAACCGTCCCCAACCGCCGCCGCCGCCTGCTGCTGGATACCATCCGGGAAGAAGTGATCCGCGTGCTGGGTTTGCGACCAACCACCACTATTGACCCGCGTCAGCCCCTTAACGAACTGGGTTTGGACTCGCTGATGGCGGTTGAACTGCGGAACACTTTAATCACGATGCTGGACTGCACGCTGCCCGCAACGCTGCTTTTTGATTATCCGACCAGCGATGCGCTGGCGGATTATCTGATGAAAAACGTACCTGCGCTGGCGCAGACGGAAGCTGAACCGGAGAAAAAGCCGGCAGCGCAGGAAACCCGGCACGAAGCGGTGGCTGAACTACAACAGTTATCGGACGCGGAAGCAGAGGCGTTACTCCTGGCGGAACTGGAAGAACTGAACAAGGGTGAAAAAGATGGTTGATACACGGAACGAGGAACTGTCACCGGTCAAACGCGCGCTGCTAGAACTGCGCGAAATGCGCGCCCGGCTGGACGAGTTACAGGATCGCCAGCACGAGCCGATTGCGATCATCGGCGCCGGTTTACGCTTCCCCGGCGGCGCGAATGACCTGGAGTCGTTCTGGCGGCTGCTGCGGGATGGCGTGGATGCGATCACCGAAGTGCCGCCCGACCGCTGGGACATCAACGCTTATTATGACCCCGACCCGATGAAACCCGGCAAGATGTCCACGCGCTTCGGCGGGTTCCTGGATGGCATAGACCTGTTCGATCCACAGTTTTTTGGCATTTCGCCCCGCGAAGCTGCGAGCATAGACCCACAGCAGCGATTATTGCTGGAAGTGACCTGGGAGGCGCTGGAAAACGCCGGCCAGTCGCCCGACCGGCTGTTCGGCAGCCAGACGGGGGTATTCGTCGGCATCAGCCACAGCGACTACCTTCATATGATCTTCAAAGACATCAATCAGATTGATGTTTATTCGACGACCGGCAGCGCGCTTAGCGTCGCCGGTGGGCGGCTGTCTTACGTGCTGGGGCTTCAGGGGCCGAACATTTCTATAGATACGGCCTGTTCATCCTCGCTGGTGGCGGTGCATCTGGCGGTACAAAGCCTGCGCCAGCGCGAGAGCGACGCTGCGCTGGCGGGCGGGGTCGGTTTGATTCTGATGCCGGAGATCAACGTTAATTTCTCAAAATCCCAGATGATGGCAGCGGATGGCCGCTGCAAAACCTTCGATGCAGCAGCAGATGGTTATGTGCGCGGCGAAGGCTGCGGAATGATCGTCCTCAAGCGGCTGTCCGATGCGCTGGCCGATGGCGATCATATCCTGGCGGTTATTCGCGGGTCGGCGATCAACCAGGATGGCCGCAGCGGCGGCCTGACCGCACCTAACGGCCCGTCGCAGGAGAGCGTCATCAGCGCCGCGCTGGCGAACGCCAGGGTCAAACCGGAAGATGTGACGTACATCGAAGCGCATGGTACGGGTACGTCGCTGGGCGACCCGATAGAGGTACAGGCGCTTGGCGCGGTGTTTGGCGCGGCGCACTCAGCCGATAACCCGCTGATGATCGGGTCGGTTAAAACCAATATGGGCCATCTGGAAGCGGCAGCCGGAATAGCCGGGCTGCTGAAGGTGGTGCTGGCCTTGCAGCACCGCGAAATTCCGCCGCATTTGAACCTGAAAGAACCCAACCCCTATATTCCCTGGGCGCAGTATCCGATCACTGTGCCAACGGCGCGCACCCCCTGGATGCCGCCGGTCGGTAAACGTCTGGCGGGGGTCAGTTCATTCGGCTTCAGCGGCACAAACGCGCATGTTATCCTGGAAGAAGCGCCGCTGGTCGTGCGCGAGTCCGCGCCGGTCGAACGCCCACTGCACCTGCTGACGCTTTCGGCGCGCAGCCCGCAGGCGCTGGCGGCGCTGGCAGGACGTTATGAGGACTTCTTCGCGGAAAATTCGGATGCGCTTTTTGCAGATGTCTGTTATACGGCAGCCGCCGGACGCGCGCATTTTCCACACCGACTGGCGCTGGTAGCGGAGTCGGCGCAGGAAGCGCGAGAAAAACTGGCGGCTTATGCTGCCGGGCAAACGCCGCTGGGTCTGTTCAGCGGTCAGGCGGCAGGTCAGCCGGAAGCCGCTTTTCTGTTCACCGGGCATGGGTCGCAGTATCTACAGATGGGGCGCGAACTGTACGACACGCAGCCGGTTTTCCGCGCGGCGATAGACCGCTGCGACGAGCTGCTGCGCCCGTATCTGGAACGGTCGCTTTTGGATGCACTTTACCCGGAAGCCGGGCAGCCATCATTGATGGACGGCATGGCCTATACGCAGCCGGCGCTGTTTGCTATCCAGATCGCACTGGCCGACCTGTGGCGCTCTTGGGGAGTCGAGCCGACGATGGTTGCGGGACACAGCGTCGGCGAATACGCGGCGGCCTGTGTGGCCGGCGTGTTCAGCCTGGAAGATGGCCTGAAACTGGTGGCAGCGCGGGGCCGGCTGATGGAATCGCTGCCGGAAACCGGGCAGATGGTGGCCGTATTCGCCGATGAAAACACCGTCGCCCAGGCGGTTGCTCCTTATGCCGACCGGGTTTCAATCGCCGTCATCAACGGGCCGCAGAATATCGTCATTTCCGGCGCTGCCGAGGCAGTTGAGGCGGTTGTGGAGATATTGAAGCAGGAAAAAATCAAGTCCCGGCGGCTGGCGGTGGCGCAGGCTTCCCATTCCCCGCTGATTGACCCGATGCTGGATGAATTTGAACGGGTGGCGCAGACGGTTACGTATGCCGAGCCGAATATCGCCCTGATTTCCTGCACGACCGGCCAAATCGTCGAGCCGGGAGAAGTCACTAACGCTGCTTACTGGCGGCGTCATATTCGCCAGCCGGTACGTTTTGCAACGGCGATGGAAACGCTGTACGGACAAGGGCTGCGCGTCTTTGTGGAAATCGGCCCAAACCCCACGCTGCTGGCACTGGGGCAGCGCAATCTGCCGGAAAATGTAGGTCTATGGCTGCCTTCGCTGCGTGAAGGTGTGAGCGATTGGACGCAGATGCTCGAAAGCGCCGGGCAGCTTTATGCTGCGGGCGCGCGGCTGGACTGGGAAGGTTTCGACCGGGATTATGCGCGCCGCCGGCTGCCGCTGCCAACCTATCCGTTCCAGCGTGCCAGTTATTGGGCGGATGTCGCGCGGGTATCGGCAGCGCCGTCTGCGCCGGTCTGGAAGGCGGTTCTCGCTGCCGGACAGCATCAGGCACAGCAGGGGCCGCTTGATCTGGCTGTGCAGACTTATCCGCAGCGTTGGGACTGCCTCGACCGTTTGACGACCGCCCATATCCTGGATACGCTGGGCGAGCTGGGCGCTTTTGCCCATGCGGGCGAAGCCTACACGCTGGATGATTTATTATCCCGGTTCGGCATCCTGCCTATTTACCATAATCTGATGCGGCGCTGGCTGAAAAAGCTGGTTTCGCTGGATTTGCTGGCCGAACATGAGAGGGTGTTTGTTTGTTCCCGGCCTCTGCCGACCGCCGATTTAGACACAATTTGGGATGAAGCACACCGCGTTTTTGCCGACCTGCCGTTTGTGCTGGATTACCTGGGACGGTGCGGCTCGAAGCTGACTGCCGTGATAACCGGCGTGGAAAGCCCGCTGGAGACGCTGTTTCCCGGCGGCTCGTTTGCGCTGGCGGAGGATCTGTACCAGCACTGGTCGCTGTCCCGGTATTATGCCGGCATCGCGCGCGCCGTCCTGGAAGCAGTAGTGCGGACGCTGCCGCCGGGCAGAACTCTGCGCGTCCTGGAAATCGGCGCCGGCACCGGCGCGACCACCGCTTCTCTGCTGCCGGCGCTGCCGCCGGAGCGGACGGTTTATACTTTCACAGATGTTTCCGATCTGTTCCTGGCGCAGTCGTCGCAGAAATTCCGCGCCTATCCATTTGTGCATTACGCGCTGCTGGACATCGAGCAGCCGCCGGAGGCGCAGGGTTTTTCGCCGCATGGTTACGATGTGATCGTGGCGGCTAATGTGCTGCACGCCACCCGCGACCTGAACCAGACGCTGCAAAATGTACAATCGCTGCTCGCGCCGAGCGGGCTGCTGCTGCTGGATGAGACGACCGAACATCTGCCTTGGTTTGACATGACGACCGGATTGATCGGCGGCTGGCAGCGGTTTGAGGACAACCTGCGCGGCGACAATCCACTGCTGAAGCCAGCGCAGTGGGCGACAGTTTTGGAAGCCAACGGCTTCTCGACCGTACAGGCATGGCCGGAACCAGGGGCAGCGACCGAGATTCTGGCGCAGCATATCATCGTGGCGCAAACAGGGCAAGCGGGCTATGCTGAGTATGGTGGGGCTGATGCGACCTGGCAGCCAGAAAGGGCTTATGACGACGGCCAGCCCGCCGCACCTGAAAATCTTGCTCAGGAGTTTATGCGCCAGCTTCAAGCCGTACTGCCGGATGAGCGGCATGACCTGTTGGTAGATTATGTGCGGCAGCGTGTTGCCAGGGTGCTGCGCCTGGATGCAAGCCAGACACTTGACCGCCACCAACGGCTGCTTGACATGGGATTAGACTCGCTGATGGCGCTGGAACTGCGGGCGCTTTTAAGCGGCGGGCTTGACCTGAGCGAAGGGCTGCCGGCAACCCTGGTTTTTGACTATCCGACGATTGATCTGGTGGCAACCTACCTTGAGGGCGCGATTGGATTAACCGGTGAGACGGACGAAAAAGCCGCCGCGCCGGCACCCGACCAGACCGCCCAGGCGGCGCGTGCAGCGGAAATTGCCGATTTATCCGATGAAGAAGTGGAAGCCCTGTTACTGAAAAAACTCCGGCGCTAGAAAGATCGCCCGCGAGTACAACATCATCCCGGAAAGACAGCAATTAGCCGTGCAATTTTAGGCGTAATTTATGTCTTCCGGGTAGTTTTTGATGTGCATGGATTGGGGGATGGTTTATGACCGGTAAGACGGATGGGACGCAACTCTCGCCATTGAAGCAGGCTTTTCTGGCGCTGGAGGAGATGCAGGCCAGGCTCGATGCGGTCGAGTATGCGCGGACAGAACCGATAGCTATCGTAGGGATGGGCTGTCGTTTTCCGGGCGGCGCGGACAGCCCTGCGCTGTTTTGGGATTTGCTGCGGAACGGCGTGGATGCGATCAGCGAGATTCCGTCAGATCGCTGGGATGTGGATGCGTTTTATGACCCTGACCCGGATGTGCCGGGCAAAAGTTCGGTGCGGTACGGGGCGTTCATCCGCCAGCCGGTAGACGAGTTCGATCCCCAGTTTTTCAGCATCTCTCCACGAGAGGCCGGCAGCATGGACCCGCAGCAGCGGCTTCTGTTGGAAGTCAGTTGGGAGGCGCTGGAAGACGCAGGCATCGCGCCGGACAAACTTTCGGGCGTTTCGGCGGGGGTATTCGTGGCCGTGACGAGCAGCGATTACGCCCAGCTTTTTATGAAGGCCGGCGACCCCACACTGCTGGATGCCTATTATGCTTCCGGCATCGCGCACAGCATCGTATCCGGGCGGCTGTCCTATTTTCTGGGGCTGCAAGGGCCAAGCCTGACGATAGACACGGCCTGTTCATCGTCGCTGGTGGCGACACATCTGGCGGTGCAAAGCCTGCGGAATGGCGAATGCCGGATGGCGCTGGCCGGCGGCGTGAATCTGATGCTCTCGCCTGATAACTATGTGGCGCTGTCGAAGTACGGCATGTTGGCACAGGATGGCCGGTGCAGAACCTTCGATGCAGATGCCGATGGTTTTGTGCGAGGCGAAGGCTGCGGCATGATTGTGCTGAAGCGCCTGTCGGACGCGCAGGCCGATGGCGACCGTATTCTGGCGGTGATACGCGGGTCGGCGCTTAACCAGGACGGCCCCAGCAGCGGCCTGACTGCCCCCAACGGCCCGGCGCAGCAGGCCGTCATCCGCGCGGCGCTGGAAAACGGGAGCGTCGAGCCAGGGCAGGTAAGTTATATTGAAACGCACGGCACGGGTACGTCGCTTGGCGACCCGATTGAAGTGCAGGCCATCGGCGCGGCGCTGTGCGTGGGACGCGCCGGTGATAACCCGCTCGCCATCGGCTCGGTGAAAACCAACATCGGCCACCTGGAAGCGACGGCGGGAATCGCTGGTTTAATAAAGGCAGTGTTGTGTTTGCAGCACCGCGAAATCCCGCCGCACCTGCATTTTCATAATCCCAGCCCGCACATCCCCTGGCAAAAGTGGCCGATCATTGTGCCGACTGAATTGACGCCCTGGTACGGCGTGGACGGCAGGCTGATCGCCGGGGTGAGTTCGTTCGGCTTTAGCGGCACAAACGCGCATGTGGTTCTGGAAGCCGCGCCCGCCATCGAGCCGGTTGAAGCGGCGGTTGAGCGCCCGCTGCATGTGCTGGCGCTGTCCGCTAAAAACGAGGCGGCGCTGCGCGAACTGGCCGGACGTTTGGCCGGTTACCTCGCGGATGAGGCCGCTCCGTCGCTGGCGGACGTGTGTTTTACCGCCAATGCGGGGCGGGCGCATTTTCAGCACCGGATGGCCGTTACCGCCGAGTCGCCGGATGAACTGCGCGATAAACTGGACGCTTTCATGAACGGACGGGAAACCGTCGGACTGTCACGCGGCGCAGCCGAGCGGGTGGATAAACCCAAAATCGCCTTTCTGTTCACCGGCCAGGGCGCACAGTACGTGAATATGGGGCGGCAGTTATATGAAACGCAGCCTACTTTTCGCGCGGCGCTGGATCGGTGCGCCGAGATTTTAGCGCCGCACCTGGAATGCCCGCTGCTTTCGGTTTTATACCCCGAACCGGGCGAGGAATCGGCGCTGCTGGACGATACGGCCTATACGCAGCCGGCACTGTTCGCGCTGGAATATGCCCTGGCGGAACTGTGGCGTTCCTGGGGCGTCGAGCCTTCTGCCGTGATGGGACACAGCGTTGGGGAATATGTAGCGGCCTGTATTGCCGGGGTGTTCAGCCTGGAGGACGGCCTGCGGCTGATTGCCGCGCGCGGACGCTTGATGAGCAGTCTGCCGGAGGGCGGGGCGATGGCGGCAGTCTTCGCCGGCGAGGCGCGCGTGACAGAGGCGATTGCCGCCTACGCCGATTCCGTGTCTATCGCGGCGGTGAACGGGCCGGATAACATCGTCATTTCGGGCGACGGAGCCGCCGTGCAGACAATACTCGATACGCTTAAAAGCGAAGGGGTCAAGTCGAAGCGGCTGCTGGTATCCCATGCGTTCCATTCACCGCTGATGGACTCCATTCTCGACCCATTTGAGCGGGAGGCGGCTTCAGTGCAGTATGCGCCGCCGCGTATCCGGCTGCTGTCAAACGTGACGGGACAGGCTGCCGGGGCGGAAGTGACGACGCCGGCCTACTGGCGGGGGCATGTGCGCCAGCCGGTGCAGTTCGCGCGCACGATTGAGTCCCTGCACCGGCAGGGGTATGAGATTTTCCTGGAAATTGGCCCCGGCCCGACGCTGCTGGGTATGGGCCAGCGATGTCTGGCGGATGTCGAAAACTCCGGCCTGTGGCTGCCTTCGCTGCGTCCCGGGCGGGACGATTGGGAGCAGATGCTCGCCAGCCTGGGGGAACTGTATGTCGGGGGCGTGGGCGTGGATTGGAGCGGTTTCGACCGGGATTATCCACGCCGCAAGCTGGCGCTGCCGACTTATCCTTTCCAGCGCAGCAGTTATTGGGTGGCGCAGTTTAAGGCGCAGACCCGCCGGGCCGCCGCGCCGCGCGGGGATGTGCTGCACCCACTGCTGGGCAGCCGCGTGCGCTCGCCGCTGAAGATCGTCCAGTTCGAGAATGTTCTGTCCACCGAGACGCTGCCGTTTTTGAACGATCACCGTATTTATGGCACGGCGCTGATGCCGGCCACCGGCTTCATCGAAGCGGCGGCGGCGGCTGGACAGGTTCTATACGGCGGCGGGCAGGTCGAAGATTTTATGATCCACGAAACGCTGGTGGTGGGGTATGAAGGGCGCGCGGTTCAGGTCATCGTGACGCCGCGTGAAGGCGAACGAGCCGCCTTCGAGTGCTTCAGCCAGGGCGAGAGTGACGAAGACTGGCAGCTTCACGCATCTGGCACGCTGACCGGCGAAAAACCCGCCGCGCCGCAGGCGATTTCGCTGGAAGCGGTACGCGCCCGCTGTACGGCGGCGATCAGCGGAGACGCGCATTATGCGCGCCTGCGCGACAGCGGCCTGGACTTCGGCAGCAGCTTAAAAGGTGTGGTCGAAATCCACCGGCGCGGCGGCGAGGCATTGGGGCTGATACGCCTGCCGGAAACCAACACGCCGGAGCTGCCGGCCTACCACATGCATCCGGCGCTGCTGGATGCCTGCGTGCAGGTGATGGCCGCTACCATGCCGGATACCGGCGAGGTTTTCCTGCCGTTGAGTTTTGACCATTTCCGCCTGTACCGGCAGCCTTCGGCGCAGGTGTGGGGATACGCGCAGCTTCACAGCGGGGCGGACGGCCAGCGGGAAACGTTCGGCGGGGATGTGCGCGTGCTGGACGACGGCGGCCAGATCATCGCGGAAATCCTGGGGATGCGCTTCAAACGCGCTAGTCAGGATATTCTGCTCAGCCTGGCGCGGTCGCAGGTGGATGATTGGCTGTACGAGGTGAATTGGCTGCCGCTGGAAGGTTTTAGACAGGTGGCCGACCCGGTAGAAGCCCGCGATCTGCCCGCGCCGACGCAGTTGGCCGAACAGCTTCAGCCGCGATTGGCGGCGCTGGCGGCGCAGCACCGGCTGTCCCGTTACACCGGGGAGCTGCTGCCGCAGGTGGAAAAACTGAGCGCCGGTTATGTGATTCAGGCTTTGCAGCGGTTGGGCTGGAATCCCTACCCTGGCGAACGATTTTCCACCGAAGAACTGGCCGACGAACTGGGTATTCTGCGGCAGCACCGGCGCTTATTAGGGCGGCTGCTGGAAATCCTGAGCGAAGACGCTTTCCTCAAACGCGCCGGCGATGGGTGGGAAGTCGTGAATGCGCTGCCGGTTGTACAGGAGACTCAGGCGCGCCTGGACGAATTGATTGAGCAGTACCCGGAATACAGCGCCCAGTTGGAAATCACCGGGCGGTGCGGCGAACAACTGGCCGAGGCGCTGACCGGCCAGGTGGATTATTTGCAACTGCTGTTCCCGGACGGCGGCATCGCTACCGCCGAACGCCTGTACCGCGAGCCGCCGGTCGCGCACATTTATAACGGGCTGGTAGGCGAAGCCGCCGCGGCGGCGATAGAACGGCTGCCGCGAGATCGCGCGATTCGCGTCCTGGAGATCGGCGGCGGCACGGGCGGCACGACCTCTTATGTCGCGCCGGTTCTGCCGGCAGACCGGGTATCGTACCTGTTCACCGATATTTCGCCGCTGTTCATCGCCAGGGCGGAGCAGAAATTTGCCGAATACCCGTTTATACGCTACCAGACGCTTGACATTGAAGCCGACCCGGCGGCACAGGGGCTGGCCGGGCAGTCGTTCGATCTGGTGATCGCGGCCAATGTCATCCACGCTACTGCCGACCTACGACAAACTCTTGGGTTTATCCGCCAGCTTCTCGCGCCGGGCGGCCTGCTGCTGATGCTGGAAGTGACCGCGCCGGAACGCTGGGTGGACATTACCTTTGGGCTGACGGACGGCTGGTGGCGGTTTGTGGACAGCGACCTGCGCCCGGCCTATCCGCTGCTCAAACCGGCGCAGTGGTTCGATGTACTGCGGCAGGCCGGCTTTTCCGGGGCGGCGGCGCTGCCGGAAAACAGCGCAGACTTCATGGAACAGGCAGTTATCCTGGCGCAGAACACGGCCCAGGAGCGCGGGAACTGGTTGATTTTTGCCGATTCTGGCGGCACCGGGCAAAAACTGGCAGATGACCTGCAAACGCGCGGGCAGAACTGCGCGCTGGTCGTACCCGGCGAAACCTACGCTGCGCTGGGGGATGGCTGCTGGCAGATCAACCCGGCGGAAGCCGCCGATTACCGGCGTGTTCTGCAAGAAGCCGTGAGCGGCGCGCCTTATCGCGGCGTGGTGCATTTGTGGAGTCTGGATATTCAACCCGGCGCGCTGGAATGGGCGCTGCCACTTGGGTATGGCAGCGCGTTGAATCTGGTCAAGGCGCTGGCGGCAGTCGGCGGAGAACCGCCGCGTTTATGGCTGGTGACGCGGGGGGCGCAGCCTGCCGCCTGGGAGTCGCAGCCTGTGGCGGTGGAGCAGTCGCCGCTGTGGGGATTGGGCAAAGTGATCGCGCTGGAACATCCCGAACTGCGCGCTGTTCGGATTGACCTCGACCCGGCGGAGACCGCCGATGACGACCGTATGCTGCTGGAAGCGGTCTGGCTGGCAGATGGCGAAGACCAGATCGCAGCGCGTAACGGCGGCTGGTATGCCGCGCGGTTGGTGCGCGGCCAGGGCATAAAAACGAAACCGGCGGATTCTGAACAGCCGGCGCAGCTTCAGATCACGGCGCGGGGAACACTGGATAATCTGATTTTGCGACCGGCAGCCCGCCAGCGCCCCGGCCCCGGCCAGATCGAAATTCGCGTTCATGCGGCAGGATTGAATTTTAAAGATGTCCTGAATACATTGGGCATGTATCCGGGCGACCCCGGCCCGCTGGGCGGCGAATGCTCCGGGCGGGTGACTGCCATCGGCGAAGGTGTAACGGCGTTCAAACCGGGCGACGACGTGATCGCCCTGGCCGGGGGATGCTTCGGCACGTTTGTGACCGCCGATGCGGTGCTGGCTGCGCCCAAACCACCGGCACTCTCGTTCGAGGAGGCCGCCGGCGTGGCGATTCCCTTTATCACCGCTTATTACACGCTGATCTATCTCGGCAAACTGTCGGCAGGGGAGCGTGTGTTAATCCACGCGGCGGCGGGCGGTGTGGGTATGGCGGCGGTGCAGCTTGCCCAGCGCGCCGGGGCGGAAATCTTCGCCACCGCCGGCAGCCCGGAAAAACGCGCCTTCTTAAAGTCGTTGGGTGTGCAGCATGTGATGGACTCGCGCACACTGGATTTTGCCGACGAGATTATGCGGATCACCGGCGGTCGCGGGGTGGACGTGGTGTTAAACTCACTGGCCGGGGAATTCATTCCCAAGAGCCTGTCGGTGCTGGCGGATGGCGGGCGTTTTCTGGAAATCGGCAAGAGCGGGCTGTTGACAGATGAACAGGCCGCCGCGTTGGGGCGCGGAAGGTCGTATTTTATCGTGGACTGGACGGACGACGTGCGCCGCAATCCGGCTTTAATCCGCGAAATGCTGCTGGACATCCTCGCCGCGCTGGACGACGGTTCGCTGCACCCGCTGCCGATTCGCGTTTTCCCGATACACGAAGCCATCAGCGCCTTCCGGTATATGGCAGCGGCCCGGCATATCGGCAAGCTTGTGATTTCGCAGAACATGGGCGCGCCGATTCGTTCGGACAGCACATATTTAATCACCGGCGGCCTGGGCGGGCTGGGGCTGCTGACGGCGGAATGGCTGGTGGAGCAGGGTGCGCGCAGCCTGGTATTGATGGGACGGCGCGGCGTGGACGATACCGCCCGCCGGGCGATTGAGCGAATGGAACAGGCCGGGGCGCGGGTTTTTGCCGCTCAGGGGGATGTCTCGAACGAGCAGGATGTGACCCGTATTCTGGATGGTATCGGCGAGACGCTGCCGCCGCTGCGGGGCATCATCCACTCGGCGGGCGCGCTGGACGACGGCGCGCTGCTGCAACAGGATTGGTCGCGGTTCGCCACCGTGTTCGCTGCCAAAGTAGACGGTACGTGGCTGCTGCACAATTTGACGCAAGATCTGCCGCTGGACTTTTTCGTGATGTATTCGTCGGTGGCATCCCTGATCGGCTCGTCCGGGCAGGGCAACCACGCCGCCGCCAACGCCTTTATGGACGCGCTGGCGTATTACCGCCGCGCGCAGGGTTTGCCGGCGCTCAGTATCAACTGGGGCGCGTGGTCGGAGGTTGGCGCGGCAGTCGAGCATGACGTGTTCGAGCGCATCGGCTTGCAGGGGGTGGGTGCGATACCCCCGGCGGAAGGGCTGCGCGTGCTGGCGGGGCTGATGCGGGGCGTTTCGCCGCAGGTCGGCGTGATGCCGGTGGCCTGGTCGAAGTTCCTGCGGCGTTTCGCTGCCGGGGCGGAGCCGCCCTTCTTTGCAGAGATCGCCCGCGAGACGCGCCAGAAGCAGGCTGCGGTCGTTTCGCAGACACAGCCGGAACCGCAGCCGGACATCCTGCGGCAGTTGGCGGAGGCCGTCCCGGCCAAACAGCGGGCGCTGCTGGCGGCTTTTGTGCAGGAACAAGCGGCCCGCGTGCTGGAGCTGGACTCGCCGCGCGCGGTCGGCGAACGGACGCCCCTGAGTGAAATGGGGCTGGATTCGCTGATGGCCGTCGAACTGCGTAACCGCCTGGGCAGCGGCCTGGGGTTAAAACGTTCGCTGCCGGCAACCCTGGTTTTTGACTATCCAACGGTTGAGGCGATTGCCGGGTATCTGGCGCAGGAGGCGCTGGGGCTGGAACAACCGCAGCCGGAGGCCGAGCCTGCGCCGCCGCATGAGCCGGTTGTGAGCGGAGACGCGATGGCCGATTTGCTCGACGCGCTTGAAAACCTGTCTGACGAAGAAATAGACCGGCGCTTATCCGAAAAGACGAAAAACGGGGATTAACTGATATGAGCGATCTGCTCGACCGAATCAGCCAGCTTTCACCCAAGCGGCTGGCGCTGTTGGTGATGGATTTGCAAGCTAAACTGGAAGCCAGCGAGCGCCGGAAGTCCGAACCGATCGCCATCGTTGGTATGGGCTGTCGTTTTCCCGGCAGCGCCAACAATCCTGACCTGTTCTGGCAAAACCTGCGCGATGGCGTGGACTCCATCACCGATATTCCGGCTTCGCGCTGGGATGCCAGCGAACTGTACGATCCCGACCCGGACGCGCCTGGCAAGATCGCCACGCTGTGGGGCGGTTTTATAGATGATGTTGACCGCTTCGAGCCGCAGTTTTTCGGCATTTCCCCGCGCGAGGCGGTGACAATGGACCCGCAGCAGCGCCTCATGCTGGAAGTGAGCTGGGAGGCGCTGGAAAACGCGGGTTACGCGCCGGATAAACTATCGGGCAGCAAGAGCGGCGTTTTCGTCGGCATCTGCAATAACGATTATGCTCAGATGATCCTGGGCGGCGACACCGAATTTTTTGATATGTACGTATCTACCGGCGGCGCGCACAGCGTGGCCTCCGGGCGCATTTCGTATATCCTGGGGCTGCAAGGGCCGGCGGTATCGGTGGATACGGCCTGCTCGTCGTCGCTGGTGGCGATTTATATGGCGGTGCAAAGCCTGCGGAACGGCGAATGCCGCATGGCGCTGGCGGGCGGGGTGAATGTTATCCTCGCGCCGGAGGTGACGGTCACGCTGTCCAAAGCCAACATGATGGCATCTGACGGGCGCTGCAAAACATTTGATGCATCCGCCGATGGGTTTGTGCGTTCGGAAGGCTGCGGCGTGGTGGTGCTGAAGCGGCTGTCCGATGCCCTGGCCGATGGCGATAATATTCTGGCCGTCATTCGCGGCGCGGCCATCAACCAGGATGGCCGCAGCAACGGCCTGACCGCGCCCAACGGCCCGTCGCAGGTGGCCGTGATCCGAGAGGCGCTGGCCGATGCCGGCCTCGAACCGCACGAAGTTAGCTATATTGAAACGCACGGTACGGGTACGTCGCTGGGCGACCCGATAGAAGTGCAGGCGTTAGGCGCGGCGCTGGGCAAAGGCCGCCCGGCAGATCGGCCCTTGATGATCGGGTCGGTGAAAACCAACATCGGTCACCTGGAGTCGGCGGCAGGTGTGGCCGGGTTAATCAAACTCATTCTCAGCTTGCAGCACCGAGAAATTCCGCCGCACCTGCATTTTAACCAGCCCAGCCCGTATATCCCCTGGGACGAACTGCCCGTCACCGTGCCGACGGCGCGCACGCCCTGGGAAGTGGGTGACGGGCGGCGGATTGGCGGCTTGAGTTCGTTCGGCTTCAGCGGCACGAATGTGCATCTGATTGTCGAAGAAGCGCCGGCGCGCCAGCCCGAACTGGCAGCGGTCGAAAGGCCGGCACATATCCTGGCGCTTTCGGCGCGCAGCGAGGCCGCGCTGCGGGCGCTGGCGGAACGGTATTCAGAGAATTTAGCGGGCAAATCACCCGAATCGCTGCCGGATGTCTGTTTTACGGCCAATGCCGGGCGGGCGCACCTCAATCACCGGCTGGCGCTGGTGGCCGAAACGCTGCCGCAGATGCGGGAAACACTGGCGGCTTACTTAAACGGTGAGCGCGTGGATAATCTGACCGCCGGGCAGGTGGGGCCGCGCCTGGGGCTGGCGTTCCTGTTCACGGGGCAGGGGTCGCAGTACGTCCAGATGGGGCGGGAACTGTACGAGACGCAGCCGACCTTTCGACAGGCGCTCGACCGCTGCGACGAACTGCTTCAGCCGGTACTCGGCCAGTCGCTGCTGGCAGTGCTGTATCCCGAACCCGGCCAGGACTCGCCGCTGAACGATATTCTGTTCGCCCAGCCGGCCCAATTCGCCATCGAATACGCTCTGGCCGAACTGTGGCGCTCGTGGGGAATCGTGCCGTCGGTAGTGATGGGTCACAGCGTGGGCGAATACGCCGCTGCCTGCGCGGCGGGCGTGTTCGGTCTGGAGGATGGCCTGAAACTGGTGGTGGCGCGCGGGCGTTTGATGCAGTCGGTTTCGCTGTCCGGCGAGATGGCGACCGTGTTTGGTTCGGCTGAACGGGTGGCAGAAGCGATTAAACCTTTCGCCGACCGGGTATCCATCGCCGCCGTCAACGGGCCGGAAAGCGTGGTCATCTCCGGCGAGAAAGTGGCCGTGCAGGCGGTGATAGATATTCTGAAAGAAGAGCGCATCCGCGCGCGGCGCTTGCAGGTTACGACGGCCTCACATTCGCCGCTGATGGAACCTCTGCTGGATGCCTTTATGGAGACGGCGCGGGAGGTTACGTACCACCCGCCGCAGATTGACCTGATCTCCGGGCTGACCGGGCAGCTTGCCGGGCGCGAAATCGCTACCCCGGAATACTGGCGGCGGCATATGCGGGAAGCGGTGCAGTTTTACCCGGCCATGCAGACACTTTACGAGTTGGGATGCCGGCTGTTTGTCGAGATCGGCCCCGCGCCCAACCTGCTGGAGATGGGCCAACGCTGCATCCCCGATGATGGCTGCCGCTGGCTGCCGTCGCTGCGCCCCGGTTTCGATGATTGGGCGCAGATGCTCAAAAGCCTGGGCGGGTTGTACACCAGCGGCGTGGATGTGGACTGGGCGGGATTCGACCGGGATTATCCACGCCGCCGCCTGGCGCTGCCGACGTATCCCTTCCAGCGCGAACGATACTGGATCGAGACAGCCCGCAGCCGGCGGCCAGCCGCTTATCTGTCCGGCAAAACGGTACATCCGCTGCTGGGCGTGCGGCTGCGTTCACCGGCGGTACGGGGCATCGTTTTTGAGTCGCAGATGAACGCGCACTATCCGCCGTTTCTCGATCACCATCGCATTTATGGCGTGGTGGTTCTGCCATCACCGGCGTACCTGGAAATGGCACTGGCAGGGGCGGAGGACGCTTTTGCGCCGGGGCCGCATGGCGTGGAGAACCTCAGCATCCAGGAGGCGCTGATTCTGCCGGAGGAGGGCTTCCGCACCGTCCAGTTGGTCATCGAGCCGGAAGGTGAAAATCGCGCTTCATTCCGGGTGTTCAGCCTGGATGAGCGGGATGAGTGGAAGCTCCACGCGACCGGCGGCCTGGCGCTGAGAATCGGCGCGCCGCCGGCTGACAGCGGTTTCCCGGTCGAAGAAGTTCGCACGCGCTGCACGGAACAGATCGCCGGGGAGGTTTATTACGCCCACGTGCGCGATCTGGGTCTGGAATTTGGCCCGAACTTTCATGGCATCCAGAACATCTGGCGGCGCGATGGCGAAGCGATAGGCCAGATTCAACTGCCGGAAGGCCTGGCCGGCGACGCGAAAAACTACCGTATCCATCCGGCGTTCCTGGATGCGTGTTTTCATCTGCTGGGCGCGCCGCTGCCGGACTACAACCTGGACACGGCTTACCTGCTGATCGGCATTGAACGTTTCCGGCTTTATCGTAAGCCGGGCGCGCAGCTCTGGAATCATACCGTGCTGACCTGGCACGACGAATCGAACAAAGAGACGTTTTCCGGCGACATTCGACTGTACGACTCAGACGGCCAGCTTGTGGCCGAAGTGGAAGGTTTGCAGCTTAAACGGGCCGGGCGCGAGGCGCTGATGCGGGTCGCGCGCCAGCGGCCAGACGACTGGTTGTACCGTGTCGAGTGGCTGCCGAAAGCGCATCCAGGCATCGGCGCCGGCTCGCCGCTGGCGGCTGCCGCTCTGGACGATCTAGCCGTGACGATGATCCCTCGCCTGGAGGCGCTCGGCGAGCAGTATCATCTGGAAGCCTACGGCGGCTTTTTCGCCCATCTTGACCGCCTGAGCGCAGTATATATCGCGGCGGCACTCGGCCAGTTGGGAGTTGATGTGACTCCCGGTACGCGCTTTTGGGCTGAAACGCTGGGGGTCGTCGAACCCCACCAACGGCTGCTGGGCCGTCTGCTGGATATTCTGGCGGAGGATGGGATTCTGCGGCGCGCGGGCGATTCGTGGGAAGTGGTGCAGATACCGGAACTGGACGTGCAGGCTTATGGGACACTGCTGGCTGGACAGTACCCGGATTATCAGGCCGAACTGGCGTTGATCGGACGCTGCGGGCCGCAGTTGGCCGGGGTGCTGCGCGGCGCGGTAGACCCGCTTGATCTGCTGTTCCCGAACGGCTCGCTCCAATCGCTCGAACAGCTTTACCAGGACGCGCCGTTCGCCCAGGCTTACAACACCCTGGTGCAGCAAACGGTCGTCGAACTGGCCGCCGGTTGGTCGGAAGATCGCCCGCTGCGCGTGCTGGAAATCGGCGCGGGGACGGGCGCGACCACCGCCTACCTGCTTTCGGCGCTGTCCAATGACCGGGTAGAGTATGTATTCACCGATCTATCGCCGCTGTTCCTGGAACGCGCCGCCGAGAAGTTCGGCGCGCGCCTGCGTTACGAACGGCTGGACATTGAACAAAGTCCGGCGGCGCAGGGTTTCGCCGGGCAGTCGTTCGATCTGGTGATTGCCGCTAACGTGTTACATGCCACCCGCGACCTGCGCGAGTCCCTGGAACATGCCCGCCAACTGCTCGCGCCGGGGGGCGTGCTGCTGCTGCTGGAAAGCGCCGCGCCGCAGCGGTGGGTTGACCTGACCTTCGGCCTGACCGACGGCTGGTGGCGTTTTGCGGATACCGACTGGCGCCCATCTTATCCGCTCCTGACGCCGGAACGCTGGCTGGCCCTGCTGGATTCGATGGGTTTTGAACAGCCGGTTTCGATTGCCGGGCGGCATCCGGCAAGCATCCTGTCGCAGCAGGCGGTCATTTTGGCGCGCGCGCCGCAGGTTGAGGGCGCGATGGCAGACGCGGCAGGGAACTGGCTGATTTTTGCCGATCAGTCCGGCTTCGGCCAGCAGGTGGGGGATTTGCTGGCCGCGCGCGGCGGGCGCCGCCGTTTTGTGATGCCCGGCGAGGGCTACCTGTCGGACGGCAGCAGCTTCCAGATCAACCCGTTCGAGCCGGACGATTACCGACGGCTGCTGAACGACGCGGGAGAGAATTTGCGCGGCGTGCTGTACCTGTGGGGGCTGGCGGGCGCGGGCGAGTCAGACCTGATGGATGATGATTTGGAGTTCGTGCAGCAGTATATGTGCGGGGGCGCTGTATATTTAACCCAGGCGCTTGTCACAACCGCGCGCCCGGCGGCGCTGTGGATGGTCACGCAGGGCGCGCAGCCGGTGGACGGCGGCGCTGCCGCGCCGTTTCAGTCTACGCTGTGGGGGTTGGGGCGCGTCATTGGGCTTGAACACCCCGAAATCTGGGGCGGGTTGATTGACCTGGATGCTGTATCTGCCGAAAGCGCAACGTTTGTGCTGGCCGAAATTACACAGCCCGATGGAGAAGATCAGGTCGGGTGGCGGCGCAGGCAGCGTTACGCAGCGCGGCTGATGTCGGTGACTGCGCCGCAGCCGCAGCCGGTACGTTGGGATGCAAACGGTACGTATCTCATCACCGGCGGCCTGGGCGGGCTGGGGTTGAAAATCGCGCGCTGGATGGCCGAGCAGGGCGCGGGTTCTATCGTCCTGACCGGACGGCGCGGGCTGCCTGAACGCGACCGGTGGGACGGCCTGCCGCAAGACAGCCCGGAACGCCGTAAAGTGGAAGCGATTCGGGAGATTGAAACACTGGGCGCGCGGGTGACGGTCGCGGCGGTGGATGTCAGCGATCGGGCGGGCATGGAGCGCTTGTTTGCTCAGTTTGGCGATTCGATGCCGTCTTTACGCGGACTTGTTCATGCGGCGGCGGCGCTCAGCGACCGGACGATTGCCGAAATGGACACCGATACGCTGATGGCGATGCTCCGGCCAAAGGTGACCGGCACGCGGGTGCTGGATGATCTGACGCGCGACCTTGATCTTGATTTCTGGGTGCTGTTTTCGTCCACGACGGCGCTGTGGGGGGCGCGCTTCCTGGGGCATTATGCGGCGGCGAACGCCTTTTTGGATGCTTTCGCCCACCAGCGCCGGGCATTAGGCCGGCCTGCCCTCAGCATCAACTGGGGAACGTGGGACGAAATGCGCGCGGCGTCCGCTGCCGGGCAGGAAA
>QUBZ01000185.1 GCA_014338005.1 Chloroflexota bacterium | reverse complement strand
CCTTTCAGGCTCATCTGGATAACACGTTCTTTCATTTCGACTGGATTGACAAATACCTACCAAGTCCATTATGTCATTCCGTTTTCATTTGACCATTAGCTAATTTCTCAATCTTATCTCATTTTATTCTTGCCAGCATTAACAGTGAGAGGTGTGCAGTTAGCGTTAGTTCTTGATAGAACGAACTACAATCGTTTTGAGCTATCGTCCGGCGCGATCATCGCTGCTGATGTTCATCATATGCGATGGCGATGTTGGCGGTCATATCAGCTTCGGCTGTTTGTGCTGCTTGAAGGCCAAAGCCTGATGCAGGATGTCGCGGGCGCTGATTATGCCGCTTTCGCCCTGCGCGCCCAGCATCTCGGCCAGTTCGTTAACGCGCTCGGCTTCGTCATCCAGGGGATGCACCTGCGTCGAAGTGCGGTCGCCGCGCACCAGCTTTTTAACGTGATAGTGTTTGTCGCCGTAGCTGGCAAGCTGCGCCAGATGCGTGACCACCATCACCTGATGGTTGGCCGCCAGCGACCATAATTTTTCCCCGACCACGCTGCCGATGCGCCCGCCGATGCCCTGGTCAATTTCGTCAAAAATCAGCGTCGAGGTCTGGTCGGCCAGCGCCAGCACACGCTTGAGCGCCAGCATGATACGCGCCGTCTCGCCGCCGGACGCCACGCGCACCAGCGGGCGCAGCGGCTCGCCGGGGTTGGCGCTCATCAGCATTTCAACCTGGTCAATGCCGGTCGCGTCGAAGGCATACCGCTGGCCGTTCACAAAACAGCCCTGCGGGTCGGGTATCTGGGTGATCGCCACCTCAAAGCGGGCGCGCTCCATGCGCAGGTCGGCCAGTTCGCCGACGATGCGCTCGCCGAGTTTCTGGCCGAACATCTGGCGCACGCGGCTGATTTTTTCGCCCAGTTCGCCGATGTGCCGCAGCAGTTTATCTTCGTCCGCCCGCAGTTCTTCCAGCCGTTCTTCGCTGTTTTCGATGCCGTTCAGTTCGGCGCGGGCGTTTTCGGCATACTCCAGAATCGCCTCGATGGTCGGCCCGTAGCGGCGGCGCAACCGGCTGATGAGTTCCAGGCGCTCTTCGACTTCGTTCAGGCGTTCGGGCGTGTATTCCACCGTGTCGGCATAGTGGCGCAGCGCCAGCGCCAGTTCTTCCACCTGGACGCTGAGCGTATCGGCCAGTTCGGATTCGGCCTTCAGCGCCGGGTCAAGGTTCACCAGCCGGCTCATGATGACCGAAACCTGCCCCAACTGGTCTACCGCCGAAAGCTGGTCGGGCGCGTGGTCGTCGCCGGAAAGCAGCAGGGCGGCCTCGGCGGTCAGCGTGGCAAGCTGTTCGCTGTTCGCCATACGCTGGCGTTCGGCACGCAGGTCTTCTTCCTCGCCGGGGACCAGTTCAGCGGCTTCGATCTCCTCAACTTCGTGGCGAAGCTGCTCGGCGCGGCGTTGGAGCGCGGCCTCGTCCTCCAGCAGGTGTTTGATCTCGCGCCGGACGGCCTGCACTTTTTCGACTACCGAAGCCATTGCCTCGCGCAGTTCCATCAGGTCGGCGTAGCGGTCGAGCAGGTCAATGTGGGTGCGCGGGTTCAGCAAGGACAGGTGTTCGCTCTGGCCGTGAACATCCACCAGGAACGCGCCGATCTCCCGCAGCACCTCCTGGCTGGTGGTGACGCCGTTCACGCGGGCAGTCGAACGCCCGTTGGCGCGCACCTCGCGGGAGATAGTGACGAAAGCAACGCCGTCGCCTTCCAGCAAATCCTCGCGCTGCAAGATCGGCAGCACCAGCGCCTGCGTTTGGGCATTGAGGGCGAACACACCTTCGATGACGGCTTTTTCCGCCCCGGCGCGGACGACGGTCGCATCCGCCTTGCCGCCCAGCAGCAGTTCCACCGCGTCAATGATGATGGACTTGCCCGCGCCGGTTTCGCCGGTGATGACGTTGAAGCCGGGCGCGAAGCTCAGTTCGAGCCGGTCAATGATGGCAAAATTCTGGATTCGCAGTTCTTCAAGCATAAAGGCCTATCTTCAACTATTCACCCGGCAGCCGGTTGGCACACCTCGGTTATATCCGCATCCGAAAACGCCCATAAACCGTAAAAGCCACGATGCCGATGAAAATCAGCAAGCTGATGTCGCTGAGGGCGGTCGTCAGCGCCGTATCCAGCGGCAGCACGGGGATGTCGCGACCCGGCGCGCGGCGGGCCAGCTCGGCAGCGGCGCTGCCATAAGACAGGTACACCCGTATGACGCCGCCGATGATGCCGCCGGCCACCACGCCCGCCGCCGCGATCTGCCCGGAATAACGCCCGCGCCGCCGCTGCGTCAGCCGCAGGGCCACCTCGCTGACCGCGCCGCCGACCGGAAAAGCCGCGATGATAACCAGGAACAAAAACCCGATGGCGCTGATGATCGCCCCGGCCAGCCCGGACAGCGCCGCACAGGCCGCGAATACGATGGCGTAATCGTACTGGCTGGCGTTAAAAAACTTGTCCTCGTGCTGGCGGACACACTCGCGGCAGCGGTAGCCGACCGGCGTTAAAACAGCGCAGTCGGCGCACATCAGCCGCCCACATTTGTTACACCGCAGGCTGGTTTCCCGCGAGGGATGAACTTCGCAAAAGGTCGGTTCTTCAATGAGCGGATTCGATTCGGACACGTCCAGTTCCTTCTGACTAGCCGGCATACCGGGTCTTTCCGTTAAAGACACGCGGCGATGCGCCCTTACCACTAAATCTGCTTACGCTCTGGTTCGGCGCGGACGGGCAGGCGCGGCTCCAGCCGGTCGAGCAGCGAGCGGTAAAAATAGTTGCGTTCCCGCAGCCGGACGAACCGGCTGACCGAATCGCTGGCCTGGATGCGGATAGTATCGCCGGGCTGCACCTGACCCGCCAGCACGCCATCCAGCGACAGCACGATGGCGGCGGTGTTGTCGGCTGCGGCCACCACTTCGACAGTCGCACCCTCAGCCAGCACAATCGGACGATCCATGCTCAGATGCGGCGCGACCGGCACGATCAGGATGTTCCGCAGTTCCGGCGGCAGAATCGGGCCGCCGCAGGCCAGCGCGTAGGCGGTCGAGCCGGTGGCGGTGGCGATGATAAGCGCGTCGGCGTTGTAGGTAGTGGCCCAGTCCTTATCAATGTAGGTTTCCAGCAGAATCATATGGGTCGCCGCCTGCCGGCTGATGACCACATCGTTCAGCGCATCACCTTCGGCCAGCACCAGCCCTGCCCGCAGCAGCGCGGCGTGAATCATCATGCGCGCTTCGATCCAGTAATCGCCCCGCAGCACGCTGCCAAGCGCCTGTTTCCAGTCTTCCGCCTCGCTGATTTCGGTCAAAAAACCCAGATGCCCCATGTTGACACCCAGCACCGGCACGCCGTACCGGGCGCACACGCGGGAAGCGCGCAGCATCGAGCCGTCGCCGCCGATGGCGATTACCATATCGCTGTCGCGCACCTGGTCGGTGATCTGCGGGTCGTCCCACTGGCCGCAGCACCAGGCTTCGGCGCCGCGCGATTGCAGGTAGCCGGCGATCCGCTCGGCAACCGGAGCAGTCGCGGGGCGCATCGGATGGCCCAGAACGCCGATTCGCTTAAATGCTGCCAAAAACGCCCCTCCTGAATGTGTTTGATTATAGTGTAATCCGGGGGACACGGCCAGACACCGGCACAGCTTAATGATAGCACAAAAGTTCGTAAACGCCAGCAGTTGCAGATGCGCCTGTCATACGTTACAATACGAACAGATGTTCTTTACAAAGGATGACGTGGCATGGATATGAAGTGGACTCATGTGCGGCTGCTGGTGGATAACTACCCGGCCTGTTACGCTTTTTACCGGGACGTGCTGAACTTCAAGCCTCGCTTTGATGCCGAAAACAGCGCCTATGCCGAGTTCGAAACCGGGGAAATCACCTTTTCGCTGTACCGGCGCGATATGATGGACGCGGCCATCGGCGCGCCGCACCAGGCCGCGCGCGGCGAAGATCGCGTGCTGCTGTGGCTGGCCGTCGAAAACGTAGATCAGGCGGCGGAGGCGCTGAAGGCGAAAGGCATTAGCCTGGCCGCCCCGCCCACCGACCGGCCTCAGTGGGGGCTGCGCACCGCTCATTTTCGTGATCCGGACGGCAACCTGATCGAAATTGGTCACGACATCCCCATGAGTGAAGGGTAAAAGACCGTTTGAAAAGCAGATTACTGCCGGTGGGTTTTCGGGAGGGTCTGAGGCCCTCCCCTGCAATGCACACCTGTCTGGGGGTGTAGGGGCGGGTTTCAAACCCGCCCCTGGAGTTTGGCAGATTAAAGGAAGTCGTTGTGAGAAAACAGCGACTTTTTTGTTGCGGGGATGAGGAAAAGGAGGCAGAAG
>QUBZ01000045.1 GCA_014338005.1 Chloroflexota bacterium | reverse complement strand
GCCTTTCAGGCTCATCTGGATAACACGTTCTTTCATTTCGACTGGATTGACAAATACCTACCAAGTCCATTATGTCATTCCGTTTTCATTTGACCATGAGGTGATCCGCATGGCGAATCATATCAGAAACTCGCTCAAACCGGGTGGTAGTTTTGTCTGCGATCTGCCCTGGGATGAAGGCCCCGGCGGCGAGGGACAGCAGGTGGCCGGGTTGTTCAGCCGCCAAGCCGGGATTTATAAGTGCAAACTCAAAAACGAGGCGGAAGCCCGCCAGCTGCTGGCAGACGCCGGCTACGAATCCATCGAGCTGCACCGCCCGGCGCAAATGGCCGAAACGCTGAAACTGGCCCAGCCGGTGATCGAATATTCGTTTTTTGCCTGGGGGCGGAAAGCGCCACAGCAGGCCGCCGTCTCTGCCGAAACGCCTGCCGACACCGCGCCGCCGTCCTAAAAACGCGCTTATTTCAACAGCAGCCCGGTGGTGATGAGCGTGCGCGCTTCCAGCAGCAGCGCCGGGTGCGCCCGCAAAAGCTGCGCCATCAGTTCGGCATGGTTCATGGTCGCCAGCGGCAGCCGCGCCGCCTGCGCCACCAATTTGTTAAAATCGGCCTCGGCCATGCGCGTCAGGATTTTCCGCACCGCGTACAGCGCGCCGTGCATTTTGCCGAATCGCTCATGCCACAGCGCCTCGTATTCCCGCAGCGCCCGCGCCGACACGTCCCCGCGCCGGATGGCCGGAGCGGCCACCTGCATCGCCATTTCCGCGCCCATCATGCCCAGGCTGATGCCGCCCGCCGTTAAGGGGTCGGCCTGGTGCGCCGCGTCGCCCACAACCACCAGTCCGTCGGCGGCCATCTGTTTGATCGCGCCCGTAATGGGGATGCCCCCGGCCACCACGCTTAAAATGCCCGCGCCGGGATAAAACCGCTCGACAAAACGCTCCAACCATGCCTGCGCGCTGACCGGGCGCGCGCGGTTGGCCGGGATGACGATACCTACGTTGGCGCTGTCCTCACTTTTGGGGAACACCCACACGTACCCCCCCGGCGCGACGGTTTCATTGCCGACGTGGTATTCGCACAGGTCGGGGTCGAAGCGCCCGCGCAAGTTGGTGAGCGTGAACTGAAAGCCGACGTAATAATCGGCCAGCGGCGGGATGGTTTTTAACCCTGCCCAGCGCGCCACCTGGGACTCCACACCGTCGGCGGCGACCACCAGTTTAGCGCGCACCTCGCAGGCGCGCCCCATGCTTTTAAGCCGCGCGCCCGTCACCGCGCCGTTTTCCCGCAGCAGGCCGACCGCCGTCGTGCTGACGCGCAGCTCCGCCCCGGCGCGGGCTGCTTCCTGGGCCAGCGCCGCGTCGAACACTTTCCGGTCAATGATGATGGTCGGCGAACTGGGCGGCACGATCACGCGGTCGCCCGCCGCGCTGACGATGGCGTACTGGTTGATGTAGCGGTTGATGTAACGCGCGTCCAGCGGCATGAAGCGTTCGGTCGTCTCGATGTCGGTGGCCTCTCCGCAGCGCACCGGCACGCCGATTTCCTGGCGTTTTTCGATCAGCAGCACGTCCAGGCCGGCCTGGGCCGCCCGCAAAGCCGCCGCCGCCCCCGCCGGGCCGGCCCCCACAACGATAACATCATACGCCGTTTTCATGGTGCAGCGGCTCCTCCGGCACCAGCGACAGCGCGTGAACCGGACACATCGCCACGCAGCGGTCGCAGCGGGTGCAGGTGTTATGGTCTACGGTCAGATGAATATCCAGCAAAAACAGCGAGTCCGGCGGGCAGACGGCCACGCACGCCCCGCAGGAGAAACACAGATCATGGTCTATCACCAGCCGTTTATCATGCTGGCGGTGGTTCTGGCGGTTGAGCAGTTTTAACATTAAATCCCCCTCGTCTACTACCTGGACAAGAGGCTAAAGCCCCTTGTCTCGCGCAACATTCTTAGGGCTTTTTGAACTGCGTGTGTTCCCAGGCCGCGAAACGCTCTTGCAGGCGCAGGCGCTGGTATTTGCCGGTGCTGGTCACGGGGATGTCTGTGCCGAACACCACCACTTTCGGGGCTTTCTCAAACGTCAGCCGCCGGCGGCAGTGGTCTAAAATCGCCTCGGCGTCCAGCGCCGCGCCTTCCTCCGGCACGACATACGCGCCCACCTCCTCACCGTAATAATCGTTACGAAAAGCGATGGCTAAACCGACCTTCACACCGGGGATTTCCAGCAGCACTTCTTCGATATCGAAGGGGCTGAACTTGACACCGCCCCGGTTAATCAACTCTTTGATGCGCCCGGTGATGAAAAAAAACTGCCGCCCGCGCGCATCTACCTCGTAAAAACCCTCATCGCCGCTGCGAAACCAGCCGAACCTGAAGGTTTCGGCGTTGGCATCCGGGCGCTGGTCGTAATACTTCATCACATTATGGCCGCGTATGCAGATTTCGCCGCGTTCCCCCGGCCCAAGCGGCTGCCCGCTGCCGTCGGCGCTGAAGATCGCCATTTCGTTAGGTTCGATGGGGCAGCCGATGCTCGGATAGCCAAAATCCAGCAGCCAGTGTTTGTGTTCTTCCCACGACAGGTCAATCGGCAGGAAGCAGCTGTAACAGGTCGTCTCGCTGAGGCCGTAACCGTGCAGCACACGCACGCCGAACCGCTCCTCGAAGGCCTTGACCAGCGCCATCGCCAGCGTCCCCGCGCCGCAGATGATATGCCGGAAGGCGCTTAAATCCTGCTGGCGCAGCCCTTCCCCCCAGATCGGCGCGCCGCGCGCCTGCATCTGGTCGGCGTATTCCAGGCAGAACTGGAGCAGCGTCGGCACAACGCTGACGATCTGCACCCGCTCTTTGCAGATGCGCTCCCAGAAGTGAGCCGACGAAAACTGCCGGTTTAAAACCACCGAGCCGCCCACCAGCGCCGGCGTCACCAGCGTGACGACGATGCCGTTGACGTGGTGAATGGGCAGCACGCACATCATGCGCTGGTTGCCGGTGAAACCCTGCCATTGGGCGATGCCCTGCGCGTCCACCAGCAGGTTATACTGCGTCAGCACCACGCCTTTGGGCGCGCCGGTCGTGCCGCTGGTGTACACCAGCAGCGCCTCGTCCTCCAGCGCCGGCTCCGGGTCGTCGCCGAAGAAGGTGTTGGGCAGGTTTTGAACAGCCTGGTGAAAAAACAGCGTTTCGCCGTCCGGCTGGCCGCCGATCTGGATGATTCGCCGGATGTTCGGCGCGCCCAGCCCTTCTTCCGTGCCGTAAATGATCTGCCGGGCGCGTTCGAGATATTCCTGCCGCACAAAACAAACCACCGCCCGGCTGTTCCGCAGGATGAAGGCGATACGCCGGTCGTCCTCGGCCACGTTCTGCGGCGCGACCGCCGCGCCGATAATCCAGCAGGCGAAGTAGATGATGACCAGATCGCTGTGGTTGTAACCGATGGTCGCCACCCGGTCGCCGCGCCGCACGTCCAGGTCGTGGCGCAGCAGGTGCGCCGTCTGGTGAACGCGCGCGTTGAACTCGGCGTAGCTCAGTTCCTCGCGGTTTCCCTCGGCATCGTAGTGAATGAGGAAGGTTTTTTCCGGCGAAACGCGCGCGTGCAGCGACAACACCTGGCGAATGTTCCGAAAAGGGATTTTGTAGCGGTCGCCCGGCACGCCGTTCACGGCGCGGGCGGCGCGGATGAGGTCGAGCGTGCGCTCATCAAGGGACATAACTGCCGTTTTCCTTCTCAAAACGCCTGTATGATGAACAGCGCCGGCCTACTGCGGCGCGGGCGGCGAGGAGCGGGTCACATTCGGCACTTCCAGCGCCACGTAATAACGCTCCTCGCCCTCCAAAAACTGGATGCGCGGCGGCGACGTGCGGAGGATGTTCCACAGCACCGGCACGTTGCGGTCGGTTAACCATTTACGCTCGCCGCCGGCGGCCAGTTCGGCCAGGCTCAGATTATTGGCCGCGCCGTCCCAGGCCACCACCGGCGCGTTCGGGTCATACGGCACAGCCAGCGCCGAAACCCAGGCAGCGGTCGGCTCGTACAGCACCGGCGCGACACTGATCTGGCGGCAGGCGTCCGTGATCTGGCGGTAATAATCCAGGTCCCAGCCGGCGAAAGCGTCGGTTTTGTGCTGCAAGCCGTTGACGAACAACGTCAGCGTCTCTACGACCGGCGTGGTAGGGCCGGCAGGCTCCAGCGCGCTGCCCGCCTTGTAGCTGTAAATCTGCCGGTTGATGGTGAGGATGGTGACGAAGTTCCGAATCGCCTCATCACCGACTTTATCCCACAAAACCTGCGTCTCGAACGGGCCGATTTCGTTCGTCCAGACCACGCGGTTATCGCCGTAAACGGTGCAGGGCGGGATTTCGCTGCGCGCCAGGAAGGCATCCTCCGGCGTACCCCCCTCGACATCGGCGCGGAAAACGACGGTGCCGGGGCTGCGATCCCAGTCAATCGGGCTGTTGGCGGCGGGCGCGTCGGTTTGGCCGCTGCCGCCACAGGCCGCCAGAAGCATCAGGCTCAACAGGCACAACAAACGCAACATAAGTTCCTCCGAAGTCGTGCCGCCGGGGATATTCCGCGCCCCGGCGGAAATGATCTACCCACAGCGCGCCGGGTGTTTCATTCGCGCGCCAGATATTCTCGCAGCGTCTTTAAGAGATGCTCCAGTCCCCCTTCATAGTCCGTCCGCATATCCACCCACTGCATACCGGTTAACCCCAACGGGATGGCGCTGCCTTCCTCGCCGCGCACCAGCACCGTGAAGATACGCACGCCGTGAATTTTGGCGTAGTTCAGCTCCTCGCCCACCCATTCGGACTGTTTGGCGTCCGGCGACAGCAGGGCGACCAGACAGCCGGCCCGCTCGATTGCCGTTTCCACCACGCCGCGCCAGGATTTGCTGCCCGGCTCCAGGTTTTCGTCCGACCAAACGCTGATGCCGCTCACCTCCAGGCTTTCGCGGATGTAACGCATCACGTCGCGGTCGCGGCGGCTGTAGCTCAGGAACACATCGCAGGGCGTCACTTCCGGCGCGACTTCTTCCTTAAGCAGCTGGCGAATGGTGTCTTTAGCCTCGATGCCCATGTGCAGGCGCAGGCGCGCCCCGTGCAGTTCCTCGCTTTCCGGCGGGTTGGCATCGGTATGAAAGCGGATGACTACACCCTGCCGCTCCACCAATCCCAATTCGATCAGGTCGCCATCCCGCAGCGCCACCGGCTGGTAGGACGTGAGCGACAGGTTATCCACCTTCGTGCCGGACGACGAGCCTTCGTCCGTTATCATAAAACACCGCATCGAAGCGTAATATTCAATCGAACAATGCAGGCGGCTGACGCTGCTTGGCTCGTCCAGATTATAAAGCTGGATGTCCACCTGCCGGGGATTACGGCCCAGGGTGGTTTTTTTCTTGCGGACGGGGATATGTTTGCCGATGTTCACGCCCCCGGCGCGCGCATCCGGCCCGGATATAATTTCCAGCGTGGCGCTGATTTCCGGGTCGAGCAGGTCGTCCGAAGCCGGCTTGCCCTGGGGCGGCGGGCTTTGCGGCGGGGCAGCAGGCGCTTCGTCCCGCATCACGGCAATTGTCTCGATACCCGGCGCTGTATCATTGGCAGGCAGGCTGCGCCGCCGCCAGAGCAGCACGCCGCCGGCCACCGCCAGAATCACGATCACAATCACAACCAGTATCACGGGATCCATATAAAGATGCTTCCCAATCGTTAGCTGCTGATTTTGGCCGTCCAGGGCGCACCCTCAACGGCGCACGCCATCCATTGTACACGATTTATCCGGCGTTCGGGCGAAGCTGCTCACCCGGCGGTCAAAGATCGGGCGGCGTGGTAGCGCAAAATGAGCGCCGTCCCGCCGATTTTTACCGTCTGGTCAATCAGCCAGTGGAAGGCGATGCCCGGCAGCAGCCGGCGGCCTTCCAGGGTCGTGCCGTTGGCGCTGTACAAATCCACCACCGTGATCCCCACGTCGGCATCGCGCCGGATCAAAAGATGCACGCGGGATACGCGCGGGTCTGGCACGACCAGCCGGCAGCTTCGCGGGCTGCGCCCCACCACCAGCGCCCCCGGCGGCAGCGCTATCAGGCAGGGCGGGTGGCCTGTGCTGAGGATTTCGATGCAAAATCCACTCTCCATCACTAAATATCGTACCAGATATAATCTGCCTGCTGGCGGCGGCTGTTCATTTTGTTGGACAACTGTTACAATATCAGCCGCTTATGATTTTTGTCATATGATGGAAAGACGTTTAGCACTTGCGGAAATTCATGAGAATCCTTTGTCAAAAAAGCAAGTCTTGTGTAAAATGTAACAATGCGTCATCCAAACTGTCCCAGCGCCCGTTAGAACCGTATATTCCGCCGGCGGTGGCCTATAACCGTCACGATTGGTGATTCTGAATGCAAGGAAAGATAGGTTCATGAATTCCAGCAATGTCAGTTCGCGTACCGTTATCACCCTCATCGTCGTCGGCGTCCTGTTGATCGTCGGTGGTTTCATCATTTCCCAGGCGACGCCGCTCATTTTCCCGGTCGAGGCTTCTGCCGAATCCAAACAGATTGACCAGTTGTTCCGCATCGCGCTGCTGATCGGTGGGGCGATTTTCTTGCTGGTACAGGGGGTGCTGCTTTATTCGGTGTGGCGGTTTCGCGCCCGCCCCGGCGACACCACCGACGGCCCGCCGATTCATGGCAGCACCACGCTGGAAATCGTCTGGACGGCCATCCCGGCGGTGATCGTCGTGATGTTAACCATCCTCAGCTACCAGGTATGGAGCAGCATCCAGGCAGTTAAAGATGACGAACAGCGGGTGCAGGTGACGGGCGCGCGCTTTAACTGGGCGTTCACTTACAGCACGCCCGACCCGCGCGACGCCAGCAGCGATCTGACGTTTAAATCCACCGAACTGCATACCTATATCGGGCGGCCCGTGATGCTGGAAATGCAGACCCAAGACGTGATTCATTCCTTCTGGGTGCCGGCGCTGCGGATTAAACAGGACCTGCTGCCGGGGCGCACTACCCAGTACCGGTTTACCCCAGTGGCCGTTGAGGGCGAAAGTTACCCGGCGCGCTACCCGATTAAATGCGCCGAACTGTGCGGCGCGGCACACGGCGAGATGGTCGCCTGGATAGTCGTCCACGAAACCGAAGCCGATTATATCGCCTGGTTCGACCAGGAAGTGGACAAGGTGCTGAACCCGCCCGCCGACCCGGTGCTGCGCGGCGAAGGCATCCTCGCCAGCCAGGTTTACCCCTGCCACACCTGCCATGTTTTATCTACCGAGACGCTGCAATGGGCGGGCAACGTCGGGCCGGCGCTCAACGGCGTGGCCGACCGCGCCGCCGCCAGCCGCGCCAATGCCACCGGCTTGGCGGCGGTGGATTACCTGTACCAGTCCATCCACGAGCCGGGCGCTTACCTCGTGCCGGGTTACAGCAACCTGATGCCGCAGTTGGGCATCCCGGAATGTGAAGCCTGGTCTATTGTGGCGTATCTCTGCACCCTGTCGGACTCCGGCGCGCCGGCCTGCACGGTCGAACTGCCCGCGCAGTGCCAGGCTGCCGCGCCGCCCGCCGAGGCAGCACCCGAAGCGACGGAAGCGCCCGTTGAGGCCACTGCCGAGGCCACGCCTGAATCGTAATCATCTATCGGGGGTGGGCATATAAACCCATCCCCGCGTCTTTTTTTAGCGGTATCGTGATGGTGTGCCTTGCAATCACTCATCTGAAATGGCTTGACGATTAAGCTGTTGGGAAAGGTCGTAAAATTATGGCAAGTATTTCGGTTCCTGTCGGCGGCGCGCCCAGCCAGTCCGCCCCGCGCCCACGCCTCCGCGTGAGCGATTACCTGCGCTGGAGTGTTGACCACAAAATCATCGGCGTCCAGTATATGGTTACGGCGGCCTTCTTTTTCATCGTCGGCGGCACGCTGGCGATGCTTATCCGCTGGGAACTGCTGACGCCTAACCTGGACGTGGTGCAGACCGGCGCGCAGTACAACAGCCTGTTCAGCGCGCATGGCCTGGTGATGATCTTCCTGTGGATCATCCCGATGATGGCCGGGTTTGGCAACTATCTGCTGCCGCTGATGCTGGGCGCGAAGGATATGGCCTTCCCCTGGCTGAACGCTTTCGCCTTCTGGCTGATTCCCCCGGCAGGCATTCTGATGATCGGCAGTATGCTGGTGGGCGCGCCGGAAGCCGGGTGGACGATGTACCCGCCCCTCAGCACGCTGTTCAGCGGCGACGGCCAGACGCTGGCGGCGCTGTCCGTTCACCTGCTGGGCATTTCGTCTATCCTGGGGGCGATTAACTTCCTGGTGACGGTCAAAAATATGCGCCCGGCGGGCATGAGCTACTGGCAGATGCCGCTGTTCGTGTGGGCCATCGTGGCGACTTCGATCATCGTGGTGATGGCGACGCCCTTCCTGGCCGGGGCGCTGACCCTGCTTATCCTCGACCGCATCGCCGGGACAACCTTCTTCGACGCCACCAAAGGCGGCGACGTGCTGCTGTGGCAGAATGTATTCTGGTTCTACAGCCACCCTGCCGTGTACATCATGGTGCTGCCGGGCATGGGCATTCTGTCCGATGTGCTGTCCGTGCATTCGCGCAAGCCGATTTTCGGCTACAAGATGATCGCCCTGTCCAGCATGGCAATCGGCATCGTCGGGTTTACGGTCTGGGCGCACCATATGTTCACCAGCCTCCAACCGGAGATGCGAATCCCGTTCATGATTACCTCGATGATTATCGCTGTGCCGACCGGCATCAAAATTTTTAGCTGGCTGGGGACGCTGTGGCGCGGCAAGATTCGTTTCACCAGCGCCATGCTGTTTTCGCTGGGCTTCCTTTCGATGTTCGTCATCGGCGGCATCACCGGCGTCATGCTGGCGATGATTCCCTTTAACCTGCACGTGCATGACACCTATTTTGTGGTGGCGCACCTGCATTTTGTGCTGTTCGGCGGCAGCGTTTTTGCCATTTATTCCGGCGTGTACCATTGGTTCCCGAAGATCACCGGGCGGCTGCTGGACGAACGGCTGGGCAAGCTGCACTTCGCGCTGACGTACATCGGCTTTTTCTTCACCTTCTTTCCCATGCACTTCGCCGGGATGCTGGGGATGCCGCGCCGTGTGGCCGTTTATATGCCGGAATTCCAGGGTTTGAACGCGACCGCCAGCATCGGCTCGTTCGTGCTGGGTATTTCCACCTTCCTGCTGATTTATAACGTGATCGCCAGCCTGCGCGGCGGGCGGCTGGCCGGGGCCAACCCCTGGCGCGCCCTGACGCTGGAATGGGCGACCACCTCTCCGCCCCCGGCCACCAATTTCGTCGGTGAACCGGTGATGTTTGAAGACCCTTACGGCTACGGCACAGAAGGCGCGGCGGCCTATCTGGACGCCATCGAACGGCAGTTCGGCGCGCCGCCCCAGGCGCTGGCGGCGGACAAACCGGCGTCCCCGGCTGCCCAGGGCGCAAGCGGAGATTAGAACCCCTATCCCCATCCCTTTCCTCCCTGAAGGGACTTCCTTCGGTCGCCCTACACGGAGAAAGGGAGCAGACGACCTCTCTTAATTCCCCCTCTCCATATACGGAGAGGGGGTTAGGGGGAGGGGTTGAAAGCGATCTGAAGTAGATTGAAAGCAGAATACGATGCAAGGCGATTTGGCAGAACATCGGCTGACGCCGAAAGAAGAACTTGACCTGAAGAACAAACGCACCGGCCTGGCGATCTTTCAGGTGTCGTGGATTATGGTGTTTTTCTGCCTAATGTTCGTCCACTGGCAGATTCGCATCCAATCCCCGGACTGGCCGCCGCCGGGTGTGGAAAAACTGGGCGTGGTCGTGCCATCGGCCATGACGCTGGCGCTGATCGCCAGCAGCCTGCTGGCGCGGCGCGCTTACCGGGCGCTGAGGGCCGGGCAGATCGAAACGTTCCTGTGGAACTGGCGCATGACCATCGCCCTGGGCGCGGCCTTCGTGCTGGTGATGGCCTTCGAGTGGCTGACCATACCCATCAGCGGCCAGTACAGCAACCTATTCCGCGTGCTGGTCGGTTTTCATGGCGTTCATGCGGTGGTGATCGGCGCGCTGCTGGTGCGGGTCTACCGCAGCGCCATGCGGGGCGCATATAACAGCGGCAGTTTCTGGCCGGTGGAAGGCGCGGCGGGTTTGTGGTATTTTGTTACCATTGCGTGGATACTCTTTTACGCGGTGCTGTACTGGAGTTAAGTGCCGGGGGATGAGGGCTGAGCCAAGAGCGGAAAACTCGCTCCTCAGACCGCGTGACTTGCTTTTATAGAGGGAGAGGTTCTTATGCGTCCGGGAATTGCGCGGGCTGTGCCGATGGGCATCATCGGTTTTATCATCGGCGCACTGCTGGCGGTGGTGATCCGCCTTCTGCAAGGGCTTGACCCTAACCCGGTTGACCCTTACGGGTATGTCGGCCCGGCGATGGTGCTGGGGGCGTTTATCAGTTCCGGCTTTTTCATCTGGGGCATCGGCGCGTTCGATCCCCGCATGAATGTACACGGCGAAGCCCCAGAGGAAACCGAGGCGGAAGCCGAAGCATCGGCCAGCCCGACCGGCATCCTGGCCGGGCAGATGTGGCAGGTCACGTTCTGGCTGGTGGTGATGGTGGCGGCGATTGCTTTGTTCGCTTTCCTGCCGTTTGGGCCGGCGGTGCAAAGCGTCCAGGGGGACGGCAACCCGGCGGACATCGGTTATACCACGCTGGAACTGCCCTTCGGCGGGCCGGAGGTGACGGTCAGTTACCTGACGCTGTTCATCGTTTTCGTCATCTGGACGATACTTTCACTGGCGGTGGTGGCCGGCGTGCTGGCATTTTTGATGGGTTATTTCTCACGCGGGGTGAAAGCCCCCGGCGACACGCCGATTCCCTGGCGTAAAATTATTTTTGTGCTGGCGCTGCTGGCTTTTGTGCCGCTGCCGCTGCTGTTCCCCAACCTGGTCGTGCCGATGGCCTTTCTGATGCCGGCGATTATCATCGTGCCGCTGCTGCTGGTCATCGGTTATCCCAACGCCTTCACGGTCATCCTGCTGCTGGTGTCGCTGGGGCTGCCGGTGTTCGTCCCAGAGGTTCAGCTTTCGCAGGCGGCTTTTGTGGCGGCGGTTATCATCCTGGGTATTGTTTTACTGCTGCCGGTATCGTGGCTGCGGCGGCTCGTCCCCGGCGCGATCTGGCGGCGCTACGCGGCGGTGGAATGGACGATGCTCATCCCGCGTTTTGCCAACGCCGTCGCGCGGATTATCCGGCAGGGTTTGCCCCGTTTTCTGGGACAGCGGTGACGATTATTTTTACTGGAAAGCAGCGGGGTCCCACCCCCGCATGAGGAGGGACGATTTATGAGTGAAGCGAGCGTCCAACAGGCCGAACATCACGCGGCAGAGGGGCATCATCACAACCCGGCTGCCCGCGCCGAAAACCTGAAGTTCGCCACCTGGCTGTATCTGGCCTCCGAGGTGGTCATTTTTTCAGTGCTAATCGCCACCTATGTGGTGTTCCGCCTGCACAGCCCGGAGGTGGTCGAACACTTCCACGAAGGGCTGAACGAGTGGCCGGGCATCTGGCTGGTGAGCATCAACACCTTCATCCTGCTGTCCAGCAGTTGGGCGATGGTGATGGGACTGCGCCAGATTCAACTGGGCAACCGCCAGGGTTTAATCCGCTGGATCAGCCTGACGGCGCTGATGGGAACGCTGTTCGTGCTGTTCCAGTACGTCGAATACAGCGAACTTTCGCACAAGGGCATCACGCTTTATTACAACGCCGACGGCACATTCACCGACTTTGGGATGCGTTTTTATGCCCCGACCGCTTTTCATGGCGCGCACGTGATCGTCGGCATTCTGTGGGCGCTGTTTGTGGTGTTTAACGCCCGGCGCGGCGGCTACAGCGCCGACAACTACGCCGGGGTGGAAGTGTTCGGGCTGTACTGGCACTTCGTGGATGTAGTCTGGATTGTGCTGTTCACGCTGATTTATCTGATTTAAGGGAAGTGACGATGGGCGAAATCACGTCAACCGAACATACCGCCGAAAAGGTCGGGCATGTCGGCAAACACTATGTTGGAGATACCACGACCATCCTGGGGCGCACCATCCCGCTGCCCGTTTACACCGTCGTTTATATCATCTTGGGCGTCGTCACCGTGTTGGAAGTGGCGTTGGCGGAAGTGTTCCCGCGTGGCGGGCTGACCATCCCGCTGATGCTGCTGCTGAGCCTGTCGAAAGCCGCGCTGGTGGTGTGGTTTTACATGCACCTGAACACCGACAGCCGCATTTTTGCCGTAACGCTGCTCATCCCGGTGGTGATGGTGTCCATCGCCACGCTGTTTTTGATGATCGTACCCGTTGGGTACTAAGCAGCGGGCGCGGCACATCATCGCAACATAAGGAAAATATTTTTATGCGCGTAGACTTAAGCGGGCAGGTGGCGCTGGTCACAGGGGCGGCACACCGCGTCGGCAAAGCGATTGCCCTGGAACTGGCGCGGCGCGGCGTGCATATCCTGGTTCACTACGGCTCGTCCGCCGCCGCTGCCACCGAAACCGTCCGCGAAATCAAATCAATGGGCGTGGACGCTTTTTCGGTGCAGGCCGACGTGAGCAGCCAGACCGGCGTCGAGACGATTTTCACCGCCCTGCGCGAACATTTTGGCCGCCTGAACATCCTGGTGAACAGCGCCGCCAACTTCCAGAAACGCGACCTGCTGGAGGTGAGCCTGCAAGACTGGCAGGAAACCATCAATACCAACCTGACTGGGCCGTTCCTGTGTACGCAGGCCGCCGCCGCGCTGATGCGCCAGAACGACCCATCCGGCGGGGTGATTATCAACATCCTGGATAAAGGCGCGCTGGAACCCTGGCCGGAGTACCCGCATCACAGCGTCAGCAAAGCCGGCCTGTGGATGCTGACGCAGGTCAGCGCCGCCAGCCTGGGGCCGGACATCCGGGTGAACGCAGTCATCCCCGGCCCGGTGATGAAACCGGCGGGCGCGAACATGAGCGACGAAGAATGGGCGAAAGTCGGCCAGCGCACCCCGCTCCGGCGCACCGGTACCGCCGAGGACGTGGCGCGGGCGGTCGCTTACCTGACCAGCGAGGACTACCTGACCGGCGCCGTCATCCACGTTAACGGCGGCGAGCATCTGTGGTGAAAATCAAACCCCGCCCCGGCCTTAAAAACACGGCGTATGGGGGAAAATCGCCCGAAAGGACTGGCAGAACGTTTCCTGTGCAGTCCTGATAAACCACTGTTTCGGCTGCCGCCGTTTGATTTCCGGCCACAGCAGCAGCGTCACCAGGCTGTTGATGACCACCAGCACCGTGCCGCCTTCGTGTCCCAGGACGGCCAGCGGCAGCGGCAGGTCTTCGGTTAGCAGCGCGAACACGACCAGCGTCACCATGCCGGCCAGCGCAAAAACGATGTTCTGCCAGATCACCCGGCGCGTTTTATGGCTGAGCCGGATGGCTTCCCCGATGAGTTCCAGCCGGTCGCTCATCAGCACCAGGTCGGCGGTTTCCAGCGTCACGTCTGTTCCCGTCTGCCCCATAGCGATGCTGACGCCGGCGCGCGCCAGGGCGGGCGCGTCGTTAATGCCGTCGCCCACCATCACCGCCGGGCCGGTTTCGGCCTGGATACGCTGGAGCAGGCTGATTTTATCGTCCGGCAGCAGTTCGGCATAAACCGCATCAATGCCTAGTTCGCGGGCGACATAACGCGCCGCCCGGACGTTATCGCCGGTCAGCATGATGACCTGCATCCCGCTCGCGCGCAGATCGGCCACCACCCGACGCGCTTCCGGTCGCAGCGTATCGGCCAGGGCGATCAGCGCCACGACCGCGCCATCCACCTTGAGCGTGACGACCGTTTTGCCGTCCTCTTCCAGGTTGGCGACTGCCTGAGCCAATGGCGAGGAGTCTTCCTCGAAAGTATGTCCAGGCCGGCAGACCTCGACCGAACGCCCGTCGAGACGCCCGCGCACGCCCTGGCCGGGGATGGCTTCAAAGTCGCTGACCGGCGGCAGCGGCCCGTGACCGTTATACGGCTGCGCGGCGGTCAGGATGGCTTTTGCCAGCGGGTGTTCGGAGCGGTTTTCGAGGGCGGCGGCCAGCCACAGCGCCTCGCTTGCCGTCCAGCCCGGCGCGGGTATCACATCGGTTACGACCGGGCAGCCCGCCGTCAGCGTGCCGGTTTTATCAAAAACCACCGCCGACATTTTCGCCAGCCGTTCCAGGTAGATGCTGCCTTTAAACAGGATGCCCTGCCGCGCGGCCCAGGCGATGGCGGAAATAAAAGCGGTTGGGGCGCTCATCACCAGCGCGCAGGGGGATGCCACCGTCAGCAGCACCATCGAAGCCTGAAGCGCATGGACGACGTGATTCGGTTCGGCCAGCAAATGAAGCAGCGTGATGACCACCCCGCCCACCAGCAGCGCCACCGAATAACGCTGCTCAAAACGTTCGACGAAGGACTCGGTTTCTGACCGGCTGGACGGCGCGTCTTCCACCCGTTTGATGATGCGCGCCAGCAGGGTATCGTCCGGCGCGGCGGTCATTACCACGTCAAGCGTGCCGCGCTGGTTGAGCGTGCCGGCATATACAGCCGCGCCGGGCTGCTTCCAGACCGGCAGCGATTCGCCCGTGATGGCCGATTGGTCAACAAACGAGCCGCCGTCGCGCACGACGCCATCAACCGGCAGGCGTTCGCCCGGCCTGACGCGCACCAGTTCGCCGGCGCGAATATCCCGCACTTCCACCGTCTGGGGCTGGCCGTCTCGCAGCACCGTGGCGCGGTTTGGATGCAGTTTAATCAGCCCGGCGATGGCGCTCCGGTTGCGGCTGACGGCGAAATCCTGCAAGACGTTGCTGAACGAAAACAGGAACAGCAGCAGCGCCGCTTCATTCCAGTAGCCGATCAGCGCAGTCCCCAGCGCGAACAGCACCATCAGCAGATCAATTTCGATGCGGCGGCGGCGCAAAGCCGCCAGCCCGTCCAGCGTCCCGAAAAAAGCCCCGGCGATGAAGGCAGTCAGGTCTAAAGCGGCGACCGCGAAGCCGGGCATTGCCATGCGCGCGCCGGCAAAACTGCCGGCCATCGCCAGCCCGGTGACGGCGACCAGGCGCGGCTCCAGCCATTCGCGGTTCAAAACCTGCGGGTGAGACTGAATCCACCGCTGCCAGCGGCGGTAAAGCGGGCGAACCGCCTGGGGACATTTGACGGTAGAGAGCCGGCTGAACAGCGCGGCGGCAGGGCGCGTCCTGCTCTGGAGCGCCAACCGCCGCTTGGGGCAGATCGCTTTTCGCTGCGGGCTGCATCGCCCCGTGTTCCGGCAGCCAGCACATGGGTCTGCCTGCATCGGCAGTACGTGCGCCCGAAGCCCCTTTTCTTTAAAGAAGCGGGCGGCGCTTTTGCCGCGCTGTCTCAGTTGATCGAAAATCGTCCAGAGGATAAGGAGCGGCAGCAGCAGAAAAAATAACAGATCGAACACCGGGCCTCCGCGCGCGAAAAGCTGTATTCTGCGGCAATCATAGGTTCGCGCCCTTGCGCCAACGTTGCAAACTGTCCCGGCATTTGGGCGCGCCGCATTTTGAGTCCAACGTACTGTACCCCAATTTCAGCCGGACAGTTTATAATCAGGTTAAAATGGAAAAGTCTGCTGGTGAAAATTAAGGAGGACGCGGGATGAAACGAGTGAGCAGCGCGGGATTGGTGGTGATCGTGCTGGCGGCGCTGCTGGCGCTGGTTCTCCCCATCCAGGCCGACTTCGGCACCAACTGGTCGGTGCAGTTTTATCCAGATATACGCTGCATCAACCCGCCCGATGGAGTCCAGCCGCCACCGCCTATATGCGACTGTCCCGCCGGCGGCAATTGCAGCCTGACCGGCATCAACGGCCTGAACTTTAACTGGGGGACGGGCGCGCCGGTCGTCAACGCCGTGACCGTGTTCCCCGCCGACCCGCAGTATAACGACAATTTTTCAGCGCGTTTTACGTCGTCGCAGGCCCTGGCGCCCGGCACGTACAACTTCGTGGTGTCGTCGGATGACGGCGTGCGGGTGTACATCAACGGCGCGCTGCGGCTGGATAAATGGATAGATCGCCCGCTGACCACCGACACCTTCACCGAAGTCATCAGCACCAGCCCGGTACTCATCACGGTCGAATATTACGAGAACATAGATAACGCCATCCTTCAGGTGCAGTGGTTTTTGCAGGGCGCGGCCACGCCGGGCTTCGGCACGCCGCTGGTCCCGCTCACGCCGCTGGCGACCGCCGTGCCGCCGCTGACGGTCGAAGTCCAGAACGTGCGCGGGCTGTCCATCCGCACCGGCCCGTACCTGGGCGCTTCGTTCGTGGGGGTGGCTGTGCCGGGGACGGTGTATACGCCCATCGCCCGCCGCGCCGACGAGGGTGGGCCGTACACGTGGTATCTCATCACCGCCGGGGACAAAACCGGCTGGGTGTCCGGGCGCTATCTGAAGTTCACCGGCGACCCCAACAGCGTGCCGGAGCAGGCCACCATTTTTGAGCAGATAGACGACGCGCCGTTTGTGGGCGTGTACGCCATGCCGCGTTCGGTGATGAACTTCCGCCGCCGTCCCAGCCAGCGTTCCGAACTGCTGGGGCAGATCGCCTGGGGCGAACAGTTGGAGCTGGTCGGGCGCACCGTCCAGGCCGGGAAAAACCACTGGTTCCAGGTGCGGTATAACGGCCAGGTGGGCTGGATTTACGCGCCGTTCGTATCCGTCCAGGGGGACATCAACGCCGTGCCGATCCGGTGAGGCGGCGCACCCTACGCCAGCCCGCCGCAAAACCTACTTGTTCTGCTGCCGCTTGTAGCCCGCCCGTCCCTGGGGTAACATCACGCCTCAATCAGCGGAATGGGGCGTGGGTTGGCTGCGCCCCGACGATTATTGCTTGCGGGGACGATAACATTGACTCACGCGCTTATCACCGGCGGGGCGGGCTTCATCGGCAGTCACCTGGCCGACCGGCTGCTGGCGGCAGGCCAGCAGGTGACTATTATTGACGACCTCAGCACCGGGCGTTTTGAGAACGTCGCCCATCTGGAAGGCCACCCCGGCTTTCATTATGCCATCGAAGATATTCGCAACATCCACGTTTTAGACCGGCTGGTCAGCGAATGCGATGTGATTTACCATCTGGCCGCTGCCGTCGGCGTGGAAAAAATTATCAGCCAGCCGATTGCCACCATCGAGGTGAACGTTGGCGGTACGGAAGTGGTGTTAAAAACCGCCCGCCGCTACCGTAAAAAAGTGCTGATCGCCTCGACTTCGGAGATTTACGGCAAGGGCGCGCGTTTCCCCTTCTCTGAGGAGGACGACCGGCTGATGGGGCCGACCACCCGCAGCCGGTGGAGCTACGCCGCCTCGAAAGCGATTGACGAATTTTTAGCCCTGGCATACCATAAAGAGGTTGGCCTGCCGGTGGTGATTATGCGGTTTTTTAACACCGTTGGCCCGCGCCAGACCGGGCAGTACGGCATGGTGCTGCCGCGTTTTGTGCGCTGGGCGCTGGCGGACGAGCCGATTCGCGTCTACGGCGACGGCCAGCAGACGCGCTGTTTTTGCAACGTGCGCGACGTGGTGGCGGCGGTTCATGCCCTGGCCGAAGCGCCTCAGGCCATCGGGCAGGTTTTTAACATCGGCAGCCAGGAGGAAATCAGCATCCTGGCGCTGGCAGAACGCATCAGAACGCGCGCCGGCAGCCGATCGGACATTCAGTTCGTGCCTTACGACGACGCCTACGAAGCCGGTTTTGAAGATTTCCGGCGGCGCGTGCCGGGCCTGGACAAAATCCGGGCGGCGATAGAATGGCAGCCGACCATCACGCTCGACCAGACGATTGATGAGATTGTGACTTATTACCGGGAGGAAATGAAAAATGGCCGAAATTAGCCGCAAGGAACTGGTACTGTCGCTCATTCAGGCCGGGCCAAACCCGCGCCTGGCCGGAGTAGACCTGAGCGCGCTCGATATGACCCGCCTGAGCATGGAAGGCGGCAACCTGCGCGGCGCGAATATGCAGGCTTCCACCTGCCGCGAAACCATCCTGCGCGGCGCGAACATGACCGGCGTGGACTGCTCGGCGGCGCAGATGCCGTTCGCCGACTTCTTCGGCGCGACCCTGCTGGGCATCAACTTCACCGGCGCGAACTTGCAGGGCGTCCGTCTGGAACAGGCCAACCTGCAAAATGCGGTCTTGAACGGCGCGAACCTCCTGAACGCCAACATGAAAGGCGCGAATGTCAACGGCGTCAAATTTGACGAAAAGACCACCTGGCCGGACGGGAAAAAAGGCAGCCAGGGCAACCCGGCCAATTACACCAAGTAGCCGCCGGACGCCGGACGTGGCGCGCGAAACAGCAGCGGGACGCCGGCTGGCTGCCTGGCGCTTTTTGCTTGCAGGGGCTTTGATGGCGCTGCTGGGGGGGTGGGCTTCGGTCGCGCCGCCGCGTTCGTCCGCCCCGGCGGCGGTTTTTTCCACGCCGTCCGCTGCGGCAGCCACCGTTTCGCCGGCCAAGCCGCCGTCCGCCACCCCCACGCCGCCTCCCCCGACCGACGCGCCGTTCGTCTGGCCGACGCTGCCGCCCAGCCCGACGCCGGCCTGCCCCGGTGCGCCGCGCACCCGCTTGATCGTGCTGGAACGTGGGCGCGTGCTGCCGGACGACCCGCTGCCGGTGCGCCTGCGTGAAGGGCCGGGGCTGGATAAACGTATCATCGAGCTGATACCGATTCGCGCGGTTTTTTACGTGCTGGACGGGCCGATCTGCAACGGGGGTTACAGTTGGTTTAAAGTGCGCTACCAGGACATGGAAGGCTGGCTGGCCGAAGGCCGCCTTCAGGACGGCGCGGTCAGCTACTTTGTCGAGCCTTATCTGCCCGGCTGATCTACCTGGTAAGCGAACAGCGCCGTCAGATAACCCACCACCGGGACGGCCAGCGCCGGCGCACCCAGCCAGCCGATGCACGGTATCACGAAAAACAGCCCGAAAATCAAATTGGCGGCCAGCATCACCAGCATCCACTGGAGCGTCAGCCCTGGGCGGCGGCGCAGGGTGTTGAACAGGTCGCCAAACTGGAAAAACGCCACGATGGTATGTTCGTCGGCGTAACGCGCCAGCCCCAGCGCCAGCATCGGCCAGGCGACCAGGTTGTACAGCAGCAGCGCCGGCCCCAGGCAGCATAACGCCAGCAGCCCCGCCGTCCCGCCCAGCAGTCGGCTGTCGAGAAAGTTAAGCGTCAGCAGGCAGCAGCTTACCAGGATATTCGGCAGGTTGTACACCAGCGCCGCCGCCAGCACGTTGCCGCCTTTGCCGATTTTCGCGCTGTAGTCGTCCCAGCGCGGCAGCGGGTAACGCCGGCGGTTGTTCAGGTTATGAATCAAATCCACCAGATAGCCCATCACCGCCGCCCAGGCCAGCAGGCCAACCAGCAGCAGCGGCAGGGTGATCGTCCCGATAAACCCCAGCGCGGCCAGGATCACCAGTTTGCCCCCAACTGCCGGGTCTTCAAAGGCATATGTCAGCGCCCGCCCGATGTTCACAATCCCGCCCTCCCCAACACGACCGGGTAGAATTATGCCCGCCGCGCCGGTTTTCGACAAGGCACGCTGACGCGCCTACTCATCTCCCAGAATCCGCCGGTAGAGCGCGACCAGCTTTTTTTCTTCCTGCTCCCAGTTCAGGATTTCGCGCGCTTTGACGGCATTTTCCCGGTAACGGGCCAGGTTTTCCGGCCGCAAAATCGTCTGGATGGCCTCGGCGATGCTGCGCGGGGCGGTCGGGTCGCAGCCTACGCCCAGGTCATACTCGCGCGCCAGCCGCCCCACCTCCTGCGTCGTCCCGTAGACCAGCGGCACACCGGCGGCCACCGCCTCGAAAAACTTGTTGGGCAGCGCAAGCTGGTAATTCGGCGAATCCGGCGCGAACAGCAGCGCCGCGCAGTCGGCCTGCGCCAGCGTGGGGGATACGCTGTTCACCGGGACGGGCGGCACGATGATGAGCCGGTCGCCCACGCCCAGGCGCGCGGCCTGTTCCAGCAGCGCGGCCTTCAGCGGCCCGCCGCCGATCAAAACCAGGGCGATTTCGTCCGGCAGGTGCGCCAGCGATTCGACCAGTTCCGGCAGGTGGCGTCCTAAACTTAACGCGCCGGTATGGGCGACGATTTTTCGCCCCCCGGCGGAAAAAACAACCGGCGGGCCGGCATGGCGCAGGTCAACCGCGTTTTGCAGGACGATGGGGCGCGGGATGCCCAGGGTTTGCGCCAGCCGGTCGGCTATCGGCTCGCTGACGGTGATAACCGCCGCCGCCCGCCGCGCCAGCGGTTTTTCCAGCGGGCGCAAAAGCTGCATCAGATCGTTGAGCGCGAACCGGCTGCCGATCTTCTGGTCGAAATACAGCTCGTGCGAATCGTACACCACCGGGCGGCGGATTCCGGCCAGGTTGACCAGCAGCAGCTCCAGAAAATCGTGGGCATGGTAAACCCGCCCCTTCAGACGGCGAAGCTGCACCGGCACAAGCACCAGCGAAGCCAGCAGGCGCAGCCGACGCCCGGTTTTGCCCGGCAGGGCGCGGCGCAGCAGCCGGGGCGCCACACGCACCACCGTGAACCCGTCCATCTGCTCGATCGGTGGGGGCAGCGGCCCGGCCAGCGACATGCCCACGACGACCACGCGCCGCCCCTGCGCCGCCAGTGTGGCGGCCTCTTTACGCACGCGGCCATCGCTGCGAACGTCAGTATGCACCAGCACGACCACATCCGGGCGCGGGCTGCTGCTCATCCCATCATCCTTCGATAAAGGCCGGTCAGCTTCTTTTCTTCCTGTTCCCAGTTCAGGATTTCCCGCGCCTTGAGCGCGTTTTCCCGGCAGCGGGCGTTGGCTTCCGGCTCCAGCACCTGCATAACCGCCCCGGCGATGCTGCGCGGGTCGTCGGGGTCGCACACCGCGCCCAGGCCATATTCGCGCGCCAGCCGTTCCACCTCTGGAATCGGGCTGTAAACCAGCGGCAGCCCGGCAGCCAGCGCCTCGAAAAACTTGTTGGGCAGGGCAAAGTAGTTATTGGTGATGTGCGGCGTGGTCAGTACGGCGGCGCAGCCGGCTTGCGCGATGGTGGGCGCGATGTCCATCACCGGGACCGGCGGCACAAACAGCAGCCGGTCGTTTACGCCCAGCGCGCGCACCTGTTCTTCAAGCGCCGGGCGCAGCGGCCCATCCCCCAGCAGCGCCAGCGCCACATCCGGCGGCAGATGCGCCAGCGCGGCCACCAGTTCCGCCAGATGCCGCCCGCCGAGCAGGCTTCCGGTATGCACGAACCAGCGCCGCCCATCCGCCGGGAAAATGGCATGGGCCGTCCCGGTCTGGCGAATATCAACGGCGTTCAGCACCAGCGCCGGTTGGGGTATCCGCAGTTTTTGCGCCATCCGTTCGGCAATCGGCCGGCTGACCGTGATAACCGCCGCCGCCCGCCGCGCCAGCACCCCTTCCAGCGGGCGCAGGGCATAGAGCGGGTATTTGAGCGGGTAATGCACGCCTTTCGGCCAGCGGTCGAAAAACAGCTCGCGCGAATCGTAAACCACAGGCCGCCGCCAGATGCCCGCCAGGGCGACCACCAGCAGGCCGGTGAAATCGTTGGCCTGGTAAACCCGCGCCCGCGTCCGGCGCAGCTGCAAGGCGGCGCGCGGCACGGCCAGCGCCAGGCGCAGCAGTTTTCCCCACGTGCCGGGCAGGCGTTTTGCCAGCAGGCGCGTTTTAACGCGGATGATCTGATAACCATCGCGGGTTTCGACCGCCGGCAGGTCTTCGCCGCCGATGGTCACGCCCACCAGCGCCACCCGCCAGCCTGCCGCCGCCAGACTCGCGGCCTGTTTGAACGAACGGCCATCGTTCGTCAAGCTGTTATGCGCGAACATGCAAATGTCGAAAGGTGAGATGATGTGAGGTGTGGCAGACGGCATCATTCCACCAGCGCCCTTATACCGGCTCAATCCGGTCGGGCGCGGCCTGGCGATAATGCCTGCCGCAGTCGGCGCAGGTGGCCTCGTCGCCGTCGAAAATCAGCCGCGCGCCGCATTCGCATACCCAGCCGGCCAGCCGCGCCGGGACGCCCATCATCAGCCCATAGGCCGGCACGTCCCGCGTGATGACCGCGCCCGCCGCCACGAACGCCCATGCGCCGATGGTCACGCCGCAGACGACCGTCGCGTTCGCGCCGATGGTCGCGCCGCGCCGCACCAGCGTTTTTTCGTAACCGGCTGTTCCGCGCGGGTAGGCCGAACGCGGCCTGCCAACGTTGGTAAAAACCATGCTCGGCCCGCAGAACACGTCGTCTTCTAAAATCACGCCCTCATAAATCGAGACGTTGTTCTGGATTTTGACGCCCCTGCCGATGGTGACATGGTTGGCGACAAATACATTCTGCCCCAGCGAACAGGCTTCGCCGATGACCGCGCCCGGCATGATGTGGCAAAAATGCCAGATTTTCGTGCCGCGCCCGATGACCGCGCCTTCGTCCACATAGGCCGATTCGTGAACCATGTAGTCGGTAGCTTCCGGCATGGTGTCCCTCAGCGGTTCAGCAGCGGGTGGCGGGAAGCCGCATCGCCGGACGTTACGTCGGCATGGCGAATCCGGTACACCAGTTCGATTGACGGGCGCGCATCGGCCACGCCGAAGCCCTGCCCGGCCAGGATGCGTTCATACGACAGCGTGTGCAGCCCGGTGAACTGCTCCGACAGCTCGATAGACTCCCCATCCAGCGTGATCGTCCGGGCGGCGAACACCCCCGCCGCCACCGACTCCGGTGGCAGATCGCCGGCATCCACCGACAGATACCAGCGCGCCCGCGCTTTTTCCATCTCCAGCACCCCGGCCATTTTGTCCGGCTGGCGCAGATGCACCTCGCTGTGTTCTGCCGGCCCGAACAACCACAGCAGCAGGTCGAACAGGTGGATGCCGATATTGACGACCAGCCCGCCCGATTTTTCCTCATCGCCTTTCCACGACACATGATACCACGCCCCGCGCCGGGTAACGTAGGTCATCACCACGTCCAGCCGCTTACCGGCCTGCGCGACCCGCTCCTTGAGCGCCAGCGCCAGCGGCGTAAGCCGAAGCTGCAAGATGGTATAAACCCGTTTGCCGGTTTTTTGCTCCATATCGGTCAGCGGGTCAAGATTCCAGGGGTTGATGACCAGCGGTTTTTCGCAGATGGCGTGCGCGCCTACACCCAGCGCCAGCCGGATATGCGTATCGTGCAGGTAGTTCGGCGAGCAGATGCTCACGTAATCCACCGGGACGGCATTCGGCAGATGCAGTTTGTTGAGGTGGCGCTCGAAGCGTTCAAACTGGGTGAAAAACCGGGCATTGGGGAAGTAGCTGTCCAGGATGCCGACCGAATCGTGCGTGTCCAGGGCGGCGACCAGCTCTCCGCCAACGTCTTTAATGGCTTTTAAATGGCGCGGCGCGACAAAACCGGCAGCGCCGATGAGGGCAAAATTGAGGGTCATAAAAACGTACCTTATGGTTACGCTGCCTTAAACGAGCGGGTATTGTATCACCCGCGCCCGGCTTTATCCACGTTTGGCCGGTGGCCGCCTTATGCCCAGTCCGGCGGCGTGATGCAGCCCGCGCTGACCAGTTCCGCCGGGTTGGGGTAGTCCGCCGGGATGCCCGGTGCGGTGACGCTTTCGCCCGCCGCGATGCGCGCCGCGACCATTTTGTTGAGCGCGAGAAGCTGCGCCAGCACGTCGCTCACCTCACCCCCGTCAGGCGCGGCCTGACTTCCCCTCTCCATGACATGGGGAGGGGATTTAGGGGAGGGGAAACCATACGCTGCCAGCACGGCCTCGTCCAGCGCGGCATGTAAATCCTTGAGCGGGCTGCTGCCCGGCTGTTCCAGCGACCGGTACAGGTCGCGCAGCGTCAGGCGCGGGTTCTTCTGCATGGCCTGGCGGCGGTATTCGTGCAGCGCGCGCCCGGCGTCGGCGACGGCTTTCACCTGCGCGGCGGTCGGGTTCTGCGGCCAGGGGAAGGTGTCGAAGACGCTGTGCGGGGTGTAGCGGTAATCGCTTTTGAGCGTGGACGCTTTTTCGGTGAACCACAGCCAATGCGCGTTCGATTGCAGGATGCCGAAGCTGTAGTCGTCGTCGAACATAAACGCCTGTATAGTTACATCAGGTCGTATCTTGGTCGACATAAAATCGAATATCGGACGCTTTGTAACCTGAGAGCAACCGATAAAACGTGACAAGGCTACCATTTCTTCGAGCATATCATGGCGACCATAGGAGTGCTTCCACCATTGACGCAGGAACATTTCGTGATGGTGGTTTATTTTTGCATTTGGGTCATCAGCAAGCGCCTTCCTATTCTTTTCAGCTTCTTCTACTGCCTTTGCTTCACGAATCGGCAAGACTGTTTCCTGAATGTGTTTGAAAGCGGCTTTAAACTGCTGCGCTTCGATCATATCAAAGGCATTAAGATCAATCACGTAACGGCTTGGCTTGCTGCTCGATACGGCAATTAAATCCCGCCCAATCAAGAATGGGAAAAGCACCTGTTTGCTCATCGGGTCACGCTTAATCATGTCGCGTGCTTCGTCCGGCGACAGCACAAATGCCGCATGGCCGGGAATCTGCCCCTGAAACACGCGCTTCGGTTCGGTATTGCAGGCCAGCGTTTGCGCCGCGCTCACGTCGGTTTTGACCGACAGGCTGCTGTTAATGGCCGGCACTTCGATCATGGTGTCGCCGTCCAGCCACAGGCGCGGTGTCCGTCCGGCGGCGGACACGATAGATCGTGTCCCGGCGTCTCCGGCATCGGCGGGTTGGGGGGTGAGGGCTTTCTCCCAGCAGGCAATCGAAACGTGGACTTTGGCCTCGCCCGACCAGGGCATGGACGAAACGGCCTCGAAGATATGGCCGTCGTTGGCGGTCACGTAGTCCAGCCCGCCGATGCGGGAATAGTTCTGGCGGATGGTATTGGTGCCGACCAGCCCGGCGCGCGTCCCCGGTTTCATCACCTCGTGCGCTTTGCGAAACCAGTACACGCAGTAGTCGGCGTTGCCCGGCACGTCCGGGAAGGCCGCCCGCACGCGGTTGACGTATTCGGCGCTGTGTTCCTGTTTCAGCCGCTTCGCGCCCAGGTAGGGTGGGTTGCCGATGCAGGCGTCGAAGTCCGGCCAGGGTTCAAAAAGGGCGTCGGCGCAGCGGATGTTATCGTCCAGGTTATCCAGCGGCAGCGGGTTTTCGGCGGAATGCGCCTCGTCAATCGCCAGCTTGCGGGCGATCATCAGCGTGGCTTTCGCCAGTTCGACGGCGAAGGGTTTGATGTCAAAACCGTAAAACTGCCGCGCGGTGACGAAGCCCATCTCTAGCTGGCCGCCGTTCTGCTCTTGCAGCCGCAGCAGGATTTCATGTTCCAGCGCCTTCATTTCGCGGTAGGCCACGTAGAGGAAATTGCCGCTGCCGCAGGCCGGGTCAAGCACGCGGTAATGCCGCAGTTCCTCTTGCAGGGCGCGCAGGTCGGCGGCGCTGCTGGCCGCCGCGATTCGTTCGCGCCAGGGGCGGGTGATGACCGGACGCACGATGCGTAAAATGTCGGTTTCGCTGGTGTAATGCCCGCCGATCTGGTGGCGTTCCGCCGCGTCCATGCTCTGCTCGAAGATCGTGCCGAAGATGCCGGGGTGGATTTTGGCCCAGTCCTGGCGGGCGGCCTCGCGCAGCAGGCGCAGTTCTTCGGTGGTCAGTTCCACCGGGTCAATGCGGGCGAACAGGCCGCCGTCGAAATAATCCACGCCGTAAAAACGCCCGGCGCGTTCCTGGCCGGGGCGGTTCATGGCGTGGAACAGCAGCGTCATCAGGTCGTAGGAACTGGCGCCCTGCTGGCAGTCCTCGATGATCTGGGTGAAGACGTAACGCGGCAGCAGGCCGATGTCCTCGGCAAACAGCGCCATCATACATTGCAGGATGAACCGCTGCGCCGTCTCGCGGTCGAGCCTGCGCTGGCCGATGGGCCGCAGCAGCGATTGAAACACCCGCGACAGGCTGAAGGCGGCTTCCTGGGTGACGGCCACCCGGTCATAATCAAAGATGGGCGTTTCCGGGCGGGGGAACAAAAAGGCCAGCGGCCCCCAGCGTTCCGGCAGGTCGGCCACGCGCACTTTGTCCATCGGGTCGCGGGGCTGGTGGTTGAAGTCGTAAATCCAGAACTCGTCAAAATTGCACAGGATGACGTACTGCGGGCGTTTGTCGGCCAAGTCAATCCAGTAATCCAGCGCCTGGTTGTAGTGCTGGCGCAGGTCTTCGCCGCGTTTTTTCATCTCGATCAGCACGCGCTTCGGGATGACAAAATCGGCAAACGCGACCGACGTTCTGCCGTCTTTCTGGCGCTTCACGCGGTCTTCAAAAACGCCGCCGGCTTCCAGCGCGCCGGCATAACCGAAGGCCACAAACAGCCGGTCGAGGAACACCTGGGCCTCGCCGCGTTCGTCGCCGCGAAGGTAAGTTTTGCAGTAGTCAACGAAAGCTTGCAGTTGGGCTTCCCGGCTCACGCAGTCTCCCCGGTATACGAACAGGCTGGCACCAGTTTACCTTCAACGGGCGAAAAATAAAACTCGTTTGTGGGCGGCCTTCAGGCCTTACGGCGAGGTGGTCACCGGCCATTCGCCGGTTTCGTCCAGGCGGACGGCGGTTTCGACCGGGACGGTGAAGGCGAACAGGCTGCCGCCGCCGGGGTTGTTCTCCACCCAGATGCGCCCGCCGTGCGCTTCGACGGCCATCTTGCAGAAGGTCAGCCCCAGGCCGATGCCGCGCCGCGCCCCGCGCCGCCCCTTAACCTGCACGAAGCGGTCGAACAGGCGGCTTTTGTATTCGTCCGGCACGCCCGGCCCCTGGTCGGCCACGTCCACGCGCAAAAAACCGGCGGGCGCGCCGGCCAGCCCCGGCTGGTATGCGCGGATGGTGATGGCCGTGTCCGCCGGGCTGTATTTGAGGGCGTTATCCACCAGGTTTTGCAGCACGCGCTCGATTTTGTCCCGGTCAACGTTAACCAGCGGAATATCCGCGCCCACTTCGGAGTTAAGCGCCACTTCCAGTTCGTGCGCCAGCGGGCTGAGTTCGACGCACACGCTGTCCACCAGGGTCGCCAGTTCGGTCGGCTCGGCCTCCAGGGTAAGCTGGCCGCTTTCCATGCGCGAAATGTCCAGCAGCGAATCCACCCGGCTGAGCAGCTTGCGGATGGCGCGCTGGCTGGTTTCGGTGGTGGATTCGATAATGCTGCGGTAGGCATTGTTGGCCGGCACGACCTCGCGCAGCAGCTTGAGGCCGGTGGTGACGGCGGTCAGCGGGCTGCGTAAATCATGCACGATCATACGCGACAGGTCTTCGCGCATCTGGGCCAGTTCGTGTTCTTCGGTCAGGTTGTAAAACACCATCAAAATACCCAGCGGCGCGCCGTCGGCGCTGCTGATGGGCATCACGTCGCGCTGGATGTAAACCGCGCCCTGGTCGTTTTCGACGGTGTAAGCGGCGGACTCCAGGCCGACCCAATCGGAACGCGCCTGCAAACCGCCCACCAGCCCCAAGACCTGCTTGGCGGACTCAAAACCCATGCGGGCGGCCAGGTTCAGCTCCGGGTCGGCCAGCAGGTCTTCGATCTTTCGCCCGGCCAACTGCTCCGGGGCCAGGCCGATCAAATCCACGCGCGGGTTCGCCAGGGCGATCACCCCGGCGCGGTCTACCAGCACCAGCGCCTCCGTCATGGCGTTGAGGATGACCTGAAGACGGTCGCGGGCTTCGGAAACCCGCGCGAACAGGCGCGAATTGTAAATGGCGATGGTGGTATGGTTGGCAAGCTGCATGGCAAAATGCTGGTCTTCGTCGCCGAAGGCATCTTCCTGGCGGCTCTCCAGCACGATCACACCCTGCGGCTGGCTGTCCCGCACGATGGGCGCGGCAAGCTGCGAGCGCGCGGTTTCCAGCAGGGGCGGCAGCGCCGCGCGGCGCGCATCCGGGACGGTCAGCACGTGGCCGGAACGCAGCGCCTGGCCGGCGATGCTGTGCTGCAGCGCCGACGCGGTAAAAACCGCCGGATAGCCGCTGCCGGCCAGCACGACCGGCTCGCCGGAATGTTCGTCTTTTAAGACGATCAGGCCGGCATGGGCGCGTGTCAGTTCCAGGGCGCGCGCCAGCACCAGCGCGCCGATTTCCGGCGGGGACATAGGCGCGGTAAGCTGCCGCCCCAGCGTCGCCAGCGCATACATCTGCTCGGCGCGGCGTTCAAGTGCCTGGCCGGTTTTGCTGTACTGGCGCGCATTTCTGATGGCCTGGGCGGCCTGGTTGACAAAGGCGCGGATGATCTCAACCCCGGTTTCCCCGAACGTTTGGGGTGTATCAAAGTAAAGCACCAGCACACCCAGGCCGGTGTCGCCCACCAGCAGCGGCATTTCGATCCAGGCGGCTTTGTTCTCCCGGCGCAGGCGCTCCCGGCTGGCCGAGGCGCGCGCATCGGCAGAAACATCGGCCACCAGCACCGGCGGCTGGCGAAAATCGGTCAGCAGCAGGCCAGGCGGGTCCGCTGTAAAAGCATCGCTGAGGCCGGCGCTGCCCGCCAGTTTCAGCGATTCCTGCTCGGCCAGGAAAACCGCCACGCCGGTCGCGCCGGAAATCAGCGAGGCCGACGATACTACCGCGTCCAGCACGGCCTCCGGCGAAAGCGTGACCGTCAGCAGAGCCAGCACCCGGTTAAGGACGGCAAGCTGTTCGGCGCGGGTGATTTGCTGGCGGTAAAGCTGCGCGTTGTCAATGGATGCCCCGGCGCCGGCGCCGATGATACTTAACAGGCGCAGGTCGTCCGGTTTGAGCAGATGTTTAGGATCGTCGGACATCACGACCATCGCGCCCAGCAGCCGCCCGCCGACTAACAGCGGCACGCCCATCCAGGAATAAACCGGTTCGCCGGGAGGCAGCAGTCCCAGGCGCGTCGCCTCGCGGTTGACATCCCGGCTGATGAGCAGCGGCTTCTGCGTCCATAAAACGTGCTGGAGCAGTGTATTTTTCGCGGCGTCCTCGGCAGGACGGTAAGGCTGCCCGCCCCGGACCGCCAGCGGGAAGTCCAGCCGCTGCCGGTCGCCGTCGTACAGCGCCACCAGGAAGTGGTCAACGTTCAGCAGCCGCGCCACCTGGTTGTAGATGGTTTGCAGCAGGGAGTCCAGATTTAAGTCCGACTGGAGGGCCTGGCCGACCACCGCCAGCGAGCGCGACTCGTTGATCTGCTGGCGAAGCTGGTGCTGCGCCCGGCTGAGGCCGTACAGCGCCAGGGCAAACGCCGCCGCCCCGGCGATGAAAATTGCCAGCGCGGTCGGCACGTCCGCCACCAGCAGCGCGGTCGCCAGGCCGAAAGGAACCGGCAGCACCAGCAGCGCAAACAGTTCCACCGGGTTTTCTCGCAGGATGCGCTGGACAGAATAACCGACCAGATACATTTCCAGCAGGAAGATCGCCAGATAAACCAGAATGTATAAAACCGCGCAGAGCAGCAGCGCCGGGATGCCCGCGCCCAGCAGGTTCGACAGCGGCAGCACACCCCCCGCGGCGCGGTAAAACTGCCCGGCTACCAGAAAACTGAGCGTGACACGGGCGCTGACGGCCACCACGCTGCGCGCCGTGCGGGCGATCACCGGGCGGCGCAGTAGGCGCTCATGCTGGCGGAAAATCAGCAGCGCGCCCCCGGCCACCCCGCCCAGGAAGATCGCCCAGGTCATCACCGGCTGCGCGTCCGGCGGCAGCGACAACAACGCCACCAGGCCGACCATATGGGCGGGGCTTAACTCGCCTTCCGACAGCAGCATCCCAAAATACAGGGTGAACGCCGTCAGAACGCCGTAAGCCAGCGCCTGCCCGGCATACCGGTTGAGCGCCGTTTCGCCCGGCAGGTGCAGCGCCAGCGTCACACCGGTGACGATAGCCAGCAGCAGCAGGATGAGCAGGTTAACCGATGCGCGATTCATCGTCCGTTTTTAACAATTTCCAGACATTTTAGAGTCTAGTGTACACCACTTCGCCGGAGTATATGGGCAAGAATGGTTAGGATTTTGATAGCCGAAGGCTATTTTAAGCCAGAGGCAGGGTAAAAGCGAAACATGCGCCGGGCAGCGGGCCGTCCGGCTCGATCCAGATTTCCTGGCCGTGCGCGTCCAGCACCAGCTTGCAGAAGGTCAAACCCAGGCCGCTGCCTTTAATGCCGCGCGCTGGATAGTTCCCTCGAACCTGATGATACTTTTCAAAAACATGGCTGCGCTCGGCTTCGGGGATGCCGGGGCCGCTGTCGGCCACCCGCACCAGCACCCGGCCGCGCTCTACCCCGGCTGAAATCTGAATCTGCCCCCCGGCAGGGGTATAACGCAGCGCGTTATCCAGCAGATTAATCAACACACGGCGGATTTTTTCGCCGTCCACCCGCACGGCAGGCAGGTCCGGCGGGATGATGAGTTCAACCTGGAGGTTGCCCATCTGAATAGACGGCAGCAGCGATTGGTGGGCGCTGCGGATCAGGTCACCGACCACGTGGATGCCGTAGTCGAGATTTAACTGGCGGCTTTCCAGCTTGGCGATGTCCAGCAGGCTGCTGACCAGATTCAACAGCCGTTCAGCATTGACGGTCGCCAGGCTGAGCGTCTGGAGGGCGATCGGGTATTTCTGGATGTCGGGGATATTATCCTTCGCCAGCCGGACGCCGTTGATGATCGAAGCCAGCGGCCCGCGCAGGTCATGAACGACCATGTTGGTAATTTCGTCGCGGTATACATCCAGTTGTTTGGCCTCGGTAATATCGCGCAGCGCCAGCAGGCGGCCCACGATGCGGTTATCCTTGCCGGTCACAGGCGAGCCGGTTTCCTCGATAAAAAGTTCCTGATTTTGCGCCATCTGGCGTTTAAACTGGCGGCGGGTGATGTGGTCGAGCGCAAACCAGCGGCTCTGCGCCATCGCCTCCAGTTCATCCTGGGTGTAACCGCCGGTGGGCCGGTCGTACTGGCGGGCCTGCCGCCGCAGCACGTCCACGTAGCTTTCCCCTACATACTCGCCCAGGTGGATTCCCAGCAGCCGTTCGGCGGAAGGGTTAAATTCCACCAGCCGTCCTTCGTCGTCTATCAGGATCACGCCATCGCGGGTCGAGTCCAGGATGGCCGACATGCGGTCGTTGCCCTGCCGGATGCGTTCGTGGAGAGTGGCGTTTTCCAGGTGGCCGGCGGCCTGGATTGCCAGCAAAGCCAGCGCACCGCGCTCGCGCTCCTGGAAGGCGTGCCGCCCGACGGCGACCATGCACAGCACCTCCTGCACCCGCCCCTGGCGTTTAACCGGCGCGGCCATCAGGCTCAAACGCTGGCTGTCCTGCCCTTTCAGGTCTTCAACAACCTGTATCTCGCCGGTTTCGACCGCCCGATAAGCCGCCTGGCGCAGCGTATCCACCACGCCGCTGGCCTCATCCGGGCCGGCCAGCTCGCGGCTGGTCAGCCGGGCGAGTTTTCGCGTCGTTTCGTCGTAATGGAACAGGACGGCGTAATGGCCGCGCAGAATATCCAGGGCAGCTTCGACAACCGCCGCCGCGACCGAGGAAGTATCCGCCGTGCTGGACAGCCGCAGCGACAGTTCCCGCAGGCTGGTGAGTATATTGATCTGATACTGCAATTCTTCCAGCAGGCGCGCGTTGTGGATGCTAATCAGGGCGTGCGCGCCCAGACTCTTTAAAAAGACGGCCTGTTCTTCATCAAAGAAGTTCATAAGTTTGCTTTCCACATTCAGCGCGCCAATCGTCTGGCCGTCCTTGATGAGCGGCACGACCAGCGACGAGCGGTAAACCTGGTTGGGCGACGCCCGATAATAATCTATCCGGCTGTTGTCTGCCACCAGCATCATTTTACCGGTCTGGATGACGCGGCCAATCACTCCTTCGTCCCGCCCCTGCGCGAAGTGCGACCGCACCGGACGACCATCCACATCCTCATACGCAATCGCCCACAAGTCATCCTCGTCCGTCACCAGCGCCAGCGCGGCCATATCCGCGCCGGTAGTGCGGACGGCGATTTCCAGCACTTTGCCAATGATCTCGTTAAAATCCTGCGAGCTGGAAATTTGCTGGACGATCCGTTCGATCAGCGCGAGCTGCTCCAACCGCCAGGCCACTGCCTGCCGGCTGTTCCTGGACACACCATTTATCGTCACGCTGCGCCCGGCCTGCCGCAGGCGCGCGCCCATCACCAAAGCGGCGGCCAGGCTGAGGGCGGCCAGCGCCACCGCCGGCAGGCGCACCGACTCGAAGGCTGCCGGCGGCGCGAGCAGCAGAACCACCAGCACCGCGCCGGCTGGAAGGCTGCCGAGGACAATCAACAGCCCGGAACGGGTGATAAAACGGTTTTTAACCGGGACTTTCTGGACAGATACAGGATTGGTCATGCCGGTATGGTGGTAAAAGATTGGGTCATAATTTTATTATAACAGCACACAATCTAAATCTCCTGTCCAGATTTCACCCAGGGCTTACGCATGAGGATTTCTAAACTGCCCCTCATTGACGCCCACCCTTTAATAACGGTACGATTAAAGTAGGAGAGCGTTGGGGAATAAACTGATGACGAAAGACATTAAACGCGATTACCGCTTTTTGGACGGCGAGGCCGACCGCCAGGCGCTGGTGGAGGACATCCGGCGCGTGCGGCGCGAGGTGCTGCGGCTGGCCGACCTGGTGCCGGAAGCCCGCTGGTACGAGCCGCGTTATCACGGCTGGTCGCTGGCGGCCATGCTGGGCCATTTACAGTTAACGGATACGCTCACCCTGCGGCTGATGCAAATCGCCCTGCTTGGCATTCGCCTGCCGGTTTCGGAAGACCTGCTCAACCGTTTTAACGATCTGACCGCGCGGCTGTTCAAACAGCGCCTTGTGCCGACCACCCTGCGCGGCCTCCAACACGGCGAAAAACGCATCGTCGAGTTCGTGCTGCACCTGCCGATGGACAAATTCACCCGCCTGGTTTACCATCCCTCGCTTGGAACGTATTTGACGCTGGAACAAGCCATGCAGGAATTTTTCTACTACCACTGGCAGGGGCATTTACAGACCATGCGCGAAGTCGAAGATATTTTTTACGAGCCGCCGCAGTCCACCGCCTTATGAGAGTTGTTTTGCAGCGGGTTTCGCGCGGCTGCGTGGTCGTAGATGGGCAGGTCGTCGGGGCGATTGACGGCGGTTTTGTGGCGCTGGTGGGCGTCCGGCATGGCGATACCGAAGCCGAGGCCGGCCTGCTGGCGAAAAAAACCGCCCACCTGCGCGTGTTTGAAGACGCCGAGGGCAAAATGAACCTGTCGGCGCTGGACGTGGGCGCGGGTGTGCTGGTGGTGTCGCAGTTCACGCTGTATGCCGATACGCGCCGGGGACGCCGCCCCAGTTTCACCGATGCCGCCCGCCCGGAGGCCGCCGCGCCGCTGGTGGCCTGTTACGCCGAACGCCTGCGCGCCGAAGGGGTGCAGCGCGTCGAAAACGGCGTCTTCGGCGCGATGATGCAGGTGGAAATCCACAACGACGGCCCGGTGACGATCATCCTCGATTCCGACGAACTGGCCTGACGTAATGTTAACCCCACTCCCGGCCCATCCCCTCAAGGGACATACGTCCCCATTCGGGTCGCCGAATTCAAGAAGGGGCGAGGAGATTTGCAGGCACGCTCTGGAAACTGTTGACTGGAGACTTGACACCCCATGTATCGAATCCGCCCCTGGCTGTATATCGGCAAATACCGGGAAACGATTGATCGGGAACTGCTGCGCGCGCATCACATCGGCGCGATGCTGCTGCTGGCCGAAAACGTCGAACAGCCGGGCGTTGAAGTGCTGTACCTGCCGGTCGAGGACGGTGAACCGCTGCCGGACGATGCCCTCCAGCGCGGGGTGGCCTTCATCCGGGCGCAAAAAGCCGCCGGTCGCGCCATCCTGGCGGCCTGCGGCGCGGGCATCAGCCGCTCGGTGACGTTCGCCACCGCCGCCCTGGTGGAAGAAGAAGGGTTAAGCTTGGTGGATGCCTACCGGGCGATTCAGGTCAACCACCCTTACGCCATGCCGCATCCGGCATTGTGGGAGTCGCTGCGCGCGCACTACCGGGCAGATGTCAGCTTCGGCGAGATGTGGGATCATATGAAAAAGGTGCGCGGCCTGGGCATCGAAACGAACACCGCTTTCCCCGCCCTGGAAACCGAACGCCTGCTGCTGCGCCAGTTGGAAATGGCCGATGCGCCGACCATACAGGAACTGGCGGGGCATCCGGCCATCGCCGCCACCACGCTGACCATCCCGCATCCCTACCCGGACGGCGCGGCGGAAGCCTGGATTCGCGGCACGCACGAGTCGTTCGAGCGGGGGGAGGATTACGTGTTCGCCATCATTCGTAAAACTTCCGGCGTTCTCCTGGGGGCGATCCGGCTGGGCATCCAGACGGAACACCAGCGCGGCGAACTGGGCTACTGGGTCGGTAAACCGTACTGGGGGCAGGGTTACGCCACCGAGGCGGCGCGCCGGGTGATCCGGTTTGGCTTCGAGGAGCGCCGGCTCAACCGCATCTACGCCGCTTATTTCACCACTAACCCGGCCTCCGCGCGCGTGATGCAAAAAGCCGGCATGAAGTACGAAGGCATCCTGCGGCAGCACATTCGCAAAAACGGCGAACTCATAGACCTGGGGCTGTACGGCCTGCTGCGCTCGGAATATACAGAGGGCTGAAAGATCGCTTGAAAGCTATCCCCACCCCTAAATCCCCTCCCCTCAGGGGACATTCGTCCCCATTCGGGTCGCCATAAAATGGAGAGGGGACTTTCTAATGGTCAAATGAAAACGGAATGACATAATGGACTTGGTAGGTATTTGTCAATCCAGTCGAAATGAAAGAACGTGTTATCCAGATGAGCCTGAAAGG
>QUBZ01000184.1 GCA_014338005.1 Chloroflexota bacterium | reverse complement strand
CGTTCCTGAACTACCTTCTGCCTCCTTTTCCTTATCCCCGCAACAAAAAAGTCGCTGTTTTCTCACAACGACTTCCTTTAATCTGCCAAACTCCAGACAGTGGGCTGAGGCCCACTGTCTGTTTTAATCCCCCGCCAGCGGCAGCGCGAAACCAAAAACGCTGCCCTGGCCGTATATGCTGGAAAAACGCATCGTACCGCCGTGCCGGCTGATGATACGTTTGACCATATGCAGCCCCAAGCCCGTGCCTTCGATGGTTTCGGTTTCCTGGCTGCGCGCCCGGAAGAACGGCTGGAACAGTTTGGCCTGCGCCTCCTGCGGGACTCCGTAGCCGGTGTCGCGCACCTCAAGCACGGCCATCCTGCCTTCCTGAGCCAGCGTTATATCTACCTGGCCGCCCGCCGGCGTGTATTTAATGGCGTTGTTCACCAGGTTGGCGACCGCTTCGTAAAGCTGCGCCGTGTCCCCCTGGACGCGCGCCGGGCCCTCGGAATCGTGAAAATGCAGCGCCAGCCCGGCCAGCCCGGCCTGTTCCTGGTATTCACCGTAAACCCGCTGCGCGATTTCCCGCAGATTGACCCATTCCTTCAGCCCCGCCTGCTGTTCGATGCGCTCCAGCGAAAGGATGTCGGTGGTGATGGTACGCATCCGTTTGATGGACTGCTGCATGATGTCGAACAAGGTCTGTTTTTCTTCCAGCATATCGGCGGGCAGGTCATAACGCAGCAGTTCCAGCGCGCCCAACAGGTTATTAAGCGGGTTTCGCAGGTCGTGGGCGGCGATACGAATCATGTCGCTTTTCATCTGTTCCAGCTCGCTCACGCGCGCGTACAGCGCCTTCAGTTCGTTAACCTGGCTGACGGTCTGTTCGTAAAGCCGGGCGTTATGAATCGCCACCGCCAGCCGCGAACCAAGCAGCTGCACGAACTCAAAAATCTCCGGCGTAAACCGCTCCGGTTTGGAGGTCTGGATGTTCAGAATACCGACCGGACTGTCGTGGGAGATGAGCGGGATGGACATCTGGGAGCGGGTTTCGGCCACATTCGGGCTGTAATCCGGGTCGGCGAGCGTGTCCTGCACCCATTCGGCCCGCTGGCGGCGCAGCGCCCGCCCGATCAAACCTCGATCACGCGGCACAAGCGCGTTGAGCAGGGCCAGCGGAAACGCGCCGATGACCTGCACCACGCGCAGTTGGTCGCCCTCAACCAGGTGAATGGCACCGGCTTCGGCGCTGCCCAGACGCACGGCGGCATCCAGGCCGATCGCCAGCACGTAGCTGATGTTCAGATACCGCGACAGTTCACCATCCACCTGCCGCAGAATTTCCAGCCGGCGCACATATTCAGGTGAGGGAGAAATATTTTCGACCATCAGGTTAACGATTTGTAATCTTACATACAGGGCATTGTATCACAATCTTTCCGAGTGGCGAATGTTTTATCCCACCCTGGGGGATTCGGCCTTTTGCCGGTACAATAATCGCCTGCCCATAAACGGAAAACGGTTTTTTGCTATGCTGCCTCGCGCGCTCATCTTTGATCTTGACGGGGTGATTGCCGATACGATCCCCCTGCATTATCAGTCCTGGCTGCTGCTGGCGCAAGACCTCGGCATCCCCTTCACGCCGGAGGATAACGAGTTAATGCTTGGCCTGCCGCGCCGCGAATGCCTGACTATTTTCCTGCGCGGGCAGGCGGTGGATGAAGAAACCGCCCAGGACTTGATGAACCGCAAGAACCGCTATTTTTTAGAGCTGCTGGAGAACCTGACGCCGGCGGACGCCGCGCCGGGGGTGGCGGCGCTGATCGCCGAGGCGCGCGCCGAGGGGCTTAAAATCGGCCTGGGGTCGTCCAGCCAGAACGCCCGCCGCGTGCTGGAAAAACTCGCTCTGCTGTCCCGGTTCGACGTGGTGGGCGATGGGCTGACGGTCGCCCGCACCAAACCCGCGCCGGATATTTACCTGTGGGCGGCGGCGCGCCTGGGCATTGACCCGCCTGAAGCGGTCGTTTTTGAAGATTCGGCAGCCGGGGTGCAGGCCGGGCTGGAAGGCGGCTTTCGGGTGGTCGGCATCGGGCAGCCGCGCATCGTCGGCGGGGCGCATCTGGTCGTGCCATCGCTGGCCGGTATCACGCTGGCCGCGCTGCGCCGGCATCTTTTTTAACGCCCCGGTTCAATCCTATGTTCCTTACAACACAACGGAAACACAAACGGGCGACCACAGCGGGCCGCCCGTTTGACGATCCCCGTGTTGAATTTTAATCAGACGGCATGGCTCTTCAGCCAGGCTTTGTAATTTTCGACCGTCACTGCCTCCGGCTGGATCAGGTTTTCATACGGCACGCGCTCGCCATGCAGCATCCGCAGCGCCAGGTCTACCAGATGTTCGCCATATTTTTCCGGGTAATAGGCGGTGGAGGCGATGAAACGGTTGCCGGGTTTGGGGAACTCGTGAATCGCCAGGTTCGCGCCCTGGCCGATCACGCCGATGTCGCTTTCTCGCCCCATTTCTCTGGCGCGGTTGATGACCCCCATCGCCGTATCGTCGTTGGAGCAGATGACGGCGATACGTTTGACGCCTTCCCACAGTTTAAACACCGACTCGGAGTGTTTGTAGGCGGTCGTCTGGTGCGTGCCGCCGTCCAGGTAAAAAATATCTTCCTTTTTTACGGCGGCGTTGTCGCATAAGCCCTGAATGGCGGAATCGATGCGCGTGCGAATGGCGCTGAGGGCGCGTTGTTCGGTCATCACCAGCACCTTGTCCACCGCGCCGTCCCAGTGTTTTTGCGCCCAGCGTCCCAGGGCTTCCCCGGCCAGATAGCCGGCCTGCTGGTTGTTGATGCCAAAAAACACGGTCATCGGGATGGGGATGTCCACCGCGATGATCGGCACGCGCTTTTTAAGCAGGACGCTGCGGATGTTGGTGCCAAAACGCTCGTCAATGTGGTAGATGATCGCCAGGTCTACACCCAGTTCGGCGAATTCCTGAGCGTTCGCCATCGCCTTATCATTGTTCAGGTCGTTATCGCGCACGACCAGCCGCAGATTCGGGTGTTTGGCTGCCGTTGCTTCCAAGCCCTCCCGCACCGTCACCGAAAACGGCACCGTCTCGCACATATTGGCAAAACCGATAGTAAAAATGCGCTCGGCCATAACTAGTTCTCCCTCCCAGGTGCGTTTGGCAGCGTCTATAGCATAACACTGTTGAGAAAAAGATTACCTTGAGATTGGCGGTTGTGACATCCCCAGACGGCAATTGAATCAAAATTGATACACTCTGGCGTTGTTTGCCCGAATATCATCCCGGCAGGTTCAAACCGCGCCGCGCGTGTTATACTTGCCACTGTAATCTGGCTCACCGGGAAACTGACCATATGACCGAACTGACCGACCTGACCCTCAGCCAGGCGCTTGAGCAGCTTCGCGCCCGCGCTGTATCCGCCGTTGAACTGACCCGCGCCGTTTTGCAGCGCATCGAACAAACCAACGCCGCCCTGGGCGCGTACCTGACCGTCACCGCCGACCGCGCCTTGCAGGATGCCGAGGCCGCCGACCGGGCGCGCGCCGCCGGGGACGACCGCCCGCTGTTGGGGCTGCCGATGGCGATCAAGGATGTTTTTTCCACCGCCGGCATCGAAACCACCTGCGGCTCGAAAATCCTGCGTGGTTATAAGCCGGTTTTCACCGCGACGGTGGTGCAGCGGCTTTACGACGCCGGCATGGTGATGCTCGGCAAACTCAACATGGACGAATTCGCCATGGGGTCTTCGACCGAAAACTCGGCTTTTCAACTGACCCGCAACCCCTGGAATCTGGAGCGCGTGCCGGGGGGCAGCAGCGGCGGCAGCGCGGCGGCGGTTGCGGCGGGTATGGCCTTCGGCACGCTCGGTACAGACACCGGCGGCAGCATCCGGCTGCCGGGCGCGTTCTGCGGTGTGGCGGCCCTCAAACCCAGCTACGGGCGCTGTTCGCGTTACGGCCTGGTGGCTTTCGGCTCGTCGCTGGACTGCCCCGGCCCGCTGGCACGCGCAGTCGAGGACGTGGCGCGCATCTTGCAGGTGATGGCCGGCCACGACCCGCTCGATTCGACCAGCGTCACCCAGGCCGTGCCGGATTATCGCGCGGCGCTGGCGGGCGGCGTTAAAGGGCTGCGAATCGGCCTGCCAAAAGAATATTTTATCGCCGGCATCCAGCCGGAAGTTGAACAGGCGGTGCGGGCGGCGGTGGCGCGCCTGGAAGAACTGGGCGCGCAAGTGGTAGAAATCAGCCTGCCGCACACCGACTACAGCCTGCCGGTTTATTACATCATCGCCCCGGCGGAGGCCAGCGCCAACCTCGCCCGCTACGACGGCGTGCGCTTCGGCCCGCGCATCGAAAAAGGCGAGATGTGGCCGACCTACAAAGCTACC
>QUBZ01000044.1 GCA_014338005.1 Chloroflexota bacterium | reverse complement strand
GGCGGCCCGACTGACATCATCGTGCAGTGTGATGCCGACACCGCCAGCGGCACGCCATATACCACCACCGTAACCGTCACTCACGACGCCACAGGCAGCTCGGCCACCTATACGTTTAACTGCACCGTCAGCACAACCCCCGTACACGGTTACGGCTCGACACCCTCGCCCGGCAGCACCATTAACATCGGCACGACCCAGGTCAGTGTCGCCAGGGTGAAAGCCGACGCGCTGGTTATCAACGAAACCGGCACGGCGGCGCTGGCGGTCGGCAACCCGGCCATCACCGGAACGAACGCCGGCGATTTTCGTATCACGTCTCCGGCTTTTCCGATCACTATCGCGGACGGCGGCGCGCCCCAGAATGTCGCCATCGAGTGCAATCCCACCGGGACGGGCGCGCGCACGGCCACCCTCACTTTAGCCACCAACGACCCGTCCCAACCGACGGTGCAGTATACGCTGACCTGCACCGGCACGGCGGCTGCCGCGCCTGGCTACGGCTCGGTTCCCGCGCCGGGCAGTTTTATTAACCTCAACACCATACCCGGCGTCCCGGTCAACGCGCAGATCATCGTCTCGGAAACCGGCACGGCTACCCTGACCATCACTTCAATCACCCTGAGCGACAACCTCAATTTCACGCTCATCACGCCCAACACGTTCCAGATCGTGAACGGCGGGCCGTCCGAGAATGTTTTCATCCGGTGCAACGCGCTGGGACTCGGCACGTTCGTAACCGCCGTCACGGTGGCGCACAATGCCGCCGGCAGCCCGGCCAACTACACCATCACCTGCAACGTCACCACCACGCCGGCTGCCACACCAACGCTGATTACCACCGGCACGCCCATTGCCGTCGAGCCGACCCCTGTGCCGCTTACACCCACGCCTTCCGCGCCCGGCACGGGAACGATCTCGGACGAGGTGAAGGGGCAGGCTGTCCGCACCGGCCCGTACCTGGGCGCGACTCTGATGGGCGGGGCGCTGCCCGGCCAACAGTATCCTATCCTGGCACGCAGCACCGATGAAGGCGGCGAATACGCCTGGTATCTCATCCAGGCCGGGGCAATCACCGGCTGGACATCCGGGCGTTATTTGCGCTTCACCGGCGACCCAACCCTGCTGCCGAGCGCCGGCTCAATCTTCGACCAGATAGACGGCGCGCCGGATGTCGGCGTCACGGCGGTGCTGCCGGCGCTCACCGACCTGCGCCGGCGCCCAAGCGGACGCGCGGCCATCCTGCGGACGCTGCCGGCGGGCGCGGTCGTGTCGGTCATCGGGCGCACGCGGCAAAACGGCGGCAATTACTGGCTGCATGTGCGTTTTGAAGGGCAGATTGGCTGGATTCCGGCTTATGTGGAAAATGTGCGCGGCAGTTGGGAGAACGTGCCGATTCGATAGGCTTTCAAAAAACGAGTCGGGGCGCGCCGGTGTGCGCGCCCCGCTTCTTCAAACCCGTTCTATTCGATAGACGGCGCTCTGCTCCAGCAGCAGCACAAGCTGATACGTCAGCCACACATCATCATGAGACATCGGAGCGATAGTTTCACCTTCAGTGTCGGCCCGCGCCAGGCGATATAGATCGCTGCCCAGTTCAAGCTGCGTCCGGCTCAGGCACAGTGTCACCGGGCGCGGCGTGCGCGCATCCCCCAGAACGCCGGTTTCGAGATTGCCGAGCAGCATACATACCTGCCCGCCGCTGCGCCACAGATGAAAAGCCACCGGCAGCGCCCATTCAACACCCTGAACATGGCTCAACCCCGCCGCCCGCGCCAGATCATGCAGCAGCGCCGCCGCCCGGTAATGTGGAAATGTGCTGCCAAGCTGGTATTTGGGCAAAAACGAGTTGTTCGGCTCTGACCAGTCCGGCGGCTGCCAGTAAACCCATCCCTCGCGGCTGGTGATAAGCGGCGTCTGCGCCGACTGGTAATGCACATGCGTGCTGTCCAGCGCCCGCACCGGCGCATGAGGCGGCAGATAGGGGCGGTCGTAGGGCGGCGCGCCCTCGCCGCTGCATACCTGAAAGCCGCCTGTTATGGCCTGGCCGCCGATTTCCAGGCCCAGGCGCGCCAGAATTTTGTCATCCATCCATGCTGCCATCCCAACAGCTAAAGTCAGCCGCCGCCGGTTTAACAACATCTCCTGGGTTTCATGGCTTAAATGACCGGGGGTCTGCAAAATGAATGAGTCGGGCGCTTCTGCCAGATCAGGCAGCCACTCCGCCCGCGTCGAACTCAAAGCCGGAACGCCCCATTTCATCAGCATGGCGGCCTGATCGTCCACCCATTCCGAAACATTTTCGCCCGGCGAACGACTGCTCAACCATTCCATCAGCGCGCGGTTGTAAACGACTGCCGGGCCATACACTTTTTCCAGTCGGAGCGCGCTTTCTTGCGCTGTGTTCAGGTGGCAGTTGATGTACGCCACGTCCTCGACGCTTAAAAGCTGGCCGTCACCGTTGTTCATCCATGAAATGTAGCTGCCATCCGGCACTTTCAAACCGTCCGGTGTTTGGACGGCGGCGTGTGAAAACGCCCACATCGCCCAACGCAGTTTATCCGGCACCTGATGCAGCGTGTCCCAGGGTTCCCAACCATCCCAGGTTTCGATCAGATTATAAAACCGGCATGGAGTTGCCCGCTGCTGGTTCGCCCTGGCGATCATCGCGCCGCGTGTGAGCAGATTGGCCGCCTGGAACGTCCAGCCTTTCCACAATTGATGCCACCAGTCCTGCCACGCACCACCCCAGGTCTGTTCAATCCAGCCGTCAATATACCCATCGGCCACCAGGGACTCAAAATCTACACAGCCCACGCGCCAGTCGGCCACCGGGCTAATGGCGCTCGAATAGCCGAAAACCAGTTTCGACGGCGCGGCGGTTTTAACGGCGCGGAACAGGTCGCGTACCGATTGGCTGAAAGCCGCAAGGCTGGCCGGGTCATCCGGCGCGCTTGTGCCATACGGCCCGCTGCGCGTGTAGACCATCGGCCCGGTGAAACCGTCGCGCAGGTGAAGAGCGTCCAGATTTAAAAATTCGGCCAGATGCCCCCACTGTGCGCCGAAAAAATCCGGGAAATAGGCATTGTCCGGCAGGCCGTTTGGATATACGGCGTAAGGGTAATCGTCGGCGCGCAGGCGGTTGATCGGATGCAGCACCGGCATCCCGATGAAGTTCAGGGGCGGACCGTATAGTTCCGGGTGACGGTCGTACCAGTCGGAGTCGAAATCGTAAATCTTGAGTTCTGGCGGCCAGACGACATGCCCCCAGCCGACAAACAGCACCCCGATCTTTAAATCCGGCAGTTGATAGCGTCTTGCCCTGGCCCGCAGTTCGGCCAGGAAATCGTACATCTGCGCGTAGGTCTGTTCCGCCCAGCGCGCGGTCCGGCGGCTGCGGGTCGGCAGCGTTTGTGCGGGGTCGCCCGTCCATTCCGTCACCAGATCAATCAGCCAGCCAACGTTGAAAAAGATACCCCGCTGGCCGCCGACGGACTGTAACAGCGGCGAAACCCGTTCCAGCAGCGTTTCGATCTGCGCCGACCATTCGCGGCAGGGGTCAAACCAGGTTAAATCCATCTCCAGCCAGCGGTCAGCGGGCAGCATGGTTTAATCCTTCTTCCCGCGCGCGCATTTCTTCCAGAATCCGGCTGACCCCCGGCATCGTCTGCGAGCCGCCGACGCCCATCACCGTGAAACCGGCGGCGATGCTGGCGAACAATGCCCGCCGTTCCAGCGGCCACCCCTGGAGCGTGCCGTAGATAAACCCGGCGTCGTAGGTGTCGCCCGCGCCGATGGTATCCACCAGTTCCCCCAGCACAATCGCCGGCTGGTGATACTGCCTGCCCGGCTCGTAAACCGTCGAGCCGGCCTCCCCCTGTTTGATAATCACCGTTTGCGCTCCGGCGGCCAGCAGCCGTCCGGCGGCAGCATCCAGATTTTCTTCGGCGCTCAGGCTGCGGGCTTCATGTTCGTCACAAAACAGGATATTCACAAACGGCAGTATGTCATCCAATACCGCCATCCAGGGAAGCGGCAGATTGAACAGCGGGAACTGTGGATCCATCGTTGTGATGATTCCCCGCGCGCACGCCTCTTGAAACAGTTCAGACGCCGCACCGCGCCAGGCTTCCTTAAAATGCAGATAACCGCCAATATGCAGCAGGCGCGCATCCAGCAGGGCGCTAATTTCGGCTTCGGTAAATTGTAAGGGCCAGAAGTCATGTGTGGGCAGCCGGTATGTCAGCGGGCGCTTGCGGCTGCCGAACAGCAGCATATAAACGCCGATTCCACCTAGCGTGTCGGGCATCATCCGAATCAAGCCGGTGTCCACGCCCGACCGCCTCAGCGCCGCCTGTACAAACACGCCCAGCGCGTCATCCGACAAACACGAACTGACCTGCACCGACAGGCCCAGTTTCGCCAGATTGGTGATGGTGTATCCCACCGAACCCGCCGCAGTCATCTCCATGTTCGACGGCCCATCCCAGGTGGCGATGGAATCCCAGTTTGGGGGTCCCTCACCGGTAATCAACAGGTCAATATTGAGCGGCCCGATAACCGATACATCCCGTGTCATCGCAGCACCTTCTCGCTTGAGACGGCCTCGCGGCCTGTCCTATCTAAAATCATGACGGCAAAAACAGGACACGGCGCTGCCGTGTCCCCTTCTACCTTCGCCTAATGGGTATCCTTTGGGAACAGCCAGTTCCAGACCTTCGCGTGCCGGGCAATATTCGCGCGCTGCGTGTCCGGGTTGATGTCCCCCTGTGCGACCGCGCCCCAATATGGCAAAAGCTGCCCCGGCAAAATCGCTAGAATCGAGAACAAAATCGGGTCGGTTTCTGGCAGGCGGAACACGTCGTCCACCTGCTCGGCGACCGCCTCATCTTCCTCGCTGATGATACCGATAGACGGCGACTTGAGCATGTACGTCACCTGGGCAATATCGCGTAGTTCCTTGTAAGCCGGGTCTTCCAGTGGCGCGACCACAATTGTCAGAATATCGTGCTGTGTCAACCCCAGCGCGCCGTGAATGTGCCGCCCTGGACACATGCCTTTGGTCGGGATATGGCTCATTTCATCATATTTAAGCGCGATCTCCTCGGCTGTGCCTTCGTTCGCGCCGCTGCCCACCACCAGGACGCTGCGGACAGCTTTATACCGCGCCGCCAGGATGCGGGCGCGTTCGCTCACCCCGTCGAACATAGCTTCCATTTTGTCGGCGGTGGCGAACAGGCGCTTTCGCAGGTCGTCCCAATTGCGGGCATCCGGTCGGGTTAACGCGCCGATTTCCAGCGCCAACCAGATCGAAACCGCCAGCCGCGTCGTATAGTGGAACGTATCCGACCCGCCGGTGTCAAAACCGCCCGCGCAGACGATAGTTTCGTCGCACTTTTGTGTGATGGGGCTGCCGGCGATGCTCGTCACCGCCACCTGATAAGCGCCCAGTTCTTTAGCTTTAGCCGCCGCCCGGTTGCTGTCTACTGTGCTGCCGCTGCCCGAATAGGAAAAAAAGACCGTTTTCTTAAAATCAATCGGGTGGCCGTGTATGACATACTCCAGCGAGTCCAAGTCGCGGGCATCCCACCCGGCATACGACCAGAAAGCGGCAGCCGCCGTCTGCGCCACGAACTGCGATGTCCCCAGACCATGCCCGGCCATGCCGGAGAAACCCCGCTCGACCAGCCGCCGGGCAATCGCCGGAACAACCGCCATATTCTGGTTAAACGTCTCCCGCAGCGCCTTTGACTGGCTTTTGATGTCGCCATACAGGTTAAACGGATGCTGGGTCTGCGGCTCGGTGCCGAGCGCCCGGTACATGATCGGATACTCGCCGGTCGCTTCGATATGCCGGCGGATGTCACCCTCAATGCCCCACTGTTTGATTCGTTTGCCAGCCTCGCGCCGGTACTGGTCATCCATAAATATCTGCCTCTCTGTGTTGACGAAGTAAGGGGCGCGCTCTAGGTTACAGACGATTTATCCCCTGCGCCGAGCGCATAACGCAGGATAGTTTCCTGGTCGGCTTGGTCGGCTTGCAGTTCGGCAGCGACGCGGCCATCGCGCATAACCAGGATGCGGTGCGCCAGCCCCAGAATTTCGGACAGCTCCGACGAAATTAACAGCACCGAACGCCCCTGTGCCGCCTGCCGCGTGATGAACTGGTACACCTCGAACTTCACGCCCACATCAATGCCCTGCGTCGGTTCCATTAAAATCAGCACCTCCGGCTGCGCTGCCAGGCATTTCGCCAGCGCCACCTTCTGCTGGTTGCCCCCGCTCAGGTTCAGAACCAGTTGTTCCATATGGGGCGTTTTGATCGCCAGGACTCGAATCTGTTCCGCTGCCAGGTCGCGTTCAGCAGCGGGTTTGAGGAAACCGAATGGGTTCGCCACCCGATCAAGGCTTGCCAGTGCGATATTCCGCCGGATGCTGAGTTCCTGCATCACACCTTCAGACTTACGATCTTCCGGCAGATACAGAATACCCCGCCGGATCGCGCGCGTTGGCGACGGGCGAAACGGCTGCCCCTGAAACCAGATATGCCCCCGGTCAAGCGGCAGATCGCCGAACAGCGCCTTGCCGAGTTCGGTTTTGCCGCTGCCGGATAAACCGGCGACCGCCAGCACTTCGCCTTGATACAGGCTGAAGCTCACCCCATCCAGCAGGTTTTCACTGGTCAGGTTCTCGACGCGCAGTACTTCCGTCGTGCCGGGCTGCGCCTTTTCTGGAAAGACGCCGGTCAGTTGACGACCGATCATGTCCTGAATCAGCGAATCGTGTGTGACAACACCGATTGGCTGCGTGCTGATATGCCGCCCATCACGCAGCACCGTGACGGCATCGGCCAGTTGAAAGATTTCGTCCAGCCGGTGCGATACATACAGGATGGTCACGCCATCGGCTTTCAACCGGGCGATGATCTGGAACAGGGCGTCCACTTCGGTCTGGTTAAGCGCCGAGGTCGGCTCGTCCATGATGACCAGCCGGCTGCGGTTAAGCAGCGCCCTGGCGATTTCCAGGATTTGTTTTTCGCTGACCTTCAACCGGCCAACCAGCATATCCGGCTCCAGGTGCGAAGCGCCCAACCGCGCCAGGATGTCGCGCGCCTGCGTCCGCATCGCTTCCAGATCAAGCAAGCCCCAGCGCCCGCGCGGTTCCCTGCCCAACAGCACATTATAAGCAACCGTGCGGTCAGGCAGCAGATTAAACGCCTGGTAAATCGTAGCGACGTTGGCGGCCAGCGCGTCTTTTGGCGTGTGCGGCGCGTAAGGCCGGTTGTCCAGCCAGATATAGCCGGAGTCGGGCTGTTCCGCGCCCGACAGGATTTTGATGAGCGTGGACTTGCCCGCGCCGTTTTCCCCGACCAAGGCATGAACCTGCCCTGCCTGCACCTCGAATGAAACATCCTGAAGCGCCTGCACACCAGGGTAGGCTTTGCCGATCTTTTCCATGCGTAAAAAGCTCATACGCGCACCGTCCGCAGCCGGTCTAACGAAAGCGCGATGATGAGGATCGCGCCGGATACCACCCGCTGGGTGTAAATGCTGATGCCAAGCAGCACCATGCCGTTGGTGATGGTCGTCAGGAAAACCGCCGCGATCAGCGTATTTACGATCTTGCCGCGCCCGCCGGTCAGGCTGGCACCGCCCAATACCACCGCCGTCAGCACCGGGAACAGAAAATCTGACCCCATGCCGCCGGTGGCCGTACCCTGCCGCGCCACCTGCATCACCCCGCCAAAGGCCGCCAGCGTGCCGGCCAGTACATAGGTCAGCACCTTAATCCGGTCTACGTTGATGCCGGAGAGCCACGCGGCTTTGGAATTGTTGCCGACGGCAAACACCCGCGCGCCGTAGGTCGTGCGCCCCAGCACGACGAAAGCCGCTGCATAAAAAACGAACAACACGATAACCGGCAGCGGAATCGCATCCAACAGCGTCCCGCGCGAGAGAAACTTGATCACCTCAATCGCATCGCCAAAAATCGTCTTGCCCTGGGTGATGATAAACGCGATGCCTTCCAGGATGCTCAACATACCCAGCGTTGTGATGATGGCATTGATTTTTAGCCGGGTGATGACCATACCGTTAACCAACCCGATCAGCGCCCCCAGGCCGAGCGCGCACAGCACCGCCAGAAGCGGCGGCAGTTCCTGGTTAACCATCAAAGAAGCCATCACCACGCCGGAAAGCGTCAAATTGGACGCCAGCGACAGATCAATATCCCCCAGCAGGATGATAAAATGCGCGCCGATGGCGACGATACCGATGATGGTCGCCTGCCGGAGAATCGTGAAAACATTCTGCGCTGTAGCGAAGTTGTTGGTGCTGACGCTTAAATAAAGCGCCCACAAAATGAAAATGACGATGAACCCCTGCTCGCCGATGAAGTTGATGATACGGCGCGGCGTACCCTGCTGCTGACCGGAAAGCAGGGGTGTCTGATCTGGAGTAGCCATAAAACGGCCTCGCAAAAGCTGTTCAAAAATAACAAATGTTCTCATAGGGGCATATGTTTAATATGCCCCTACACCCTGCTTTACAACCGGCTAAGGCGTCGCCTCAGGAGTCGGTTCCGCCGTCAGGAAGTCGGCTACATTGTCCGCCGTGACCAGCGTCACCGGCACGGCGATATTCTGCGGGAATTCGCTGCCGGCCAGCAGTTTGATGGCGGCATTGATGGTCATTTCGCCGGTTTTGGCGGGCGAGGTGTCCACTGTACCTTTGTACATGCCCCCTGCCGCGATCAGCTCGATAGCCTGTTTTTCGGCATCAATACCCACGATGTAGGCATCCTCGTTACCGGCATTCTGGAGCGCCTGCATCGCCCCATAAGCGCCCGCATCATTGATGCTCACCACCACATTAATATCGGGGTGTTCGACCAGCGCCGTTTCCATCGAAGTCAGGCCGTTTTCGGTCGTGCCGCCCAGGTAGCTGCCGACGATAACCGCATCCGGCGCACCTTCGGCAATCGCAGCGCGGATCGCATCCGCCCGCACCACCACATTCGCAACGTCCGGGTAGTCCAAAACGGCCACACTGGCCTGACCATCCAATTCCTCGACGATCAACTGCGCCGCATATTCACCCGCCGCGCGCCCCAGGTCGGCATCTTCAATGCTGATCGTCACACCGCCGATGTCGGCCAACTGCCGACCGGCATACTGCACGATCTTTACGCCCGCGTCAGCCGCTTCTTGCAGCGCCGACAGTACGCTCGGCGGATCGAACAGGCAGATCACGATCACGTCAGCGCCGCTGGCCGTCAGATTTTCAATCGCGTTGATCTGCTTTTCGACATTAATTTCGGAATCCACCATCGTCACCCGCAGCCCCAGGTCTTCCGCCCGCTGCCGCGCGCTGTCGGCAACGGTGAAGTGATACTCCGTCGAAAAAGTGCAGGCGACGATGCCGATAAAACCGTCCTCGCCCAGCGCTTCGGCAGCAGCCTCAATTTCCGCGTCGGTCACTTCCAGGTCTTCCGCCGTGCCGAGTTCCATTTCTTCCTGCGCCAGCGTCACCACGCCGGACAGCGCGATTATCAAAAGCAGCAAACCGTATAACCAAAACTTTTTCATGACTCGCGCTCCTTAATCTTCATAAACGACAAATACGAAAGCTGTATCCATTTATCAGTTTTATTAAACTGCTGCCTCCTTTTATAAATCGTCCAGTTCCAGCATTTTTTGAATGGTGCGTTCGTCGCTGATGAGGACGTTGATGAACCCACCCCGCAGCGCGCCAAGCAGAGGCGCGACCTTATCCACCCCGCCGGCCACGCCAATGGCATAAGCCGCGCCGCGCAAATCGTCCAGTTCAATGCCGACGATGCGGCTGGTAAAAGCCGACGCCTGCTCTCGGCCTTCGATGTCAAAAAAACGCCCGCAGATGTCCCCCACCGCGCGCGCGCGCAGGTCGTCCAGCTCGCTCTGTTTAATCAGACCGCTGCGGACATAAAGCTGGTCGCTTTCCATCGAACCAATGCCCACAACATAAACATCGGCCTGCCGCGCCAGTGCCAGCGCGTAAGACAGCGTGGGGTTGGCTGCGACCAGATCGGTCGCCTTGCCGGAGCCTTCCCCTAAAATCGCCGGCGCGCTGACGTAAACCACCTGTCCGCCCAGGCTGTCGGCGGCATGGCGGGCGATTTCGTTATAATCAATGCGGTGCGCCTCGTGGCCGATGTTCCCCATCGCCTGCACCACCAGGATGTCCGGTAAGGTTTTGTTCTGGAGCGCCTCGACCATCGCCCGCAGGGTACGCCCACAGCCCAACGACAGTTTATGCCCCGGCTCCAGAATTCCCATCAAGTAATTCGCGGCGAACCGGCTAATCATCGCCCGCAGCGATTCGGGGTCATCGCTGAAAGTCGGAGCGACGACAACCGCCTTGAGGTGCGGGAAACGCTGCTGGAGGGCCTGACCAATGATGCTGGTGCTTTCTTCCGGGGCAATAATACGAATTTCGACAATGCCCATTTTACGAGCTGCCGTAAGGTGGCGAGACACAAGACTGCGAGAAATACCCAGGCTGCGCGCGATTTCAGCCTGCGTTCGATTGTCCAGATAATATGCGCGGGCGACTTCGATCAGCCGGGTGATATAAGGGTCAGCCTCGTTCACATTTGTCTCTTCACATTTGTGCACAACTTATCTTAAACCGATTCGTCATCTATGTCAAGGAATCCGACCTGCCACCAGGCCGTTAATGTTCTAAACGCCTGTTTATCTGGCTGCGCCTTTTCAGCGGTAAATGGAATTCTGCGGTACAATAAAATTCAGCAAGCCAGAGTGAGGTTAAAAGTCCGCAAATGGGAATACGAATTATCTGGGATGATGCCGCGAAAACCATCATCCGCCATGTTTTTGAGGGGAACTGGACGATTGAGGACTATTATAACCTTATCAGCGAACACCAAAAACAACTGGCCGAACTAAAACACCCTGTCGCCGTCATTAACGATCTGCGCCAGTCTGGGCCAATCCCCGCCGGCATTGGCTCGGCGATTAAATACGCGGCGCGGAAAGCGCCTGCCATTGAAGAAATAAAGTTCGTGGTCGGCAGCGACCGATCTGTAAAAACGCTGATAGACCTGATTAACGTAACCGCCGGCAGTGATGTGACAGACCTCATTTATGTCTCAACCATCGAAGAAGCTTATGCGTTGATCGCCGAACATCGCGCCAAAACGCGCCAGGACGATGCAGAACCGGGTGGCAGCCTGCTTCAGAAAGCGGTAGACCCGCATCATGAGACAGATGGCCCATAAGTTTTTTGCCGGTTAGCGGGTGGTCAGGTTAAGGGCTGATGAGAAATTTCACCTATGGGGGAAAGGCTGTGCATCGGTTGGATGGCGGTCATTTTTCGATGTAATCGAGACCGGCGGTCAACGTTCGGACTATTTTTTATCAGGGCGAACCAACAATTCGCCCTGTAGTCGTTTCGCCTTTTTACATCAAGCTGGCTCAAGTTCAGTAAACCATGAAAAATTACATCCTTGCCCACGACCTCGGCACAACCGGCAACAAGGCCACCCTGTACGACCGTGAAGGGAAACTCGTCGGCAGCGCCTTTTATGGCTATAAAACAGAATTCGCCCACACCGGCTGGGCGGAACAAAACCCGGAGGACTGGTGGCAAGCCATCTGCCAGTCTACGCGCAAGCTGGTTCAGGAAGTCGCCGGCCTGCGCCCAGATGAAATTGCCTGTATCACCTTCAGCGGCCAGATGCAGGGCTGCGTCCTGCTGGATGCAAACGCCCGTCCCTTACGGAATGCGATCATCTGGGCCGACCAGCGCTCCGTCGCGCAGGTGAACGGGCTGGCGGAACGCATTTCGCCGGATCGGATTTATACCATCACGGGCCACCGTCTGAGCGTTTCATATTCGCTCGCTAAAATCCTCTGGCTGCGCGATAACCAGCCGGATATTTACCACGCTGCACACAAATTCGTCCACGCCAAAGACTCGATGGTCGCTCGCCTGACCGGAAATTTCGTCACCGACCTGTCGGACGGGTCGGGCATGAACTTACTCGATCTGGAAGCCGGAACATGGTCAGCCGATATACTCGAAGCCGCGCAGATCAACCCGGCAAAACTGCCCGAAGTCCGGCGCTCCATTGATGTTGTCGGGGAACTGCTGCCGGATGTGGCCGAAGAAATCGGGCTGGCCGCCGGCACGCCGGTAGTGATCGGCGGCGGTGACGGCCCCTGCGCTTCGGTCGGCGCCGGCGTCACGCAGGAAGGCTCGGCCTACAACTACATCGGCTCATCGTCCTGGATTGCCCTGGCGACCACGCGCCCCATCTTCGACCCGGCGCAGCGCGTGGTCAGTTTCGCTCATGTCGTGCCGGGTATGTTTATGCCGACCGGCACGATGCAGGCTGCCGGAGCATCCTACCAGTGGGCGCGCGACCAGCTTTGCCTGCCGGAAGCCGAAGCTGCCCAATCGCTTAATATCAGCCCTTACGACCTGATGAACCTCACTGCCGAGCAGTCGCCCCCTGGCGCGAACGGCCTGATCTACCTGCCCTATTTGATGGGCGAACGCAGCCCGCGCTGGAATCCACGCGCGCGCGGCGCGTTTATCGGCCTGACGATTCGTCACACCCGCGCCGACATCATGCGCGCCGTTCTGGAAGGGTGCAGCCTGAACCTCGGCCTGATTCTGAACACCTTTACCGAGCAGGGCGCGCGTGTCGAAGCCATGCGGCTCATCGGCGGCGGGGCGCGCGGGCGCTTCTGGAATCGTATCCTGGCCGACGTGTATGGTATCCCCGTACACCGGCTGGCAGTCCTGGAAGAAGCTACCTCGATGGGCGCGGCGCTGGTAGGCGGCATCGGTGTTGGCCTTTACCCGGATTTTTCAATGAGCGAGCAAATGAACCCAATCGTCGAAACCATCGAACCGAACCCGGCAGTCCGACCGATTTATGAAGCGTTATGCCGTATCTTTGAAGCATCCTATACGGCGCTGGAGCCGGTTTATGACCTGATTGCCGAGGAGCTGCGATGAATCTACGAACCGTGACCGGCGAAATCCCGGTCGAGGCGGTTACGCTGGCCGACGGACACGCTCATGCCTGGATCAAACCACCGCCGAATGTGATGGATGAAAATGCGCCGGTACTGGACGATTACGACTCTATCCTGGCGGAACTGGAAGATTTTAAGCGGGCCGGCGGCGCGGCGCTGGTTGACTGCCAGCCAGGGGGGTGCGGGCGCGACGCCAGAATGCTAAGTCACCTGTCAGAAACCTCCGGGCTGTATATCACGGCTGCCACCGGCTTCCACCTCAAACGTTATTATCCGATGGAAAGCTGGCTGTGGACGGCGACCCAGAAGCAGGCCGCCACATTTTTTACCGAAGAGCTGACGGTCGGCACGACCGAAACCAGCGGCACGGTGCGCGCAGCTGCCATCAAAATCGGCTATGATGGCCTGATCGAGGGGCAAACGCGCACGTTGGTCGAAGCGGCTGCCGAAGCATCGCTTCAGACCGGCGCGGCTATCCTTGTCCACACCGAAAAAGGGCAGAATGCCGAGGCGCTGCTGCCTTTTTTTGCCAATCTGGGCATCGGCGCGAACCGCCTGTACTTATGCCATATGGACAAACGACCCGACATCGGCCTGCATCGAGAACTGGCGAAAGCCGGGGCGCTGCTGGGATACGATACGTTCCTGCGCCCGAAGTATAACCCGGAAGAAAATGTCTGGCCGCTGATCGAAACAATGGTCAAAGATGGGCTGGCCGATTCGGTGGCGCTGGGATTAGACATGGCAGCACCCGGTTTGTGGGCGCATCAGGGTGGGGAATGGGGGCTGCTGGCGCTGCCGCAGCTTATCCTGCCGCGCCTCCGGGCTGTTGGCATAGATGAAGCGACTATCACGCGGCTGGCCGGGCAGAATGTAGCCCGCCGTCTTGTTTGGGACACGACAAACCATTAATCTATCTAGCCTGCGTTTTTCACAGAGGATTTTTCATGACCGCAAAAATTGTTATCGTTGGCAGCTTTAACACCGATCTAACATCTTACATGGAGCGGATGCCGCGCCCCGGCGAAACGGTCAGCGGGCGCAAGTTTGTGACCGGTCCCGGCGGCAAAGGCTCGAACCAGGCCGTCGCGGCGGCGCGTCTGGGAGCGGACGTGACGTTCATCGGGCGCGTCGGGCAGGACGTTTTTGGCGATCTGGCGCTGAAAACGTGGGAGCAGGAAGGCATCAATACCCGCTACGTCGTGCGTGACCCCGAACACGCTACCGGCGTCGCGCCGATTTTTGTGGACGACACCGGCGAAAACAGCATTGTCGTTGTCTTGGGCGCGAACTTGAATATTCAGGCTGCCGATGTTGATGCAGCCGCCGATCTGATCGCGCAGGCCGACATCGTGCTGACGCAGTTGGAAATCAACTACGATATGGTCGCTTATGCTCTGCAAGCTGCCAAACGAAGGGGGGTAAAGACGATCCTCAACCCCGCGCCCGCCGGCCACCTGCCCGCCGAAGTGGTGGCATTGGCAGATTTTATCACCCCAAACGAGACGGAATTAGAAGTCCTGTCCGGCAAGTCCGGGCTGACGGCTGAACAGGCCGCGCGTTCCTTACTGACGCACGACGGGCAAACGGTCGTTGTCACTCTGGGCGCGCAGGGCGCGCAGTACGTTCGCCAGGACGCTACCGGCGTGATACCGACCTTTAAGGTGAACGTGGTGGACACCACCGGCGCAGGTGACGCTTTTAACGGTGGGCTGGCGGTGGCGCTGGCAGAAGGTAAACCGCTGACGGAGGCTATCGCTTTTGCCAATGCGACGGCGGCGCTGTGTGTGACCCGACCGGGAACCGCGCCCAGTATGCCGTGCCGTGATGAGGTCGAGGCGTTGCTGGCTTCCGCGAAGTAGACCATCACGCTTTCGTTTTTTGCAATCGGCAGTATCTTCTGTAGGGGCGGGTTTCTAAACCCTCCCCTACTCAGCTATTGAGGATAGACTGTTCTACAGCGGACAGCGCGGCTTGAATCTGTGTGCTGTCCGCCGGGACTCCCCCGCCCTGGGCGAGTGCCGGCTGCCCGCCGCCGCGCCCCGCGCCAAGCTGCGCGAACGCCTGCCTGATGAGCGCGTTCATATCGTGCGGTAAATCCGCGCTGCGGGCAAAAACGAGGTGCGCTTTTTCGCCGGAAGTGCCTAACAGCGCGATTACGCCCGGCGCTTCTACCAGCTGCATCGCCAGGTGTTTGAGCTCCAACGGCTCTCGTCTCTCAAAGTTCCTTTTGACTATGCGAATGCCGTTTGTTTCGACCGTTTCTCCCAACAAACGCTCGGCTTCGTAGGCGATAAGCTGCCCGCCTGCGGCTTTTAGACTGCGCGTCAAACCCCGAACATCCTCTTGCAGGGCCAGGATTGCCCCTTCGATTTCTTCCACGCCGCAGGTTAAGGCGGCGACTGCCGCGCCGACGGCGGCGTTTTTCTGACGATAGTCACGCAGCGCCCGTCCACCACAGCGAAATTCGACCCGCGTTTTATCGCCGCGCCGCTCCAGCTTTAACACTTTGATGATGCCGATTTCCCCGGTACAGGCAACATGCGTTCCGCCGCAGGCCGTCAGGTCAAAATCGGCCACCTCAATCACGCGCAGGCCGTCGGTCAGCAGGTGGCCGGGCATCTTCCGCATCCGAATGCGGTCGGTTTCATCAGCCTTCACCAACCGCGCCGTGACCGGGCGGTTTTCCCACACCACACGGTTCGCCAGTTCTTCCACCTGCTCGACCGCTTCCGCCGAAATATTGATTTTATCCAGATCAATCGTCACACTGTCCGGGCTGAGATGAAAACCCACCGTATTCGCGCCGGCCACCTGCACAAACGCCTGCGTCAGAATGTGCTGGCCGGTGTGATGCTGCATATGGTCGAACCGGCGTTCCCAGTCTATCCGGCACGTGGCAGCATCCTCCGGCATATCGTTCGCCAGCACGTGAACGACCGCCGCGTCACCCTCCCGCGCGAACACATCCAGGACGGGAACATTATTGATCCAGCCTGTATCGGCGGGCTGCCCGCCGCTGGCCGGATAAAAATAAGTCTGGTCGAGGATGACGGCGGGGCGGCCATCAACAGCCAATCGCTCCACCACAACCGCCGAAAACCGCGTCGCATACGAATCATCATAATACATTCGTCGGGTCATCAATAGATAAACTCCCGGATGTCATAACGGCTGATCTGCGGCGTCCTGCCGCTAAAGCGCAGCCCTTCTTCTATTCGCTCGCCCTGCGCGATGCGTTCGTCCCGCGTCAGCGGCTTCAGCCCGGCCTGGTAGGCGTCGCGCGCGTAGAGCAGGTTTTCATCAACCACCAGTTCCGAGAAGTATAAAATATCGTCCTCGGATAGATCCATCGCGTTGATGACCTGAATTGTGTCCCGGACGTGCGCTTCGGCATAGGTATGCCCCCCTGCCCCAAGCAGCACGATCACGCCGACGGCAACCCCGCCGGCTTTCATCGCCCGCACCGCTTCGATGCTGTCTTCCGGCTTGCCGGGCTTCTTGAGAAAATCGAGCAGTTCGGTATTTCCGCTCTCCAGGCCGATGTACACGCACGCCAGCCCGCGCCGCGCCAGCAGGGCGTAATCGCGCGCCGTCTTCTTTTCGGCGCTGAAGCCGTCCAGGAAGGCATACAGGCCGCCCAACGCCGCCACATCATATACCTCATGAACAACCTCCAGCAGCGGCAGCAGCCGGGGCATCGGCACAACCAGCGCATTAGCATCGCCCAGGAAGATCGCCCGCCGCAAGCTGAGGCCATCGCCCAGGAAATCCTGCACCTCACGCGCGTGCCGCCGGAACTCATCCGGCTTTTTGATACGAAACGGGCGATCTTTGTAAAAGCTGCAAAACGTACAGGTATTAAACGAGCAGCCTTCGGTGGCTTGCAGTACAACGGCCATATACTGATCCGGCGGCAGGATACCAACCGGCTTATACACCGCGTCATATTGCGCGGCGTCGGCTCGTGAATGTGCTGCATCAAACCGAATCGCACGTTCAAAAACGAGTTCTGCCGCCGGCGGCAGCGGCGCGTTCAGGCCAACAGCGCCGCTCTGGATGGCCGCATACAGCCCGGATATTTCTTCCCGAATCCGTTCGATCAAGGCATTAGCCGCTTCTGGCATCAACCACTGCCGCTCGCGCTCGCTGCCCGGCAGCCGCCATTTGGCGACCATCTTTCCGTCCAACCCGCGCCGGTAGGCAATATCGTCCAGAAAAGCCGTCCACAGCCGCCCGGCATAATCGAAGCTGTAAACAATGGCCTCTTTCGGGCCGTCAATACTCACCGTCAGACAGTTGGGTTTGATGCTGATCGTCACCGGGCGGCTGCCCCAGTGTCCGAGTACAATCATGCAGCAGTTACCTCACACAAACGACTCAATCCCCCTTATTCTACACGCAATCGAGAGCCTGTCCTGAACGCTTCTCAAACCTTTCGCCCATACTGCCAGAAACAACGGCTTACCGGCGCGCCCTCGTTTTGCGAACGCCGGTGATGTCCCGAATGCGTTCGTACAGAGGCCGAAGCTGCCCGTACATGCGTTTATAGACCCCCTGGTACAGGTCTTCGTAGATAATGCGTGTCCGCGCGTCCGGCTCAAAAACCCGCCCAACATGCGTCATCTCGCGTACAGCGGTATCAAAATCCGGGTGCAGTTTGAGTCCCACTGCCGCGTCAATCGCCGCCCCCAAACCTGAAGTTTCGTACATGTGCGGGCGTGCCGTCGGCAAACCGAAAATGTCGGCGGTGAGCTGCATGGCCGCGTCGCTTTGCGAGCCGCCGCCGGAAACGCGCAGTTCGGTGATCGGCACGCGGCTGCGCTGTTCGGTGCGTTCCTTGCCCTCACGCAAGGCATAAGCCAGCCCTTCCAGAATCGCGCGGTACAGGTGCGACCGCGTATGCACATCGCTGAAGCCGATGACCGCGCCGCGCGCTTCTGGCCCCGGCACGCGGATGCCCGGCGACCAGTATGGCTGTAAAACCAACCCCTCAGAGCCGGGTGGGACCTGGTTCACCAGTTCATCAAACAGGGCTTCCGGTTCGATGCCGCGCTGCTCGGCAATACGCATCTCCCGCAGGCCGAACTCCCGCTTGAACCAGTTCACCATCCAGTAGCCCCGATAAATCTGGATTTCCAGGCTGTACGCGCCGGGAATAGCCGCCGGGTAAGGAGGAATTAACGGAATCACCTCGATATAACGCCGGTGCGTGGTATTAATCGTCGCCGATGTGCCGTAGCTCAAACAGCCGACATGCGGCTCCAGGCAGCCCGACCCGATCACCTCGCAGGCTTTGTCCGCCGCTGCCGCGATCAGCGGCAGCCCGGCAGGTATACCGGTCGCCTCCGCGGCCTCCGCCGTGATCTGCCCCAGCACACCGGCAGGCGGCACCAGGTCGGGCAGCAGCGCCTTGTCCATCGGCAGCGCCTCCCACTTCCAATCGCGGGGCGATGCCCAGGTCAGACCTTTGTAGTCGAAAGGAATATAAGCCACCTGGCAGCCCACCGAGTCGGCCAGCCGTCCGGTCAGCCGGTAGGTCAGATAGCCGGAAAGCAGCAGATATTTGTGCGTTTTTGCCCAGATGTCCGGCTGATGCGTGCGAATCCAGTTCCCCTCGGCTTCGGCCTGCACGTAAGCGACCGTCTCCGACATGCCGACCAGTTTGAAGGCTAACCCCCAGAACCCGCCCACCGGCGGCAGCCCTTCCGTCCGGCGCTGGTCCAACCATACAATCGCCGGACGCAGCGGCTTCCCATCGGCATCCACATTGATAACCGTTCCGCGCTGGGTCGTCAGCGCCACCCCGGCCACTGCCGATTTCGGAATATCGGTGGTCTGCCACAGCCGCAGGCAGGCCTGGCAGGTCGCATCCCAGAAAACAGATGGCTCCTGTTCCGCCCAACCCGGATGCTGAGAAAAGTACGGTTCGATCAGCACACGCGCCTTCGCAGCCAGATTTCCCTTCAGGTCAAACAGCAGCGCGCGCACGCTTTGCGTGCCGTTATCAATCGCCAAAATATATTCCATAAAACATCCTTAATAACGCTAACCCCGGTCGAAAAAGAGGGTTCTAGACCCTCTCATACCATCAGTATTCTCTTGAATTTGAAGTTATTGATTCGACGCTGCCTGCCGCCGGGCGCGCGCCAGCAGCACAACCCCCGCCACCAGTATAACGAGGAATACGAATGCGCGTGTAAAGCGGCGCTTTTTGGGTTTTACGGCTGTGCGAGCCGCCGCCAGCATTGCCGCCCAATCGGGAATGCCGTCACGCGCTGGCAGACTATAGCAGTTTCGCCACAAGCGGAGATAAGCTGCCTCCTCGGCATCCCACCGCGCATCATCCCACCCTAGTTCGGGCTGGCAAATCTGCCGGAAGCGCGGCATCAGCGCCGCGCCGCCGTTCGGCAAAATTAACCCCAATCGCACGCGGCGCAGCAGCAGGTCATCCAGATGAACCACCCCCTCGGCACGCGCCGCCCAGCGCAGCTCTGCCCACAACGTCAGCGTACCGGGAATGCACTCTAACTCGCCCGGCAGCGCCGCATTGACCAGTTCGAGAGCATCTACTCCGTATCGTCCCAGCAGGCGGCGGCGGATGGTTTCGCTCAAGCTGCCCGGCAGTTCAATATTCACCGGATTTAAAACCGGCACATCTGTTTTCACCGAGGGCATATCCGGCAGCCGCTCGTGGAGCATCCGCAGCGTATCCACAGCGACGGCGCGAAAAGTCGTCAGCTTACCGCCGGTCACGGTCAGCAGGCCGTTTTCCTGCCAGACAACATACTCACGGGACTCCTTCGAGGGATCATCCTTGCCTGTGCCGATGACCGGGCGCACCCCGGCATAGGTCGCCACAATATCGTCCAGCGTCAGGCCGCGCGAGGGAAACTGGTGCGCGACAGCGGCCATCAGATAAGCCACTTCCTGCGGTGAGATGCCGGGTTCATCCGTCAAAGGCGCTTCATGGTCGAGGTCGGTCGTGCCAACCAGCGTCACACCTTCCCAGGGAAACGCAAAAACCGGGCGACCATCTAACGGATGCACGAAAGTGACCGCCTGGGCCATCGGCAGCCGCCAGGCAGCAAAAACCAGATGGCTGCCGCGCAGCGGGCGGATGCGCGCTTCCGCGCCCACTTGCAGCCGCAGCCGGTCGGCAAACGCGCCGGTCGCGTTGATAACGGCCTTTGCAAAAACTTCGGCTGTTTCTCCGGTGATGTGATCGCGCAGCCGCGCACCGACCACCTTGCCATCTTTGAACAGCAGTTCGTCAGCGGAAACGTAGTTCAGCGCCGCGCCGCCATCGGCAGCCGCCTCTTGAATTACGCGCAGCACCAGGCGGGAGTCGTCCGTCTGGGCATCCTCGTAACGAAAACCGCCCTGCAAATCCTCGCCGGCGATATGCGGCACCAGCATCCGAAATTCCTCGGCGCTGTAATAACGGTGCGACCATTGCAGCGCCATCAGGTCGTACACCGCCAGCCCCGCGCCGTAGGTCAGCCGCCCCGGTTTAGCGCCCCGGTGTGTCGCCATCAGGAAACCGAGCGGGTCTATCAAACCCGGCCCATCTTCCAGCAAATTTTCGCGTTCCCGCACCGATGTCAGCGTGATGCCCACCTGCCCGGTCGCCAGATAACGCAGCCCGCCATGCACCAGTTTTGAGGAACGGCTGGATGTACCCCAGGCGAAATCACGCTGTTCGACCAGCAAGACCCGCAGGCCGACCCGCGCCGCCTCTCGCAAAATGCCTGCCCCGGTGATGCCGCCGCCGATAACCAGCACATCCCAGGGCTGGCCGATCTGCGACCAGATTTTTTCGCGCCAATCCTTTGCCCACATAAGCCCATCCCGCAATAAACCGGCGGCTTTACAGGCCGCGTTATGGCACAATTAACTTGCCGGGGTTCATCACCCCTTCAGGATCGAACGACGCCAGCACATCCCGGAGCGCCTTCATACCGGCCTCACCTTTTTCGGCGGCCAGGTACGGCGCATGATCTATCCCCACGCCATGCTGGTGGCTGATCGTGCCGCCGTTGGCGACAACTGCCTCGCTGGCGGCCTTTTTAAGCATCAGCCAGCGCCGCAGCGTTTCGTCCGCATCGGACGCCAGCCGGAAGACATAGGTCGTGTAAACGCTCGTGCCATGCGGGTAGACATGCGACAGATGCGTAAACACATGAATTCGCTCCCCCAGGTCGGCCAGCGCGCCGCGCAGCGCCGTTTCAATCGCTGTAATCATAGTCGGGGTGTTCGTCCAGGTTGTGGCAGTCTCCAGGGTATCTACGGCGTATCCGCGCTCCCACAGCGTATTCCGCAGGTACGGCGTGCGAAAGCGCGATTTTTGCCACTGCCGCCCAAAAACATCTCCAACATGCACCCCACCCCGCGACCCCGCTATCCGCAGCGTTTCTTTAATTGTCACGCCGCCCAGCGCGCGCCCTCCGGTGAAAGCGAACACCAGCAGGCATTTATCACTTCTCGCGCCGCGCAGGCTCAGGTATCGCTCCAGCGCGCCGATTAACCGCTCATGCCCGGCCAGCGCCAGCGTGGTTTCGGTTTCCACCGCCGTGCTGAGGCGCAGCATGGACAGCGGCAGCCGCGCCTGAACGATTTCGCGCACGGCAGTCAGGCCGTTCTCAAAATGCGGGAAAAACACCGCGCTAAATTCTTCGCGTTCCGGCAGCGGCGAGACTCGCACGGTCGCCTCGGTGATGATTCCCAGCCGGCCTTCCGAGCCAAGCACGATTTCGCGCAGGTTCGGCCCGGCTGCCGAGGCCGGAACATTTGGCAGCACCAGATGTCCGCCGGGTGTTTCGACCTGCCCGCCAACGAACAAACTCTCGATACGCCCGTAATATAATGACTGCTGCCCGCTGGAACGCGCCGCAATCCAGCCGCCCAGCGTGGAACACTCGAACGACTGCGGGTAATGCCCCAGCGTATACCCACGCGCCCGAAGCTGCGCTTCCAGGTCCGGCCCGCTCACCCCTGCGCCGAAAGTCGCCAGCAGGGTGGTTTCGTCCAGCCGTTCCAGGCGGTTCATCCGGCTCATGTTCACCGTCAATACCGGCCTGCCGCCCGGCAGAGGGTTGATGTGGCCGACCACGCTTGTACCCCCGCCGTATGGAATCAGCCGCGCGCCGGTTTCCGCCGCGTAGCGTATCAACGCGCGCACGTCCTCGGCGCTCATCGGGTATGCCACGCCATCGGGGAATACCCCGACGCGCCCGCTCCGCAGTGCCACCCAGTCCGGCATACTCTGTCCCCTGGCATGGCGAACACGCTCCACCGGGTCATGGTTCACCAATGGATGCGGCGGCAGTCGGGAGTCAGGGACGGTTTTCAGCACATCCTCAAATGAAGCCTCTTTGGGCGGCGCGCTTTCACCAAGCCGCGCCGCCAGAAAACGAAACGCGCCACCCGGTAAGGGATAACCGGTCGTGTCGTCTCCCCATCCATTCCATCGCCTCATTTTTCCTCTCCTGCCGGTTAATCCGGCGTCTTCACGGGGCCGGGCTGGCCTTCCGCCAGAGAGTCAAACTTTCCAGCATCACGGCGCGGGTTAATCGCTCGGCAGCGCCAGCATCACCCCGCCCGGCAGCCTCCAGCAGCGCCGCATAGAAAATGCGCGAAGTCTGCCGCGCCTCCGGCAGCGCGAAATAAATCAGCGCCAGCGGTTCGTAAAAACCGGTAAAACTGTTCAAAATCATGGCATAAACCGGATTGCCAGAAGCAGCCGCCAGCCGCCGTTGGAGCATCCAATCAAAGTTGGCGAAAGCGTCCGGTGCATCCTCAAGTTTTTCATGAGCGGCCAGCAGCGCGGCAGCCGTCTCGGCAGACCGCTCAACCGCCAACCGGGTATAGGACGGGGCCATATCCAGCCGCACGCGCAGCAAATTCGGCACAAAATCCGGCGGCAGCGTCCGGCTGTGGCGAACGATGCCGCTGAGGATATTCAGCCCGCCGTCCCACCAGAAATCATTGACTTTTGTCGCTTTGCCCTGGTGAATCGTCACCCAACCGTCGCGCTCCACCCGCCGCAGCACTTCGCGCAGTGTAGGCCGCGTCACGCCTAATTGAGCGGCCAGATCGCGCTCGCCGGGCAGGGTAGAACCGGGCGGGAAATGCCCTTCCAGGATAGCGGTAATTAAGGCCCGCTCGGCGTGATCTACCGGGCGTTGGGGTTTCGTCCAACTCATGCTGTGCGCCTGTCTATAAAGCTCAATCGGAACTGGTAAGTGGTCTGACCAGTTTACCTCAGTATGGTATTTTTCGTGGATTCTGTCAAGTAATCGGCGTGAGGCTTAATACAACAGGCAGATCAGCGTTTGGATGAGGGTATCTACTGCTGACTGCACACCAGAGGTCAAACCTGCCGCAAACGACAGATCACCCGGCTGAATGCCAAGCAGATAAACGGGGCTGCCCAACTCAAGATGAAGATAGCGGGCCAACATCGAAAGCGGCAGGCTGTGCGTGCTGGCGCTAAGGCCGGCGATCTGCTCCATCGCCAGCCACCGGATGTCGCCCGGCTCGGCGTCCATCTGCGCGGCATCCACCAGCAGCACCAGTTCGGGGCCAAAACGGCGCAGCACGCCGGTGCAGTTTTCCGGGGCTAAACCCGCTTCCAACACCAGCACATCTTTTCGCCCCGCCAGCGCCGTTTGCAGCCCGCGCGCGACCATAATACCGGCGGCATCGTCACCGTGCAGTTCGTTTCCGATGCCCAGGATGGCTAAACGAGGACAGTCCTCCGGCTTATCCAGCCGCTGGCTCAGGCACTCGCTCCAGGAGATGCTCAAGATCGGCTTCCTCGCCATAATAGACCGTAAACGGCGCGGTCGTCTGCGCGGCCAGTTCCCAATCTTCGCTCGACATACTGATGCAGGCAAACCGGCAGTTTTTCACACACTGGCCGCAGTATGTGCAGCGGTCGGCATGATAACGCATGGCGAATTTTTTGGCCTGTTTATCAATAGTGATGATCTCAATCGCCGCGGATGGGCAGTCCTTCACGCACAGGCAGCACCCGCTGCAATTCGATGAGTCCCAGTGCAGCTTGCCGCGCAGGCGTTCGGGCGTTTTTTGACGCTCGAAGGGATACAATTGTGTTACAGGCTTCTGGAAAAACGAACGCAGCGTATCTACCAGCATTGAACCGATTTTCACGTCGTTAGCTCCTCAACAATAACGTCACGAACCATTGCAGCAAAACCAGCAGCGTGCCATAACGCCACCACAAACCGACCGTCTGGTCTATTCGCAGGCGCGTCATCAGCGTTTGCAGCCCTACCAGCACCAGCAGCAGCGCCAGAGTCTTGACGAAATAATCCAGCGGGTTCTGGATACCGCCCAGGTAAAAGGCCGCTACCAACGTCAGCCCGGCGATCAGTTCCACATAACGCCCCAGGTAAAACAGCGCCAATCCCCGACCGCTGTATTCGGTCATCGCCCCGGCCACGATTTCCGTTTCCGCCTCCGGCGCGTCGAACGGGCGCATCTCCAGCTTGCCCATCAGCCCGATCAGCGCGATCACGAATCCAACCGGCTGCGTCAAAATAACCGGGTGTCCAGCGGCATAAGCCATCACTTCGCCGATCTGCCAGCTTCCTGCGGCCACCGCTGGCCCCAGCATCGCCAGCATAAAAGGTGCTTCATAGGAGAACAACTGCGTCAGCGTGCGGGTCGCGCCCACCAGCGAAAAGCGGTTATTGGTGTTCGCCCCCGCAATGCCGGTACACAGCGTCAGCAGACTGAGCATGTAAACCGTCACGATCAGATCGCCGGGGAAGCCGTAGGCCGGCGGCAGTCCGGCGATGGGCAGGTACAGCGCGGCGGTAAGCACCCCCGCCAGCGCGATCACCGGCAGCCCGATGAACAAGCGCGCGTCAACGCTGGCCGGCACAACTTCTTCTTTTGCCAGCAGCTTGAGCATATCGGCCAGCGGTTGAAACCAGCGCGGCCCAACCCGGTTTTGCAGCCGCGCGACCAGTTTACGGTCGGCCCACTCGTAAACCATGCCGTTGAACAGGATGAACAGGCCGCCGGGAAAAATCATCAGCGTAAACAGCGTCCGCAGAACATCCATGTGTTATTTCCCTTGATAAAACGCGATACCGTGATGGCGAATCTGCTCCCAGGTATAAGCAGCCCCGTCAGCATCGGCCACAATGACAGTACGATCATTGCATGAAAAACAGGGGTCAATTCCGGCCAGAATCATCGGCATATCGGCCAGTTGGTGGCCGACCGCCGTCACCAGCACCGAAGCCATATTACACAGTGTCGGCGTGCGTACTTTAACGCGCTCCGGGTTATCCGTCCCGTTACTTTTGATGAAATAAAACAGTTCACCGCGCGGCGCTTCCACCCGGCTGACCGTCTCGCCGGCCTTCACGCGGCGCGGCATCCGGGTTTGAAGCTCGCCAACCGGCAGGGTATCGAGAATTTGCCGGATAATCCGGTAGCTCTCAAACAGCTCTTTGATACGCACGATAAAACGTGCTTCCAGGTCTCCGGCTTCGGCCAGCACGGGCTGAACGGGATAATCGGCGTAAGCCGCATACGGCGCTTCTACCCGGATGTCGCGTATCATGCCGGATGCCCGCGCGGTTGGGCCGACCACGCCCAGCGTTTCGGCCTGTTCCAGTGACATTACACCGACGCCGCGTGTGCGCTGCAAAAACACCTGGTCGGTCGTCACCACTTCCAGATAATGATGGGTGCGCCCCTCCAGGAATTCCAACCCGCGCCGGATCGTATCGCCGATTTCCGGCGTCACATCGAACTTGACGCCGCCCAACACGTTCGCGGAATAATTCACGCGGTTGCCGGTCAGCGCCTCCAGAATATCCATGACCGTTTCCCGGTCCCGCCAGGTGTACATAAACAGGGTATCAAAACCGGCCTCGTGCGCGGCCACACCCAGCCATAAAAAATGGCTGTGGATGCGCTCCAGCTCTGCCACCAGCACGCGGATAGCCTGCGCGCGCGGTGGCACTTCGACCCCCGCCAGCTTTTCGACACCCAGGCAGTATGCCAGCGCATGAACATGAGAACAGATGCCGCAGATACGTTCCAGAAGGTACAGGCTTTGCGTCCAGTTACGGCTTTCGGTGGCTTTTTCGATTCCCCGGTGCGCGTATCCCAGCCGAACCGACGCATCCGTGACGATTTCACCATCCACCGTAAAGCTGAAATGTCCCGGCTCTTTTAACGCCGGGTGCTGCGGGCCAATCGGCACGATAAAGCGTTTTCCGCTCAAGTTCCCGTCTGTACTCATGCGCCCTGCTCCTTCTCCGCGCTGCCCACAAACGCATCCTTACGCAGCGGATAACTATCCAACGGCCAGTCGTCGGCCAGGAACAGCCGGTCGGTATTCGGCGTCCCTATCACAGTCACGCCCAACATTTCGGCCAGCTCGCGCTCGAATACACTGGCCGACGGAATGATCTCGCAGATGCTCGGCACGGACGATTCTTGTCGTGGAATCGGTACGCGCAGCGTCATCACCGCCGCGCCAGAGCAGAAGTGATACAACACTTCAAGCTGTCCGGCTTCCGCGCCCAGATCAAGACCGGTGATGGCCGCCAGATAACCCCAGTGTGCCGTTTGCAGGGCGCGAACCGCTGCCATTAAGTCCGCCGGGGCGATGCCTGCATCCAGGCGCTCCGGCTCCGGCTCCTGAAAGTCGTTTACCCAGGCCGCCAGAATGTCCCGCGCGGCGGCCAGCCGCTCCTGGGCGCTGCTCATATAACCGTCTCCTCGACTGGACGGGCGGCTGCGGGGGTTTGCAGCTTGCTCAGCAGTTTCGCCACGCCGTCAATAATCGCCTCCGGGCGCGGCGGGCATCCCGGCACGTAAATATCTACCGGAATCACTTCGTCAATATGCCCGACGACGTTATAACACCCCTGGAAGGCTCCGCCGGAAATCGCACACGAGCCGACCGCAATGACAAATTTAGGCTCCGGCATCTGCTCGTAAACGCGCAGCAGCCGGTCGCGCGCTTGCAGCGTAACCGGGCCGGTGCAGATCAAAACATCGGCATGGCGCGGGCTGCCTTCCAGCTTAACGCCAAAACGCTCCACATCATAACGCGGCGTCAGGGTCGCCAGGATTTCAATATCGCACCCATTACACGAGCCGCTGTTAAAGTGAAGCACCCAGGGCGAATTCACCCGCGCCCAGGTCTTAACTCGGTCGAAAACGTCATTCCAGACCTTGCCCAGTTCCATATTCTCTACCCTCGTTATCCCAGGATAAGCGCCACCAGCGCCAAACCCAGTCCCGCCAGATAAACACCCTCAACGGGCGAAAGATTACCGCTGCCCAGCACCAGCACGCCCAGGTGCAGCACCGCGAAAAACAGCGCGATGCGGAAAAACGGCCTGTAACCCGGCGCGGCCAGGTGTTCCGGTTCGGCCTCACCGCTGGCATACGTGCTGTTCTTTAAAGGCGAGTCAGACCGATTCGGCGCCAGGTTTCTCCCGAACAGCGCCAGCAAACCGGCCAGCACGACATAAATCAGAAACGCAGCAGGGGGCGACAGTAAAACATCCATACACACCTCACAAACCACCAAAGGCCGCCATCAGCGCGGATGTCGCGGGCTGTGTCAGCCACATCAGCGCACCCGGCCACAGGCCGACTACCAGCATCGCCACCGCCAGTAAAACCACCGGCAGCACAATAGCGACCGGCAAACACCGCGCCGTCTGCCCGGCAGTGGATGAAGAGTCCTGAAAGAGCATGTTAATCACCGGCAGATAATAAGCCAGCGAAAGCACACTGTTCAGCGCGGCGAAGATGACCAGCGCATCAATCCATCCCGTGCCGGTCCCGACACCGGCGGCGAAAATCTGCCATTTCGACATAAACCCGGCCAGCGGAGGCACACCGCCCAAGCTCAACAGCGCCAGAGTCAAAGCAAGCCCGATCAGGGGATAACGCCGCGCCGTGCCGCGCAGATCGCCGATGCCCAACGTATGTTCGCCGCCAGAGAGCCGCCCCAGGGCATATAACACCGCGCCGACCGCGAAAAATGCCAGACCTTTCATTAGCCCATGATTCAGCGCGTGGAACAGCCCACCCTGAATGCCCGAACTTTCGCCGGTATAAATGCCGATGCCCAGGCCCAGCAGCATGTAACCGATCTGGCTCATACTGGAATACGCCAGCAGCCGTTTGATCTGCGTCTGCCGCAGCGCCAGCAGGTTGCCAACCAAGATGTTCAGCGTCCCGAAGGCCATCAGCAGCACGCCCCAGGACAGCGTGATTCCCGCCAGCGCCGCCGCCACCCGCAGCAGCGCCACCAGACCGGCTTTAGTCACCACCCCGGATAACACCGCGCTGATGCCGCTGGGCGACTCGGCGTAGGCGTCCGGCAGCCAGGTATGCAGCGGCACGATGGCGAGTTTGACGCCAAAACCGATCAAAAACAGCGCCCCGGCCACCGGCATCAATGTCGCATCGCCGGTGGCCTGCCGGATGGCAGCCAGATCAAGCGTGCCGGTCTGCGCCAGCACCAGCGCGATACCCAGCACTACCAGCACCGACCCGACTGCGCTCTGAACGAGATATTTCACCCCCGCTTCCAGTGAAGTTGGCCGCTGACGATAAAAAGCGACCAGCAGATAGGTGCAGATCACCATCGCCTCAAACCACACCCACAGGTTGAACAGATCGGCGGCGCAGGCCAGGCCGATCATCGCCCCGGTAAGCACCAGCAGCAGGGCGTAATATTTTTCTTCGCCGGTTTGCCCGGCCATATACGGCCCGGAATAGATCACCGCCAGCGTGCCAAGCGCCAGCGCCAGCGCCGCCAGCAGCAGGCTCAGGCCGTCTACCTGAAAAGCGACCGCCTCGAATTGCAGCGTTACCGGCGCGACATAATCCCGCATCATCAACGCAAAGACCACCCACACAACAGCCAGCGCCGCCAGCGCAATCCACCGGGGAGTCAGAAATATCCGGCGAGGCAGGCGGCCTATCAGATAAGGAAGCGGCGAAGCAGCCAGCGGCACGATAATCAGACTGACAGGCACAGCCGGGTTCATGCGCCCCTCCCCAATACCACAATAATCAGGACGATCAACAGCCCGCCGACAATCCCGGCCACGTTCCAGTTCAACTGCCCGGTCTGCGTGATGCGCGCCGTTTCGCCCAACCAGATCATCAGCCGCGCCAGCCGCAGCCCCGCGCCGTCTATTACAGTACGGTCAAACCCGGCGGCTAACCGGGACAGGCAGTTGTACGGGCGCACCACAATCCGATCATAAAGCTCGTCCACCCACCATTTGTTTCGCAGCGCGTTAAAGAGCGCGCCTTCCAGCGGGTCGCGCTCGCCGACCGGGCGGCGGCCATACAGCATATACGCCAGCCCAAAACCCAGCAGCGCCAGCGCCGTCGAAACCCCCGCCACGCCGGCGTTAAATGCCCCGGCTTCGGCCTCATGGGTGGTGTGTTCCAGCCAGCCGCCCAGTGTGTGAACGCCCGGCAGGTTCAGCGCCCCGCCGATCACCGACAGCCCGGCCAAAATGATGAGCGGGATTAACATATAACGCCCGCTTTCAACGGCGTGCGCGGCGGCCTGAGTCCGCCCTTTGCCGAAAAATACCATCAACATCTGCCGCGCGATGTAAAACGCAGTCAGAAAAGCCGCCGCCGTCAGCGCGACATAAGCCAGCGGGTAATGCTCGAACGCCACCAGCAAAATTTCATCTTTTGAAAAGAAACCGGCCAGCGGCGGCAGCCCCGCCAGCGCCAGCGCGCCCGCGATATACGTCCAGAATGTAACCGGCATCTTCGACCGCAAACCGCCCATCACCCGCATATCCTGCGGGTCGAACGCCTCGCCGCGCCCGGCATGGCCGAAACCATGCGCGACGCCGTGAATCACCGAGCCGGCGGCCATAAACAGCAGCGCCTTAAAAAACGCATGGGTAACGAGGTGAAACAGCCCTGCCGTATATGCGCCCATGCCCACCGCCGCGACCATAAACCCAAGCTGGCTGATGGTCGAATAGGCCAGTACGCGCTTGATGTCATTCTGCCCGACGGCAATACTGGCCGCCAGCAGCGCCGTACACGTCCCCACCAGCACCACCATACCCTGCGCGACCGGCGACAGCGCGAACAAAACCCCTGTGCGGGCGATCAGATAAACGCCGGCTGTGACCATCGTCGCGGCGTGGATGAGCGCCGAGGCTGGAGTTGGGCCGGCCATTGCGTCCGGCAGCCATACGAACAGCGGAATCTGGGCGCTTTTACCGGTCACGCCCAAAAGCAGCAGCAGTGAGATCAGCGTCGCCAGCGGCGCGCCGACCGCCAGGGTTTCCTCGGCCTGGCCGAGCACATCGGCAAAATTCAGCGAGCCGAACACCCAGAACATGGCGAACATCGCCAGCAGCAGCCCGGCATCCCCGACGCGGTTCGCCAGAAAAGCCTTACGCGCGGCACTGCTGTTTCGCCAGCCCTCGCCGCCGGGTTTATCGAACCAGAAGCCGATCAGCAGGTAGGAACACAGCCCTACCCCCTCCCAGCCGACGAACAGCAGCAAAAAATTATCGGCGCTCACCAGCAGCAGCATGGCCGCCAGAAACAGATTTAAGTAGACAAAAAAGCGTGTAAAACGCGCGTCCCCGTGCATATACCCAATTGAGTATATGTGGATGAGCGTTCCAACACCTGTCACCACCAGCATCATCGCCACCGAAAGTGTATCCACCCGAAACGACCATGATATACTCAGGCCGCCGACCTGTATCCATTCCCCCAGCGAAACAATCGCGCCTTCCGGCTGCGATATAAGCGCCAACAACAGGAGAACAGACACGGCAAAAGCCAGTCCAGATATCACACTGGCGATAATCCCTGTGATAGGTTCGCGTATGCGCGTCCCAAAGGCCAGGTTCAGCAGCACTCCGGCCACCGGGAAGGCAATAACGAGCGGAACCAGATTGAACATACATGCCCCTTCTTACAGAAAAACCGCTCAACCCCGCAGGGTCGAAAGTTCCTGAACATCCAGCGAGCCGAAACGCCGCCGCACCTGAACCGCCAGCGCCAGCCCCACTACCGCCACTATCGTATCGGCAACGATCAGCGTCACGGCCAGGCTCTGCCCCAGATTAATCTGGCCGCTGATGCTGCCGGCGGCCACCAGCGCCAGCACTACACCCTTAACCATAATTTGCAGGGCGATAATAACCTTAATCAGGTTCCGCAGCGCCAGCAGGCCGTACAGTCCGATGCCCAGCAAAACCAAAGCCCCGGTAGCCGCTACGTGTAATGGGGTCATGCATGCTCCCTTTCCAGGCTTGACTCGACCTCAAAACCCACTTGCTCCGGCAGTTTGTCGGCAGGCGCATCGCCCGGCTGCACGGCTTCTACGCCGGGTTTTTCGACGGGACGTTCTTCGGCCAAAATTCCCAGCACACCCAATACCCCCGCGAAAATCAACACGATCTGCGCCAGAGTATCGGCGCTCCGTTCCTGCCATACCACGACTGTAAATGAGGATTCGTCGGCGGCTGCCGGTGGGCTGTCCGTCGGCGCCAGCATCCAGGCCAGCAGCAGGATGGAAGCAGCGACCAATCCTATCGCCAGCGGGCGCGGAATGATCGCCGGCAGACGGGTCGTTTCTTCGCCTGCCAGACTGATGGCAAACACAAACAGAACAGTTACCAGCCCCGCGCCCACGCTTAACTCGATGACGGCAACCTCATGAGCGCCCAGCAGATACAGCAAAACGGCCACCAACGCGCTGACGCCCGCCAGCCAGATAGCCGCAACTAACAAACGCGGTGTGCGAATTGCCTGGATGGCGCAGAACACCGCAGCAATCAGCAGGCTTACTTGCAACATTGTAAGGGATTGACTCCTTTTTGTCCTAATAAGTTTATAACGGCAGGACGCCGCGCCGACAGTGTAGAACGGCACATCCAACGATGATCTTTGTCCTTCATTTGTGACTTTTTGCACAATTAAACATGTATTTTCGGCATATGCGTAAAAAATACGGTGATACATACAATTCACCTTAGGAGGACTATACCCTATGGCAATACCATCACCTTTTCCTGTATCACCCCCTCTGATTTTTGAGCGTAAAGACTTCCAAAAGCTGCTCGAAGTTTTAAACGCTCAGGGTTATCATGTCATCGGCCCAACCGTGCGCGATGGCGCGGTAATCTACGATGAAGTTCTGTCCGATCATGAATTTCCGGTTGGTTGGACGGACTCACAGTCTGCCGGGGCGTATCGTCTTGAAAAGAGCGATAATAAAGCCCTCTTTGCTTACACGGCCAGCCCGCAGTCCTGGAAGCGTTTTCTACATCCCCCTGCCCTCACCCTGTGGGAAGCCCATCGCAGCAACGGCACGTTCCAGATCACGGCGGAAGATACGTCCCCGCGTTACGCTTTCGTCGGCGTGCGGGCGTGCGAGCTTCAGGCCATCGCCATTCAGGATAAGGTTTTCCTCTACAGCGAGTTTTTGGACCCGCACTACAAGGCTCGCCGCGAGAATACCTTCATCGTCGCCGTGAACTGTGGCCGCGCCGGCGGCACCTGCTTCTGCGCTTCGATGAATACCGGGCCAAAGGCGTCTTCTGGCTTTGACCTGGCTTTGACCGAAATTCTGGAAGACGAACGCCATTATTTTGTGGTCGAAATCGGCTCGGAAGCCGGCGCCGAAATAATGCGAGAGCTGCCCCACCGCCCCGCCGGTGAAGGCGAAATCGAGGCAGCCGAGCGTATCCTGGCGCAAACCGCCGCCAGTATGGGGCGCGAATTAAAGACCGATGACCTGAAGGAACTGCTGTACCGCAGCTACGAAAGCCCTCGCTGGGATGATGTCGCCCGGCGCTGCCTGACCTGTGGCAACTGCACGCTGGTCTGCCCCACCTGCTTCTGCACCACCGTCGAGGATGTAACCGACCTGACCGGCGAACAGGCCCAACGGGTACGAAAATGGGACTCCTGTTTTACGATGGACTTTTCCTACATTCATGGCGGCAGCGTGCGTTATTCCACCAAATCACGTTATCGCCAGTGGCTGACCCACAAACTGGCGACCTGGATTGACCAGTTTGGCACATCGGGCTGTGTCGGCTGTGGGCGCTGCATCACCTGGTGTCCGGTGGGCATAGACATCACCGAGGAAGTTCAGGCTGTCCGCGCAGGCGGGGGCAAAACTTCTAAAAAAGGGGTAAAACATGAAAACGTTTGACGCTATTCTCAAAGAAACCAGATTTTTCCAGGACCTCAAGCCCGAATATATTGATATAATCGCCGGGTGCGGCAGCAACGCGCGTTTCGACCCCGGTGATTACATCTTCCGCGAAGGCGAACCGGCCAACACGTTTTACCTCATCCGGCACGGCCAGGTTGTCATTGAACTGCACGACCCGCGCCGGGGACAGCTTCCGATTTACACCGTCCACGAAGATGATATTCTCGGCTGGTCTTGGCTGTTCCCGCCTTACAAGTGGCACTTCAGCGCGCGAGCAGTCAGCCTGACGCGCGCCATCGCCCTGGATGGCGCCTGCCTGCGCGGCAAATGCGACGCGGATACCGATCTTGGTTACGAACTGATGAAACGCTTCGCCGCCATCGTCATTGATCGCCTGCACGCGACTAGACTACAGGTGTTGGACATCTATGGTTGAAAATCTGCTCACCGAAAAACTGACCGCCACCGATCCGATGCTGCCGGGTCTATTCCGCATCCATCGTATTCTTAAAGAGTCTTACGATACCTTCACCGTTGAGTTAGTCTCTCTGGAGGGGTATCAGACATTTCCCTTTGAAGCCGGCCAGTTTAACATGCTCTACGTCTACGGCGTCGGCGAGATTCCGGTCTCGATCAGCGGCGACCCCCTGCATCCCGAAACGCTGGTGCATACCACGCGCGTCGTCGGCACGGTCACGCGCGCGATGCGGGAGCTCAAAATCGGCGATGTCATCGGCGTGCGCGGGCCTTTCGGCAGCGCCTGGCCGGTTCAGGCGGCGAAGGGTAACGACCTGGTATTTGTGGCGGGCGGTATCGGCCTGGCCCCGCTGCGCCCGGCGCTTTATCAGATACTCGCCCAACGCGACCGCTACGGCAAAATCGTGCTGCTGTATGGCTGCCGCAGCCCGGAAGACATCCTGTTCCGCAAGGAATTGGAGAAATGGCGCGCGCGCTTCGACCTTGAAATTTATGTCACGGTAGACTATGCCAATACCCGCTGGCACGGCAACGTCGGCGTCGTCACCAAACTTATCCCCAAAGCGCCGTTCGACCCGCTGAACACCATCGCAATGGTGTGCGGCCCGGAGGTGATGATGCGTTTCACCGCCATCGAACTACAGAAACGCGGCGTTAACCCCGATAACATCTACATCTCGATGGAACGTAACATGAAATGCGCCGTCGGCTTCTGCGGTCACTGTCAGTTTGGGCCGACCTTCATCTGTAAAAACGGCCCCGTCTATCCGTACAGCCAGATGCAAAACTGGCTTGCCATGTGGGAGATATAACCATGCCGCGTGACCATAAACCCAAACTCGCCGTCTGGAAATTTGCCTCCTGCGATGGCTGCCAGTTGAGCTTACTGGACTGCGAGGACGAACTCCTGGCCGTCGCCGGGGCAATCGAAATCGCCTATTTCCCGGAGGCCACGCGCTCCGTTGTGCGCGGCCCCTATGATGTGTCGCTGGTCGAGGGTTCGATCACGACCCCTCACGACGCCGAGCGTATTCATCAGATTCGCAAAAGCTCTAAATTTCTGGTGACGATTGGCGCCTGTGCCACCGCCGGGGGTATCCAGGCGCTGCGAAACTTCAAAGATGTTAACAGCTATGTTAAAGCAGTTTATGCCACACCGGCGTACATCGAAACGCTGGAAAAATCCACCCCCATCGCCGATCATGTGTTCGTAGACTTCCAACTGCGCGGCTGCCCCGTCAACAAATACCAGTTGGTCGAGGTACTCAGCGCCTACCTGAACGGACGCAAACCCAACACCCCCTCGTACAGTGTATGCGTGGAATGCAAGCAGCGCGGCACAGTCTGCGTGATGGTCGCGCACGGTACGCCTTGTCTGGGGCCGGTGACACACGCCGGCTGCGGCGCGCTTTGCCCGGCTTACAACCGGGGCTGTTATGGCTGCTTCGGGCCGATGGAAACGCCGAACACCGCAGCCCTGGGCGAGTGGTGG